>JAMCWQ010000007.1 GCA_023480825.1 Chloroflexota bacterium | reverse complement strand
GTAGCCCAGCCTTTCCCGCAATAACTGGGACAGAGTAGTGGTGGGTAGGAGATCGCGTCCCACCTCGAACTCCCTCTGCTCACCATTGATGAGCAGCGAGATGTACTGTGGTTCTTCAGTTATCTGGGAAATAGCCACTAGCTGGGCCTCCTTGTGTAATGCTTCACGTTGGCAAATTGTAGCAAGTATCGTCTTTTCACACAACCGCAGTTGGGGCTTGAAGTGGCAAGGACGCCGATTACATGGTATACTGGCGATATTGAGGCCGGTTTGAGGATCACCTGCTCCGCTGTCGACCGCTGGTTTGACGACGGAGCCGTTTGTTTTGTCAATGGGAAACCGCAGGCCGCCTGCTTGTTGTGATGTTAGGATGGGCGAATGAAGGAGGCTCCTTCTTGGCTGGTATTGAGGTACAAATCGTAGATTTCCTGCGCAACCTCATTCAGTCGGTGGGCTGGGTTGGGGTTGTCGTGGCGATGGCCATCGAGAGCGCCTGTATCCCGTTGCCCAGCGAAGTCACTATGCCGCTGGCTGGATGGATGCTGGTGAGAGACCTTGGGCTGGGCCCCTGGAATCTTCTCTGGGCGGGTTTTTATGGCGCGGTGGGGTGCACAATCGGTTCTGCTATCGCCTATTGGGTCGGGGCGCTTGGAGGCAGGCCGCTCGTGGAGCGGTATGGCAAGTATGTGCTGATTTCCACTCACCATCTGGAGACTGCGGACCGTTGGTTTGCCAGGTGGGGACAGGCTACCGCGTTCTTTTCCAGGCTCCTTCCGGTCGTGCGCACGTTTATCTCCTTCCCAGCGGGGGTCACCCGCATGAACTTCCCGAAGTTTCTCCTCTACTCGTTCCTTGGCTCATTTCCCTGGTCTCTTGGGCTCGCCTACGCCGGCTATCTGACGGGTGAGCACTGGGAGGATATCAGGAATGCGATGCGACCGTTCGATCTCCCTATTGCCGCCATCATCGTGTTGCTGATAGTCTTTTTCATCTACAGAAACTTGCGATTCCGTGGCCGGCGGCAATTGGCCGACCAATCTGACTAGGGCGGCCACCCGCAATTGCTCATTTGCCCGGGCGAACGCTGTCAATCTGCCAAAGAATCGGCTGCGGAGGGGACGATGAAGAGACAAGTGAAACGGTTGTTCCGGATGCTCATGGGCTTTAGAAAGATGGTATCCGGCCTGTACGGAGCGCGACGTTTGTGGTATTTGGCGATTCCCCTCGTCATTTACGTCGTAAAGCGCAGTCACCGGAAGGAGCGGCGCAAACAAGTGGAGGATCAGGCGCGTCTCAACCAGTGGTGCAGGAGCGTAGTACGGGAATAGCCACCTCGATGCCAAGACCGTCTAGGGGAGGGCGACCGGCGAAGTAGACGAGGTGACTCGGGCAGGAACAGTCGGACGAGCCGAACCCTGGCGCAACTGTGCGGCCCCCCAATGAGTTGCGGAGCAGCGCGCTCCATTGGCATTCCAAGATGGCGTCGCCCGGGGCAATCCGTACACTCTCGATTTCTGAGTGCGAAACAAGGTAATCTAGGTGCCACTTGCTAACCTTGGATTTCCGCAGGTGCCGCCCGACGCGAGCCTGAAGTCCTCCAGGGCCCAGGGCGCTTCCTGTATAAACGTAGTATCCGGGCGGGAAGACAAACCGTCCTAGCTTCCCCACCTCGATTTCCACCTCTCGGTCCAAGCGCAGCACAAGCAAGTAGGCACCGCGGGCACCCGATGCTACTAGAGTTTCTGGCAGCGGGGACAAACATGAGTCCCTCTCCCGGCCACTCTCGTCTTGATGATAGGTTCCCCGCATGTTGGGCATGGCTCCCCCGTCCTTCGATAGACTTGAAGCTGGTATTGATGAGTGCCTGGCCTGCCAAGACCGTCCCGGTAGTCGCTGAACGTTGTGCCGCGGGTATCGATACCGGCCTGAAGAACGTGCCGGATCGCCTGGTGCAGGCGCTTCAGCTCGGCGGTAGAAAGACCGGAAGCCGGGCGATCGGGATGTATCCTCGCGTGGAAAAGAGCCTCATCCACGTAGATATTGCCGAGGCCGGCTAGCAGGGATTGATCGAGAAGGGAGGCTTTGAGACCGCGCCTGGAATGGCTTAGGATCTCTCCCAGCCTCTCCGGCGTAAGCTCGCTGGAGAGCGGCTCAGGGCCGAGCCGGTCGAACAAAGCGGCCAGGCCGCCCACCGTTAGCAGCTCCACTGTGGCAAATTTTCGCAGGTCTTCCAGGCGGAGATCGCGTCCGGAGGCAAGCCGGAGGACCAGGCGAACCAGACGATCATTGGGCTCATCTGATTGCCGTATAATCAGTCGTCCGGTCATTCGCAAATGAACGACGATGTACTCTCCATTGGAGAGGGCAAGCAGGAGGTATTTGCCGCGGCGCTGGATTTCCCTAATGGACGATCCGGCAATTTGCCGGATGAAGGCATTAGCATCTCCGCTGTAGGCACTGCGGGAGCCGAAAAACTCCGCCCCGATTAAGGTGTCGCCCGATATCTCTTGTTGCAGGTCTCTCCTGATGGTCTCGACTTCCGGCAATTCTGGCATTCGTTCTTATCTCCTTCTCTATTAATCTTACCACTACTGCCTACTTGTGCGATAATTAAGCTTAGTCCTATAGTAGTGTATGGAGGTGACTATGGAAGACATTTTCTGCCAGGTCGCCGCGGGCAAGGTGCAGAGCGATGTGATCTACAAGGATGACGAGGTGACCGCTTTCCGCGACGTCAGGCCGGTCGCAAAGACGCACATCCTAATCATCCCCAACCGGCACATATCGGGCATAAGCGAGGCTAAAGAGCCTGACGCACCTCTGTTGGGGCATATGCTGCTGGTCGCTAAGAAACTTGCCGAGCAGGAGGGGGTAGCCTCTTCCGGCTACAGGCTTGTCATAAATAGTGGACCCGATGCCGGCCAGGCCGTGCCTCATCTGCACCTGCATTTGATCGGGGGCCGCGAGATGGGCTGGCCTCCGGGATAGAAGCAGGCGAGTTGCATGCAGTGCTTGGGGTTGCTATAATGGCCTGACGGTCAAAAGAGCGCCGTCTGCAAATGGTGCATCTTTATTCCCACCCTAAGGCGCTCGGAAAGTGTGCATCGATGAACCTGCAAGAGAGACTGATGGAAGACTTGAAGCAGGCCATGCGCGAGGGCGATGAGCAGCGACGGTCAGTGCTGCGGCTGGCCCGGGCCGCTATCAAGAATGCCGAAATCGCTCAAGGTAGACAGCTCGATGACGAAGGTGTGCTTGCCGTGCTGGCGAAGGAGGCGAAGCAGCGAAGAGAGTCCATCGAAGAGTACCGGAAAGCACATCGGGAAGACTTGGCGAATGCCGAGCAGGCAGAGCTAGGCATTCTTCTCTCTTATCTTCCTCAGCAGCTCACCCCCGAGGAGTTGAGAGAGATAGTCAAGAGGACAATAGACGAAGTTGGCGCTACTGGCTCGAAGGATATCGGCAAGGTCATGCCAGCTGTCATGGCACGTGTCAAGGGCAGAGCCGACGGGCGGGTAGTGAATCCATTGGTGCGTGAGGAGCTGGAGTCACGCGCTGCCGGTGGGTGATCTCGAACCGCCGAATTCGATAAGGGATGGTCCTTCCGGGAAGGACGCCCTTCGAATTGGGACCATCTGCTCCAAGGCCGGAGTGCCTCCTCCCCCATAGGCTGCTGAAATACTATGCCATTACTGCGAAAGCGGAAAACCGTTTCTTCGGGGCGCACAACCTCCACAGTCCCTGGCAGGGGTGACCGGAATTCTTTCTGGTCGCAGCAGTTCCGTCTGGGCGTTTTCTGTTCGGCGCTAACCGTGGTGTTGGCGACGGTGATGGTTTTCCAATTGATGCCGAGCCAGGTGGCGCTGGAAGCCGGCCAGGTGGCAACGAATACCGTGAAAGCGCCGGCCAAGGTGCGGTTCGTTAGCCAGATCCTCACTGCTCAGGCTAAGCAGCAAGCGGCCAACGACCCCGCGAACATCGTCTATGATCATGACCGCACTGTGGCTCAAGCAAGCAGCAAGTCCCTTCTCGACGCCATATCACAGGTCGCCAAGATTCGCGACAACACTTTGATGGCCCTCGAAGACAAAGTGAGGACTCTGACGGCCAATGCTAACCTTGGACTGGGGAGCGATACTGCGCGCCAGATGTTGCAGCTCACTGCTGATGACTGGCGAACCGTAACCGCCGAGTCCACGCGGGTACTGGACCGGGTGATGGCCCAGCCCGTCTATGCCGACCAGCTAACGGAAGCGCGGAATCAAGTGTCCGACATGATTGGGAGGGACCTGTCTGCGGCCCAGGCAAACTGCGTAGCCGCTTTGGTTCGCCCTTTTGTGAACTCCAATATGGTATTCAACGCCCAGGCGACCCAACTGCGCCAGGACGATGCCGTAGCGAAGGTCGAGCCGGTGTACGTCGAGGTAGAAAAAGGCCAGGCCATCATTCGCGACGGCGAGGTGGTGAAGCCGACCGATCTCGAGACGCTGGAAGCCCTAGGCTTGCGCCAGCCTGCTATCAGCTGGCAGGAGATTATAGGCACTTATGGCGTTGTGGCCCTGCTGATGCTCGGGCTCTTCCTCTATATTCTCCATTTCGGTGAGCAGGTGCTCGTGAGGCAGCGGCTACTGCTGATGCTGGGGATAGTGATGTTCCTCACTGTGGTGGGAGCGAAATTTGCCATTCCAGGTCATGCCATATTGGCGTATATGTTTCCCTTGGCAGCCGTCTCCATGCTGCTCGCGGTGTTGCTAGACGTTCGTCTGGCTCTGGTGGTCACGGTAATTCTCGGCCTCCTGATCGGTATGCTTGCCGAGAACTCGATGGAGATGGTGATAATCTCCATTGTCACCGGCACCGTCGGTGCCTTTGCCATCTGGAGGGCGGAGCGTTCGACCAATTTTGTATTTGCCGGGGTCTTTGTATCGCTGGCCGATTTCATGGCTATCCTTGCCATGCGGCTCATCGGGGGGAACTACGACCCGATGGGTTTGGCTACACTCGCCGGCGCCAGCGTTGTGAATGGCGCTCTATCGGCCAGTCTCACATTTGCTGCGTTCAGCGTAATGGGAAGCATCTTCGGCATAACCACGGTCTTGCAGTTGCTGGAGCTTGCGCATCCCAACCAGCCGCTGCTCAGGCGGCTGATGCGGGAGGCACCGGGGACTTATCATCACAGCATAGTGGTGAGCAATCTGGCTGAGCAAGCTGCTGAACTGATAGGCGGAGATCCGCTACTGGTGCGAGTCGGCGCTTTCTACCACGATATTGGCAAGGTGGTCAGGCCGTATTTCTTCGTCGAGAACCAGGCCAATGTGGAGAACGTTCATGACCGCCTCGATCCCAAGACCAGTGCTCAAATAATCCAAAACCATGTATCCGATGGTGTCCAATTGGCTCAGAAATCGAGGCTGCCGAACAGAATAGTGGACATCGTTGCCCAGCATCATGGGGACGGTCTAGTGGGCTATTTCTATCACCGGGCCACCGAGCAACAGACAGACGTGAACCCCGAGGACTATCGCTATCCGGGCCCCCGGCCGCGCAGCAAGGAAGCTGCTCTAGTCATGTTGGCCGATTCCGTGGAGGCGGCTGTGCGGGCGGCCTCGCAATCGGGGAAATTCGATGCGGAGGGCAGTAATGGAGCTGGGGAACGGAGCGCGATCTCAGAGACGATAGCGCTCAAGGTCTCCCAGGTTATCGAGGCTCGTCTGGCAGAGGGCCAGCTCGACGAGTGCGACCTAACGTTGAAGGATTTGGATCTCATTCGCCGCACTTTTATTAGCATCTTGGAGGGCATATACCACCCGCGAATTGAGTATCCTGGTGGGACCCAACAGGGGAATGGGGGGAAGAAGATTGCCCGCCAGGCGGAGTCAGGGGCGCGCTGAATGGCAAGCGGGGCTGATTTCTCGATAATAATCGAGGTGGACCCTTCACTGGAAGGGAAACCGGAAACCACAGACCTAGAGAAGGTGGCAGCTGCGACGCTCGAAGCCTATGGCAGAGAAGGGCCGGTGGAACTGACCGTGGTGGTTACCACGGATGAGACAATCCGCGATTACAACCGCCGCTACCTTGGGCGTGACCGGCCCACGGATGTACTGGCCTTTGGGACTGAGGTTTCGGGAACTGCAGATGTGTTCGTCCACGGTCCGGCCCCGGTCAGGTACCTTGGCGATATTATGGTATCCTATGACAGGGCAGTAGAGCAGGCCCCGGAATATGCTCACAGCGTGACAGAGGAGCTGCACCAATTGATAATCCACGGTGTGCTTCACCTGCTCGGTCATGATGACGCGACCGGTGCTCAGCAAGAGGAAATGCGCCGGATGGAAGGAGAAGTCCTAAGGCGACTTGGTGAAAAATAAGCCGCAAATGCAATCCAATAGCCTTATGCGCAGTTTCTGGTGCGCTGGTGTCGGGCTGGCGCACGTGGTCCGCACCCAGCGAAACGCGCGCATTGACCTGGTGATAGGCCTTTTAGCCATTATTCTGGCATTCCTTCTTCACCTTTCTTCCGTCGAATGGGCGGTCCTATTCGTGGTGATCGGCTTGGTGTTGTCCGCGGAAGCCTTCAATACCGTTGCAGAGGTGGTCGTCGACCTGGCAACTGGGGGTGAGTACTCCGAGGAGGCCAGAATCGCCAAAGATGCAGCCGCAGGCGCTGTCCTTATGACGGCGATTGTAGCGCTGTTGGTCGGGGTGTTTCTGTTCATTCCCCATATCATCTCTCTGTTTACCAAATAGCCATGCGACTTCTCCTGCTCACTCCCCAGCTCCCTTACCCACCCCGGCAAGGCGCGGCGATGCGCAACTACAACATAGCGAGGCTGCTTTCCTCTGAGGTCGAAATATCGCTGCTTTCCTTTCCTTCCGATTCGGACTGCCAGGAAGCACTCAGCGTCTTGAGGGAATTCTGCCGTACCGTTGAGGTCGCTCCGAGGCCGGAGCGCAGCCGGATGAAGCGCCTGGCTACGATGATGGTCAGCTCGACTCCTGACCTGGCGACCCGGCTGGTGTCGCCGGATTTCGCCCGAAAGTTGTACCATCTACTCTCTATGGAACGCTTCGACTTGGTTCAAGTCGAAGGTTTGGAGCTGGCCGGGTTTGCTTTGCCGGTAATGAGGCAGATGAGTGCAGTGGGGGCGGTGGACTGGAGGCCGGCGGAACACAGGCCGCTGTTCGTGCTCGACGAGCACAATGCGGAGTATCTTCTACAGCGGAGAGCGTTTGAAGCAACTCTGCCTCGCCCATTGCCGGCGGCGTATTCATTCGTGCAATGGCGGAAACTGCGTCTCTACGAACGCAACGCCTGCCGGCTCTTTGACAGCATGGTGACGGTGGCGGAACCGGACCGCCGGGCGCTCTTGGATCTCGATGAGGGGCTGGACGTGAATGTCGTTCCCAATGGGGTCGACGTAGAGTACTTTCGACGGGACTGGAGAGGGATTGATTCACCCCACGCTGCGGTGGACCTCGCAGCGGGACCACTGGTTCTGTTTACCGGGTCGATGGATTTCCGGCCGAACGTCGACGCCGCCATTTGGTTCGCCAACAGGATTTGGCCTGCCGTGAGGAGGCGGATACCCGAGGCGAAATGCTACTTGGTAGGGCGGAACCCGGTGCCTTCTGTGCAGAGACTGGCAACGCTGCCCGGCATTACGGTGACCGGTGGCGTCCCCGATGTGCGCCCCTACCTGGAAAGGGCGGGAGTGTTCGTGGTGCCCATGCGAATGGGAGGAGGAGTGCGCCTCAAGGTGTTGGAGGCGATGTCGATGGGCCGTCCTATGGTGTCTACCACGATGGGGCTGAGTGGTGTCGACTTCGTGCCTGGCAAGCATGCCCTTGTTGCTGATCAGCCGGAGGAGTTTGCCGCGGCTGTCTGCCGGCTGCTTGGCGACCCGGATTTGGGCGCGAGGATAGGGCTCGAG
>JAMCWQ010000072.1 GCA_023480825.1 Chloroflexota bacterium | reverse complement strand
CAGCAGTCTATGGAAAGAGGCGGGTTTGTCGGTGCGATTATTTATGTTTGGAAGTCTCATCTGCCGATGGGCCGCTTCTTCGATGCCGGGGCACCGGCCACGATTCTAGGCCTGGCGGTCGGGCGTCTTGGCTGCTTGATAAATGGCGATGCTTGGGGTGCTCCGACAGGCGGGAATTGGGGTCTCGTCTACACCAATCCAGCTGCCCGCCTCCCGGCCAGCCTGCTGAACGTTCCAACTCAGCCCTTTCCCATCTACGAACTGATTCTAGACGTGGGCATATTCTTCGTTCTCTCGTGGTTGCGCGATACCGGCAGGATCAAGGCCAATGGAGCGGTCACTCTTTTGACTTTCCTATCCTACTCGGTTGTGCGGTTCTTTCTCACTTACTTCCGCCAGGAACGCATCATCTTCATGGGCCTGCAGCAGGCCCAGTTGATCGCCGTAATATGCGCGGCCACCATGGTCCCGGCGCTGGTGTTCATTTTTGTCCACGCGCGTCTGCGTGGCGAGCGGCCTACAGAGGTCGCGACGGCCCCTATCGCGGACCAAGCAGCGGGAACGGACTAGGGTATCGTCTTCCATTTGCCCCTGCCACCCCCACCCTAACCCTCCCCGCGTGCGGGGAGGGGACAACCTTCAGCGGCTGTAGGGCAATCTCTCGTTGACACCTGGCCGGCAGCAATCTATACTGCCGATTATCCAAAGACTGGCAGCCCGCTCCAAGGCCAAGCCGGGCCTTAATCGGCGCCATGCGACGCGCCGGGACATGCCGGGTTGGCCACACCTCACGCACTGGCTTGGGCGGGCCCAACGGTGGGCATGGAGGTGAGAGGCTCCGATTTCGCGGCGTCCCCGGGCAGAGGCTCGGGGCCGCTTCCACGTCGATGAGGAGGTGAGCCGATGAGCGGCTGGTCGGTGCACAATTGCAAGGTTTGGCTCTCCCGCGCGGCGATTATCACTCTGCTACTGTCCCTGTTGGCCATTCTTGTTCCCGCCTGGCCCAAGGCGCTGTAGGCGGTTGGGATATTAGGTAGAATTGGGGGTGTGATATTGGCTCAAGGGCAGGTAAAATGGATCGATAAGCTCCGGTTTGTGGGGGTCGACTCCTCGAAACACTCCATCGTGATGTCCGCTCAAGATGAGGAGAACGGCACCGGTTCCAAACCAACCGATTTGCTCCTTCTGGCCATCGGAGGTTGCACGGCTGTGGACGTGATCCGCATCCTCCAGAAGCAGCGGCAGGAGCTGACCGGTCTGGAGATCAACCTCTCCGGCGAGCAGGACCCTGATCCGCCCTGGACCTTTCGCAAGATCAATGTGGAGTATGTCCTTCGTGGCAAAGGGCTCACGCGGGAAGCCGTGGAGCGCGCCATCGAGCTATCGGAGAAGAAATACTGCTCGGTTGGCGCCACCGTTTCCGGCACAGCCCAAATAGTGACTACCTATCGTATAGAGGAAGAATGAGTAAATCCTCCTCAATCATCGGTGACAGCCGTCTGAGCCTCACTGGCACATACTCCCGAATGGGAGTGTGAAATGATAGACCGCAAGGGCATCTTGTCTTACCTGTTGATTACAATTGTCAACCCGCTCCTGGGTGGGATCACCGGCATTCTGGGCATTGCCGTCTTGTCGGTGGCCGGGTTCTGGGCGGTACGCCGCGGGCAGCGTGCCGGGGTACCCAAGGTGGCGACCCGACCGGCCTGATCAAGAAAGCAGCGAGCGTCTGGCCGGCCGGACAGGCAGAAGCCCGCCCTCCGGCCAGTACCGGGACTGCCCGTTTGGCGGGCGCAGGAACTTGGCTCTGGGCTATAATTGCATTTGCGAAAACAACCGCATATTGGGACTACGTAGGAGGATAGTGATGGATAGCAAGATGACGACGACAACGTTTGACATACTGGGGCACAAGGTAGTGCGAAGTCTGGGTGTGGTGCGGGGAGTGACAGTGCGCTCCCGTGGCCTTGGTGGGCAGGTCATGGCCCAGTTGCGGACCCTTGGCGGTGGGCAGATCTATGAATACGTGCAGCTATGCGAGCAGTCCCGTGCCGAAGCCTTCGATTACATGATGCAGCATGCCGACAAGATAGGGGCGAACGCCGTCATTGGTGTTCGCTACGACGCCACCGACCTGGGCAACAATATGACCGAGGTCCTTGCCTACGGCACCGCAGTGGTGGTGGAGCCGGAGTAGGCCGGCCGCCTCGAACTGCTCTAGATCAGACAGTGCACATGGGGCGCCCTGTGGCGCCCCCTTCCCCATTCTCTTCTCCAGATTGTCGATGCCTCTGCCCTTCTGCCCGCCGGGTAAAGCCTGGTTTCCGGCTCCTTCTAATGAGTCCCATATTGCGCTACGGCAACTATCTCCATATAATTCAACTGCCTTCTTCACTACCAACAAGCCTACATGCCCAAAAGGAGGTAGACAAAGCAATGCTGCTGAACTGTCCGCAGTAGCGGCGGGCTAACCTGGAACCTGATTCACACATTTACAGGCAGCAATCCTGGAATATACGGATGGAATCCAGTGCCGCACTGGGCGGTCGACAAGACCAAGTGCAAGATCAAGGTAGTGCTCAAGGATGCCAAAGGCAACATCATCGGCCAGGATACTAGTGACAAGTGGTTCACCATCCAGAAGACCCCGTGAGTGCGAAATGCGGCACATTATTCCGAATGGCCCACCTCGTAGAAAGGGTCAAGTAGCAAGGGTCAGGGGCAAGGCGGGCCGTTCTGTCATTGCGAAAGCCCCGCCCGGTTGAGTAGCCAGTAACCAGTAGCCAGTGTCCAGCATTCCCTGGCTACTGGCTACCAGTCACCGGACCATTTCTTAGGCGGGGCTGAGGAATCCGTACCTGGTTGCACAAACAAGGTGGCTTCAGCCCCTTGCCAGGTTACGGATTCCTCAGTCGCTGCCACGTTCTTTCCCAAACATTCTACTCATTCAGCCGCTCCTTCGGAATGACACACGCTGGCCTCTTACCGTCATTCTTCGGGCCAGACGCTCCGCAACATGACAATCCTCAGCCCTAGGCGAATTCAAATGCGAACGGCTGTGGCAAGGTTGTATGCTTCGGGGCACCGAGGGGAGTGGGCTGCTAAATGGCCGATTGACTTCTGGAAGAATTGACAGGAATCTGCAAGCTGTCAGAAGTTTAGGAAGCTTCCATAGGTACTTTTCCCTGTTTAACATAGGGATAGTCACCATATTCGCCGCGCCCAGCATGGGCTATTGTACTACTATCTTTCACTATGCCCTCAACCATATGATCAGAAAGGAGAATGAAAATGAAATTTCTGAAGTTTTCGCTGGTCGCCCTGCTCTTGTGCGGCCTGCTGGTCCAGCCTGTCCTGGCCGCCTCCCCGACGGACTCTGCCGGGACTCTTGGAGTTGATCTGCAAGTCAAGCACTATGCCAAGCTTACGGTCTTGACTCCCGAGGCGAACGAAATCCTCGAGTCTGGGTCTCTCTACACCATTACCTGGGGCGCACCTTCCGATTCTGTGGCCTTCGACCTGCAATACTCGCTTGATGGCGGCTTAACCTATCACGAAATAGACAGCAAGGTTCCCGGCGCGAGCTATCAATGGACAGTCCCGGCGACGAACGGGAACATCACTACCTGCAAGATCCGGATCATGGGCTACAATGCCGCCGGCACTAAGGTGAGTCTCGGTAAATCGAAGCTGCCCTTCACCATTCAGGTGCTCAAGGTCGTCGCCCCCAACGGCGGCGAAACGCTGGTTTCCGGAAGCCTAACCCCCATTACCTGGCAGGTGAACGCCACCAAGAAACCTGTGGCAAAGGTGGTGGTCTCCTACACGAAGAACGGTGGAACCACCTGGAAGAAGATCGCTGCCTTCACGGGGTCCTCATGGACCTCAACAGAGACAACTCACACCCTGAAGTGGACCGTGCCTACGGTCTACATGGTCAAGAATGCTTGCAAGGTGAAGGTCGTGCTCAAGGATGCGGCCGGCTTGGTAATCGCGTCCGACGTGAGCGATGCTCCGTTCACTATACAGCCCAAGCCATAGACTATTTGGTATTTTGCCATTTGGGGCCGGGCATCTGCCCGGCCCTATTCTTTTGTCCGGTACCCGGACTAGCCGCAAGGCCGGTGAAGCGCGGGTGGAAATGGGGTACATTTAGCGCAGCGAGTCATGATGCTCTTTCACGCCGGTGATTCCGTGATCGGCAGTAGTTCCTCCCTGATAAGGGGGGCTAGGGGGGTTAAGGCTTTGCGTAGGGACAAAACCCCCTTAATCCCTCTTGTCAGGGGGAACAGGACCGGAGCCCACCGCTGAAAGACGAACTAACTGAACGAAACGAGTATAAGAACCTCACGGAGGGTTGGCATGTCCACTAGCGTTATCGAGGTTGATGGCCTGGTGAAGGTGTACAAGGGTGGCACGAGGGCCTTGGATGGGGCAAGGCTGAGTGTGGCCCATGGAGAGAGGGTGTGCCTCCTGGGGCCGAACGGCGCAGGCAAGAGCACTCTGATAAAGATACTGGCCGGCGTTCTGGCACCCACAGAGGGGGATGCTGAAGTCCTGGGGATGAAGACGAATGCCCCGAACTTCAAAGAGACCAAGCGGCGGGTCGGTATCGTGCCGGAGGGGCCTGGCGTCTACGAAGACCTGACCGTGAAGGAGTACTTGGAGCTGGTCAGCAAGCTGTACCGCCGGGGCTCGGTCGACAAGGTCATGGAGATGTTCGATTTGGGCCAGTACGCCGGAGCCACGATGAACAAATTGTCGGGCGGCTTCCAGCGCCGTGTGGTTCTGGCGGCGGCGTTCCTGCCCGATCCGGAGCTATTGCTGCTGGACGAGCCGACGGTCAGGCTTGATCCCATCGCCGCGCTGCAAATCCACAACTACATCTTTGCTGGTATTCTCTTCGAGTTGCTGGCCGGGCTGGCCTTCTCCACCGCCACGGCGATGGTGCTCGGGGTACTGGCCAAGGACTACCGGACCGCCAACAACATGACCGGCTTCCTGATGGGGCCGATGATCCCGGTCACGATGGGCATCATCTTGTTTGGTCCCTTCGGACCGTGGCGGCTCTTCATCGAAGGCGGCCTGTTGCTCCTTCTCGCCTACGCGGTCACTCATGCAGTCCTGAAGCGGGTGACACTCGAGAGGATGGCGCTATAGGGCATTTGTAGGGGCGCACGGCCGTGCGCCCGCCGTGGAGCAGTTGCCATAGGCTACATTCACCACACGATCGTAGTACAATACCCGTGTTCGCGGAGACACATACGGCATTGGAATGCGCACCGCTGGAGATTGCAGGTGCGCACGGCCGTCAATTGCGGGGGCGCACAGGATCATCAATTGTAGGGAGCGCACGGCTGTGCGCCCGAGGAGGATGATGCACAGATGACCTTCACCGATGACCGCCCATCAGCCCGACATACCCTCCGCCTCACGGACTATGACTATTCTCAACCAGGCGCCTATTTCCTGACGTTGTGCACCTATGATAAGAAGCCGTTACTAGGTGAGGTGCTGGATGGGCAGGTAAAGCTCTCGCAATACGGATCGATCATCGAGAGGGAGTGGCTCAGGACCAGCGAAATCCGCTCTGAGGTTGAGCTCGATGAGTTCGTGATAATGCCGAACCACCTTCATTGTATAGTGTTCTTCAAAGAGCCGCAGGCGGACCGAGACCGGGCGCACGGCCGTGCGCCCCTACAGGAAGGGGCATCCGACTCGCAGGATTTACGGAAGCCAAGATCACTAGGTTCCCTCGTTGCTGGTTTCAAGTCTGCCGCTACTACACAGATCAATGCGCTCCGGGGAACGCCTGGTGTCCCTGTTTGGCAGCGCAACTATTACGAGCATGTCATACGAAACGAGGAAGAGCTTCAGCGGGTACGGCACTATGTCCTCACCAATCCAACCCGGTGGGAATTGGACAGCGAAAACCCCGATAGAATGCCTCAGAAGAAAAGAGGGTAGTCCTTCAGCAGAAAGAGGGCTTGTCCTCAGCCTTTGTCCTCCCCAAGTATCTAATCCGGCCACGAGGGCCGGCGCTACGTTTATTCGACTTCTAATGCCAGCCTTGTGCGGACGCACTGCAGGATCAGCAAGGGCGCACAGCCGTGCGCCCCTACAAAACCGGCCGTGCGCCCACACGGCCGTGCGCCCCTACGTGTGCCGCCTTCGCGGCCGGTTTCGTTTGAGTAGGGTGCAGGTAGCCCGATTTCATGATATAGTTGGTATCCGCGTACTGGGATAGATGCGTCATTCTAGAGAGAAGGATTCCTTGGGGGGCATTAGTCTTACTTGGGTGGATTACCTGATTATCGTGATTCTGGCGATCGCCGCTATTCAGGGCATGCGCCGGGGATTCGTTGGAGAAGTGCTCCATTTAGCCGCGCTGATCGTGGCGGGAGTCATCGCTATCAAGGCCTATCCCACCGCCGGGGCTCTGGTCGTTACCTTCACCGGCATTCCGGCGACACTGGCTAATATCGGGTCGCTGGTGGCGATATTCATCATCCTTTTCGGCCTGATACTTGTATTGGTGGAGTTCCTCATCCGGCCGGTGAACACCGCTCTTCACCTCTTACCGCCGCTTCGGGTCCTCAACGACGTTGGTGGCGCCCTGGTGAGCATGGCGATAAGTGGGATCATAGTCTCTTTGTTGGTGGCGCTACTCGGACTGTTCCCTCCTGTGGCGGCCGCCCGGGAGGCCGTAGATAGCTCCGTGTTGGCCCGAGGGCTCACCGATACGGTCGGCCGCGCACTGCCGCAGATCGAGAATTGGCTGGGACAGGCTTCCGAGGCTATACCGATCACAGTAGACCAGCCCGCCGACGAGAGCCCATCGCCCAAGCTCAACTTTCCTCCCGATCTGACCCTGCAGGCCCGCCCGGACCTCGAGGACCAGATGCTCAACCTCGTCAACATGGAACGGGCCAAGCAGGGACTGCTCCCCGTGGCCATGGACGAGCGCCTAAGGGAAGTGGCGAGGCAACACAGCGAGGAGATGTTCCGCCTGTCCTACTTCGCTCATCAGTCTCCCGTCTCTGGCAGCCCCTCCGACCGGCTTCGCAATGCCGGTATTCCCTTCCTGGCGGCCGGCGAGAATCTGGCCTACGCCCCGACGCTGGCCACCGCGCATGAGGGTTTGATGAACAGCCCCGGCCACCGGGCGAACATACTCTCGCCGGAGTTTCGCCTCGTCGGCATCGGCATAATAGACGCCGGCCCACAAGGGAAGATGTTCACGCAGGATTTCACCAATTAATATGAATTACACTGCCGATGGCTCGGCGAAGGCGCCGCCAGCCGATCTCTGGCACAACCCCTCCTATGTGTCTCTGGTCATCGCCCAGTTGATCTCCATAATGGGCGCCTATGTGACCTACGTGGCCCTGCCATGGTTCGTCCTCACGACCACCGGCTCGCCCGGCAAGATGGTCACCGTGCTCCTGGCCGAGACGCTGCCCCTGGCCATTTTCGGCATTCCTTTGGGCGCGGTGGTCGACCGGCTGAATTTGAAACGGCTGATGGTCTTCCTCGATGTAGCCCGCGGCTTCTTGATTCTAGCTATTCCTGTTCTGGATCTGCTCGGCGTGCTGGAGTTCTGGCATATCCTGGCCGTCTGCGCCTTGAGCGGCTTACCTTTCACGCCATATGTCAGCTCTCGCATGGCCATCGTTCCGGCTCTCATCGGCGAAGATGAACAGGACCTCACCAGAGCCAACACCGCCCTGCAGTTTGCCATGCAGATGGACGCCATTATCGGACCGGCGACGGCAGGAGTCCTGATCGGGGTCATCGGTAATGTCAATGTCATCTTCCTCAACGCTGCCACCTTTTTCGTCAGTGCGCTGCTCGTGGCCTTCGGAGTAACCTATAGGTACGTGCCTCGCCGGAGGGAGGAGGGGGCGCAATGGATAGGGGATCTGCGCTCGGGCCTTGGCTTCGTCTGGGCGCACAGGCTGATCCGGATGGTTGTCATTCTCGGCCTGTTCGTCATGCTCAGCTTCTCCATGCTGTGGGATGGGGTACATTTAGCGCAGCGAGTCATGATGCTCTTTCACGCCGGT
>JAMCWQ010000016.1:29363-33588 GCA_023480825.1 Chloroflexota bacterium | reverse complement strand
AGGTTCACCACAATGCCGGCATGAGCTATGGCAGCCGCCGTACGCTCTTCACGGGTCGGCCCGGCAGGTCTGGCTTCGGATGCCGGGTTTTCCCATTCCGTCTCCCTTTCCGTGGAAGGTGCAGGCCCCGCCTCTTCAGGCTCTGGAGCAGCCAACAATGGCTCGTCAGCCACCTGATCCGCCTGAGAAGGCTGCGCTTCCGACTCGCCGGCGTCCACCACCGGCTCCTCGGCAACACCGGACCCCGCGCTTACCGGCTCATTCCCGGGCTGTTCCGTAATGTTTTCCTCAGTCATACCTCTCCTCCATCTCCAACCACATCCCGGCTCCTTCCACCATTACGCAACAGGTCCAGAAAGGGCAGGTGCTGATGGCGAGACAGTGCCCACGCGGCTGAGAACGACCAACGCTAGCCCGATAGCAACGGCCAGATACGTCAGTAGGAATCCCAGAGCCGGAACGAAGGCTAGAGGTATCACTGTCACAACCGATAATAGCACCATGCCCAGAACCGCAGCAAGCAGCCTGGAAGTATTACCCGGGTTAAGGCTTTGTAACACGCGCTCCCCGATCATTAGACCCAGCCCGGCAAGCCCGAACAACTCCAACAACAACACCGCCAAGAAGAACAGCGGGATGATCAGTATGCCGACAATTGTGATCGCCAGCACCACCGTGCCCACGATCAAGAAGAACGGCAAGAGGAACGCAGTCAGGAACCCGATTCCTACGGATAGCCCGGGACGAAGCACCAAAGTATCGGCCAACCTGGCCGTCGCGCGCGGTGACACAACTACTGACACGAGCCCCAGAACCATTAGGAAGACTGTGGCGCCGATAGCCCGGAACAAGGACAGCAAGGCGGATACGGCCGCGTTTCCCGGCCCTATCTCACCAGGGAACTGGAAAGCGGGTGGTGCGGCCTTGATATTGTAGCTAACGCCCGCCCCCTCGACGACCTTTCCCTCCACCATGGCTCCCTGTTCTCTGATCACTGTGCCGCCCGCTGAAACGGCGTCCCCACCGACAAAAGACTTGCTGCCAAGGTGCAGGGTGCCGCCAACGGCTACTGCATCGCCATCCGCCTTACCGTTCACCGTCACATTCCCGCCAACCGCCGTGACACTGCCAGTCACTTCACCATTCACCACAACGTTACCATTGAAGACGACGACGTCGCCAGTTACCTTCTCACCCGCCCCGACTGTGACATCCTCACCAAACCGCAGGATCGTCGCCGCGGACCCGGCCTGGGCGAGCGCCACACTGTGGAGGTCGTACGACCCCGACCACAGTAAGGAGGAGAGGGCCATGAAGAGCGACATCAACATGCTTAAGCCGGTCATACCCCACTCACCGTCCTTTGATATCTAACCAGAAGCGCTGCGTAACAGCCCATCAGCGTGGCAAATATTGTCATCACTGATAACGCTGCCAGAACCAATTCCAGGCTGGCGGCCGCCCGGAGGGCCATCAGCCCAGACTCCAGCAAGTGCCGGCACAGTTCCCCGGCATTACCAAGCACGCTGCCCACAACCCCGAGTAGGTCGAATCCGGCGGATAATGCCGGGCTTATGTCAACTCCGAGTATTACGACAAGCCCGGCCGCGGAGGCCAAAGACAGGCAGAAGAGCACCAAGAGCCCGCCGATGATGGCCAGCCAGCGCCCTTCGACAACGGAGGAACGAGCGGGCACGCCCATCGCCTCGACGCGGCTCATCACCCCATCGGCAAAACCGGCAGGGGCCACCACGCGGTCAGGAACAAGTAACATGGCGTCCACCCTTAGCATCGCCTGCCATTGCCGGCAGCACCAGGGGCACTCTGCCAGATGCTGCTCCAACTGCCCTTCCTGTTCGACGCTTGCCAAGCCATCCAGACTCAAGGACATCAGCGCCCTAGCATGTCGACAGGACATTGCCATGGACCTCCTTTTCCGCCATCTGCCCGGACAGCATCAATCTGCCCCGATGCAGAATCGTCTTCACCGCACCTTCTGTGGCGCCTATGGTCTCCGCTATCTCGGCAATCGAGAGGTCATGCCAGTAGCGAAGGATAAGCACCAGCCGGTACTTGTCCGGAAGCCGGGCCAACAACCTCCTCACCTCTCGTCTCTCCTCCTCGCCAATGGCAGTAATCTCCGGGCCCCTCTCGCCAGATTCCAGAAACTCGGCGAAATCGTCCAGCGCCGCCGAATTGCGGGTCTTGCTTCGAAGCATGTCAATACACAGGTGGCTGGCTATTGACAACAACCAGGTAGAGAACTTGCGACCATGGTCGAACGAGCCGAGTTTTGCGTAGGCGCGCACGAAGGACTCCTGAGCGACATCCTCAGCATCCTCCGGATTCCCGAGCATCCGGTAGGCTACACCGTATACCTGATTCTTGTAGCGCTCCACTATCGTGCGGTATGCTGCCGAGTCACCGGCCAGTACCAGCCGCACGCACTCCACATCGTCCAAGTCGGCTCTCCAAGGCCCGGTTCTTGCCCGTTTCATCTCCGGTCTGCTAATAATACGAGGATCTGTCCAGGAGGTTACAGCCGCGTTGCCGTTCTAGGATTAGTGCTTGCTGTTGGCGTAGCGAGCGCGGTAGCGGCTGGGGATGCGGCCATGAATCGAGGTTCCCGATTCATCGTAAGTCTCGCTGTCAACCACTCCCCGGCGGTGGAAAAAGTCGACAAGCTCACTCTGATCATAGGGGATGGTCACCTCAACCTCGACGAGCGAATACCCGAGAGCCTCCTGAATCTTCCCCGGCAGCAGGGCCACGCCCAGTCCCGTTGCCGCCGAGATGGGGATGCAGTTGGATGGGATATCCAGTCCGGCCGTCAACCGGCCAGCGAAATCCCGGCTGGTTTCCTCCGGTTCGCGATCTGCCATCAGGTCTATCTTGTTGAGGGCCACGATGACCGGCTTGCCCTTAACACCAAGCTCTCCCAACACACTATCCACCGTAGCTGCCTGTTCCTGGGCGTTGGGATGCGTAATATCGATGACGTGGACTAGCAGCGAGGCCTCGCTGACCTCTTCCAGAGTAGCGCGGAACGCCGCCACCAAAGTGGTGGGCAGCCTCTGAATGAATCCCACAGTGTCGGTCAGCAGTATCTCTTGTCCCTGCGGAAGTTTGATCTGCCGCGTGGTCGGGTCCAAGGTGGCAAAGAGCTTGTCTTCCACCAACACGTCGGTGCCGGCTAGGGCATTGAGCAGGGTAGACTTGCCGGCGTTGGTATAGCCCACCAGGGAGACCACAGGGACTCCCTCCTCCTTGCGGCGGCGCCGGTACAGCTCACGGTGGATGTGCACCTGCTGCAATTCTTCCTTGAGTTGCATAATTCTGGTCCTCGCCCGGCGGCGGTCGACCTCTAGCTGCGTCTCACCGGGACCTCTCAGACCGACCCCACCAACCGCCTGCCTGGACAGGTGTGTCCAAAGGCGCGTCAAGCGGGGCAAGCGGTACTCCAGTTGAGCAAGCTCAACCTGAAGACGTCCCTCATGGGTTTGCGCCCGCTGGGCGAAGATGTCCAGAATAAGGCCGGTCCTATCCAGCAGCTTGACGCCAATAGCTTCCTCCAGGTTCCGCTGTTGGCTAGCATTCAGTTCGGAGTCAAAAATCACCATATCGCAGTTGTGATTCCTGACCAGTGTGGCAATTTCCTGGACCTTTCCCTTACCCACCAGGAAACTGCTGTTTGGATTGTCGATCTTTTGGTATGTTGTAGCCATTACCTCCGCGCCTGCCGTCTCCGCCAGGCGCTGCAACTCACCAAGTGAGTCTTCCACCTTCCAGATCGATCCGTCCAGTTCAATGCCGACGAGCAACGCCCGTTCTTGGGGCAGCGCCGTCGGGAAGCCATCTTTCGTAATCCCGTTCACCTCAGTTCAGGCAATCCCTAGTCATTTAGCGCGGGAACGCCTGAGTAATCACGTTAATTATACGGAAATCGCAGGACGTGGTCGACCAGACCTAGCCCTGGACCAGCTTGCTGAACTCCTCCACACTAAGACCGGCTTGCCTGAGCTTTAGGCCGAGAGTACCCGCCGGGAGCGCGTGATTACCATGGACCGGCACCACAACTATGCCGCTCTCGCCGGGCTTCTTGAGGTAATAATGGCTACCGCGCGTTCGGGAGATCTCGAACCCGCCGCGCTGCAGGACTTCGATAAGGTCTTTGCCACTAATCCGCGGCAGTTGGTTCATGGAACGACGGCCTACTCTTCCAGGA
>JAMCWQ010000016.1:0-29353 GCA_023480825.1 Chloroflexota bacterium | reverse complement strand
GCATGTGAAAGAGCGTCAATCAACTCTTCCAGGATTCCCAAGTTGGTGAGGTCTAGAAGCCCGGCCTCTTTCATGGCGTCATAGCGCTTCTGAGGGTCCTCACCCGGCTCCAGGTAACAGACGAATCCGGGCAGGTCCTGGCAAAAGCCGGTTGCTCCGTTGGGAAGAACGGCGACACCCTCGACGGTTCTGTAGACGACTTCTTCTTCCTCTTCGTCCTCGTCTTCCTCTTCCTCTTCCTCTTCTTCCTCTTCTTCTGACTCTTCTTCTTCTGACTCTTCTTCTTCCTCGTCCTCATCCTCGTACTCAAGGAAGTCCTCGTCATCCTCGAGGCGCTCTACCAGAGCCCAGCATGAGAGAGGAAAAGTGAAAGTGCGCTCCTGCTCGCCCTCTTTAGTGGCAAACAAGCCCCGCCAGCCCTCCGCCGGCACTATTTGCACGATCCGCGGGTATTCCATATACATGAGATCACCTCCAGCGGGGGCTGCCCGCTACCTTCATTTTGATTGCTTTTCAAGACGCATTAATTATAGCACCGGAAACAGGCTACTCCCTGCCCAGGAAGGCGCAGACCAGTATATGAGCCCGGGCCGCCGCATCCGGCTCGCCCATATCCAGCCAGTTGACATCCTCTTCGCGGCGAAACCACACGTACTGGTGGCGAACGAAACGATGGGTGTCGAACTTCATCTTCTGGACGGCCTCGTCAAGACTCATCTGTCCTGTAAGGTATTGCCCGATCTCCCGGTATCCCAGCCCGCTCATAGAGGGCAAATCCAAACCATACCCCTGGCCGGTGAGGCGCTCGACCTCCTCCACCAGGCCCGACTTGATCATTGCGTCCACTCGCCGGTCAATGCGCTCATACAGCCGCCGGCGCTCCATGGTAAGCCCGAGCCTTAGAATGCGGTAATCAGTTGGATGCTTTCCTCTCATGTCGGATATCCGTTTGCCGGTAGAGTAGAAGACCTCGAGGGCTCTGATCACCCGCCTGCTGTTGCCGGGCAATATCTCCTCTGCAGCCACGGGGTCAACCTGCTGCAACTCCGCATGAAGAGCGTCCACGCCTTCTAGCTCGGCCCTCGAGGCCAAACGGTGCCGCAACTCAGGATCCGGCATGACGTGGGGAATGCGCCACCCTTCGATCACTGCCTTGATGTATAGGGCGGTGCCGCCAACAAGGAAAGGAACCTTCCCCCGGCCGTGAATCTCATCGATCCGCTGGTAGGCAAGTTGCTGGTACTGCGCAAGGGTGAACTCTTCATCCGGCGCTACTGTGTTTATCAGGTGGTGTGCAACCAGGCGCTGTTCCTCCACTGTGGGCTTGTCGGTCCCGATGTCCATCCCCCTGTAGACTTGGCGGGAATCCGCCGAAATGATCTCCCCGTCGCACTCTCGCGCTAGGGTTAGAGCCAAGGCACTCTTGCCAACCGCGGTAGGGCCGAATATGACTATCAGTGGACCCGCCATCTTGCTTAGCCTGCCACCTTCCCATCAATCATTATTGCCCGGCCGTCCACAGTGACCGTGGGCTTGTCGACGAGCAGGTCTACGTGCATTGGCGCCCTGTTCACCCCGCCGATCGGCATATCAGTATTGTTCCCGAGCGCAAAGTGTGCGGTACCCATAACCTTCTCATCGGATATGAAATTACCGGTCAATTGCGCTTTGGGAGTGTACGACCAGCACTCGCTTATGTGCAACTTGGAGACCTCGGCCTCCAAAGCGTCGCGGACAAAGCCGAGGGCTTCGTCTACGATGATGCATACTTTTTCGCCAGGTTGAACGTTCATGCAGTTGTTGACAATGTTGGCCGCCCAGATAGGCATTTCGCGAGCCCTCCTTGCACTATTCAGGTTCTGTGGCCCCATACCGGAGCCACGACAACAGGAGATGGGAGAGACGGGCCCAACGGCCCGGAAAGCTCAGCGGATTAAGGCCGCTACACCCGAATGTTAAGGACAACTCCGGCGCGTGTCAAGCCAGCCTCAGAGTCACGACTGTGCCGCTGCCAATCGACGCCCCCCGAGGCTGCCTTGCCGGTCCCATCGACGCCTGGTAGAATAGTCTACAGGTATTGTGCCGGGTGCAAATATCAGGAGAACCGCCCTTGATTAGGACCATCATTGTCAGACTCATTCAAGCAGTAATTGCCGTCGTCGCCATCGCCAGCATATGGTGGGCCGGCACGTCGCTGTACCAAATGACGGACTTCGGAGGGCCGGCCTCTTCTGGGGGGCCACCAAAGACCGTGGACTTCACCGTCACCCAAGGCGAGACGACAGCCCAAATCGCTGACAGATTGAAGGAAGCAGGCCTAATCAAACAACCTCTCCTCTTTCGCATCATGCTTCGTTTCAAGGCCCCGGATGCCAAATTTGAGGCCGGCGAGTTCCAGTTGAGCACCGACATGACGACCGACGAGTTGATTGACGCTCTTTCACATGCCAAACAGGCAGCATCCATTACGGTGACCATTCCGGAGGGCTGGCGCGCCGAGGAAATCGCCGCCAAGCTCGCCAGCGACGGGCTCGTGAACGCCGATGAGTTCATGAACGAGGTGAAGAACGGTCAATTCGATTATGGCTTCCTTGCCGACCGGCCGGCAGGCACCGGAGTGGAAGGCTATCTCTTCCCTGATACGTACTTCATCCCAAAATCCTACACGGCACACGATATAATCAAAATGATGTTGGATGACTTTGACAAACGGTTCACACCGGAGATGCGACAGGAAGTGGCAAAGCAGGGCCTGAACATGCACCAGATCGTCACTATGGCGTCCTTGGTCGAGCGTGAGGTCCGCGTTCCGGAGGAACGAGCGCTGGTCGCCGGCGTCTTCCACAACCGGTTGAAGGCAGAGATGCCCCTTGAGACTGATCCGACTATTCAGTATGCCGTAGGAACCTCCACCGACTGGTGGCCCAAGGACTTGACTGTAGACGACCTGGCGGTGGATTCCCCTTACAACACCTACACGCACACCGGACTTCCGCCTGGCCCCATTTGCAATCCTGGGCTCGCCGCACTGCAGGCCGCAACCGCTCCTGCCGAAACTGATTATATGTACTTCGTGGCCACCGGGGATGGATCGCACGTTTTCGCTCGCACCTTAGAGGAGCATAATGCTAACGTGCAAAAATACCGCCAGCCCTAAGTGCGTACGACAATAGAGGCCGGGATGAAGCGCTTCGCTACCCTGATCGGGCTGCCTCTGTCGCATAGCGTCTCGCCTTCCATGCAACAGGCGGCTTTTGACTACTACGGTATCGATGCTGAATACCAGTTGTGGGAGGTCAGAGAGGAGGGCCTCGAAGCCTCTTTGCAACGCCTGCGGATGCCCGAGTGCATGGGCGCGAACATCACCATCCCCTACAAGAGTGCGGCCATCCCCTTTCTAGACGAAATCTCCGATGACTCCGCCAAAATTGGGGCCGTGAATACGATTGTGAACCGTGGCGGCAAGCTTGCCGGTTTCAATACCGATTCTCCCGGTTTCCTACGGGCCTTGGAGGAGGATGGAGACTTCGATGTCCGGGGTAAGAGAGTAGTGGTACTGGGCGCCGGAGGGGCAGCCCGCGCCGTCATCTTCGCCATCGCCGGAAGAAAACCGGAATCCATCACTGTAGCCGCCCGCAATATCGACAAGGCAAGGAACGCCTGTCTGGTTGCATCCAATCGCGGCTTCCGGTGCGATCCGATTCGTTGTGATTGCCTCCGTGATTCCGGAGTGCTCGACCGGTGTGATCTCATCGTCAATGCAACGCCCGTAGGTCTCAAAGCGGGCGAGAGCCCGCTGGCGGCCGAATACATCCGCAGGCCGGCCCTCGTTTACGATCTCATCTATCGCCCTACCGCTCTTCTGGAGTATGCTGCTGCCGCGGGAGCCAGAACCCTGGGCGGTCTACCCATGCTTGTCTACCAAGGCGCCTTGTCCTTCTCCCTATGGACGGGGAAACCGGCCCCCGAACATCAGATGTTTGCCGCGGCGCGGAAAGCGCTCGAACAAGGGGCCTGAGATGGTCAGCATACGTCACTTCGAGCGCTACACCGAGATCGTCCGCGTTCTGCTCAAGTACGGGCTTGTGGATGTTGTCGAGTTTCTGGGGCTGGCAAAGTACATTCCCAGGTGGCAACACGTGCCGGCGACCGAGGAAGACAGGAAACGAGCGCACGGTTATCATCTCCGGCTGGCACTGGAAGAGCTTGGGCCGACGTTCGTGAAGCTTGGGCAAATCCTCAGCACCAGGCCAGACATAGTCCCTCAGGACTTCATCGTAGAACTGGAAAAGCTCCAGGAAAACGTAGCCCCCGTGCCTTTCAATGAGATCAAGCCACTCATAGAGGCAGAGCTGGGCGCCCCACTGGACCTCCTTTTCAAGGAGTTTTCCCATGAGCCGGTAGCCGCAGCATCTTTGGCCCAGGTTCACGCCGCACTGACCGAGGATGGGGATGAGGTAGCCGTAAAGGTGCAGAGACCAGGCATCCTCCCGGTTATCGAAAAGGACGTCGCGGTGCTCCGGGACCTCGCCGCGCAACTGGAAAAGCGAACCAAGTTCGGGGAAATATATGACTTCCAAGGCGTGGTCGACCAGCTGGAGGCGACCATAACAGACGAGCTTGACTTCAATATGGAGCGGCGCAACATCGAGATTATCGGCCGGAACCTCTCGGAATTCTCGCTTATTCAGACCCCGCTCACCTTCCCGGAACTGTCCTCCAAGCGCGTGCTGACGATGGAACGCGTCCGGGGGCACCGGGTAGACGAGGTGGCTAGACTCAAGGTGGACCGAAAGGCGCTTGCCCAACAGTTCCTGCAAGCCTACATCAGACAGGTAGCCGTGGACGGGTTGTTCCACGCCGACCCCCATCCCGGGAACATGGTCATATCCCATGATGGCAAGCTGATCCTGCTGGACTTTGGCATGGTAGGGCGCCTCGACCACCGGACGCGCGAGACTATTGGCAAAATCCTATTGGCCTTCACCGGTGGCAAATCGGAAGAGGTGGCCGAGTTGCTGCTGCAACTGGGAGAGACCAAGGACAAATTCGACCGCAGGCAGTACATGGCGGAAGTCAGCACACTCGTTGCCAAGTACCAGAACTTGCCAATAGAGTCCGTAAACTTGGGCCATCTCCTCATGGACACTATTAGGTTGGCCCTGCGCTTCGGCTTGCGTACCCCAGGATACTTCGCCCTGCTCGGTAAGACGCTATCCAATGTAGACGCGATCTACCGCATCCTGTACCCGCCGGGAAACCCTGCCGAGGACGCCAGGTCGTACATGACGCGTATTGTCATTTCCCAGTTCACGTACAATTTCAATATCTCCACCATCGCACGCGCCCTGATGGAGACCAACGAACTCATAATGGCCATGCCTGGTCGGCTGAACGCTATAACCGAAGAACTGAAAGACGGGCGGCTGCGCCTCCAATTCGAGCATATCGGGCTCGAGGACTTGACCGTGACACTCAACAAGATCGCCAACCGGCTTGCCTTTGCGTTGATTGTAGCCGCCATCATTCTCGGCTCAGCTCTGGCGATGGGCATTCAGACTCCTTTCAAGCTCATCGGCTACCCCGCGCTCGGCGTCGTCGGCTTCCTGATCGCGGCGATACTCGGGCTGTATCTTATCTACACCATCATCCGCTCGCGTACGTTCTGAGCAGACCTGGAGGGCCGTCTTGCTGGTTGCCGTTTTCACCCTTGGCCTTGTTCTCGGGGCCGTTGCCCGTTTGATCGTGGTTTACCTGCCGCGAAGCGGAGAGGAGGAAGCCGGCCGGAAGCCGCCCGGCAACGCCACCAATCGCTGGCTGGAGGCAATGCCACTGCTCGGGACGCGAGTACAGGCCGGCTACCTGGCGGCCGAGCCTTCTGGGTTCTACGGGCTTCTCGCCATCGACATAGTTGTGGCCGTGCTCGTGCTTCTCGCCTATCTTGCCACGGGCCTCGGCATATCCTTCGCCGCGTCCGCAATCTTCATAACTGTGCTCGTGGCTGTGCTCTTCATCGACTGGCAGCATCATCTCATATTTCCGGTACTCTTCTATCCAGCAGTGGTAGTGGCGATCCTTTCCAGCCTATTTGGTTCTGGTTTGTCGCTTGGCCAGGCTTTGGTGGGTGGTGCCGTTGGTGGCGCTCTGTTTCTGTTTATGTTCTGGCTGGCCAAAGCTATGTACCACAAGGAGGCGCTGGGCTTCGGCGATGTCCAGTTGGCAGGGTTCATCGGGCTGATTCTCGGCTACCCAAAGGTCATGGGTGCCCTGATAATGGGCTCGCTCATTGCCGGCCTGGCGGGCCTGGCGGCCATAGGGCTTGGTCGCAAATCGCGCCACGATTACATACCATTTGGAACGTACTTGTCTGCTGCCTGCCTCCTACTGCTGGTATTCCAAGGCCAAATTTGGCGGCTGCTACCCTTCCAGATGCTCGCCGACCTTGTCGGTTTGGTTATCTCCATTGTGCGCCTGCTCCTCCAACAGCTATAAGCATTTGACTTTTCGCCCGGCGATTGTATACTAGCCACGGCCTGGCTATTCGGGTGTGCCAAGTAGGACCCGGATGCCGGCCTGACGAAATCGCTTGGCCGGATGGCAGGGCGCGGAGTTCCTGCACCGGCCGGACTCGGAGGCCAGCGGGAACCCGGCGAATTCGATTGGACCCGGCATCGCGAATCAGCCAAATGATCGCCGTGTCCGAAATAGTGCGTCCCGCAGTTTTCACGCTCCCCCCAGTGTAAGCTGCAACCGGAGTGCTGGTGCCCTCTCTGCACTCGCATCGTGGACCTTTGTTGTTGGTCTGTTGAGCACTAAGCCACCTACCACAACCGTGGATTGCCTAATCGATGATGATTAGACTCTCAACAGTAGAATATGGCTCATCCACTAGGAATGGAAGGAGGGAATCCTGCTGCAGTATTAGGCCATGTGGCCAAGGGTCAGCTCCTTTCCGGCGCGTCGCGGTCGAACTCTAGTCGCCCGCAGTTTCATGCTGCGCAGCTTTAGCACCTTCAGAAGGAGGAATCAGAAATGGCTAGGGAACTCAATCGGATTATCGAGGACTTTCAGCAGAGACGGCTAGGCCGCAGGGAATTCGTAATCAAGGCAGCAGCGCTCGGCTTGTCCATGGGCGCCATCGGATCAATTCTGGCCGCCTGTGGCGGAGGTGCGGCCACACCAGCTGCCACCGAGACCGGGACCACAGCAGCCACCACAACTGCTACTGCCGGTGTGACAGAAACCGCAACTGCAGCGGCCACAGAGACGGCCACTCCGACCGCCACTCAGGCTTCCACAGGTGGTTCCGGCTCCAACATACTGCGCATCAGGATCCCCACAGACATTCAGATTCTGGACCCCGCCTACTACGTGGCCGAAGAGGAATACGTAGTCAATCAGACGGTCTTCAACAACCTCATTATCTACGGTCCCAACGGCTACGAGGCGAACAACGATCTCGCCGAGAAGATAGAGACTTCACCGGACGGCAAGACCGTCACTTTCACTCTCAAGCAGGGAGTCCAATGGCATAAGGGCTATGGTGAGGTGACAACCGACGACGTGAAATTCTCCTACGAGCGGATCGGCGATCCGGCCAATAACTCACCATACCAGGGGGACTGGGCTACCCTAGATCATGTCGAGGTGATCGACAAGTACAACGGCAAGATCATACTCAAAGAGCCCTTCGCCCCGCTCTTCAAGTCCACCCTCCCGGTCGGCAGCGGGCAAATCATACCCAAGAAGTACTATGAGGAAGTGGGGAAAGAGAAATTCGCGACGAATATCCTCGGCTCCGGACCCTACATCTTTGACTCCTGGACCCCCAAGGACAAGGTGATCGTTAAGAAGAACCCGGATTACTTCGGAGACCCGCCGAAATGGGACGAGATCCACTTTGTCGCCATCGACGACGACAAGGTCGGCGAAGTGGCTCTGGACTCCGGCGATCTGGACTTCGGCCGCGTCAGCCCGGCTTCCTTCTCCCGCTACCAGGGCCAAACCGACACGTTCGCGACAGTCAAGAAGCCCAGGCTTGGATTCCTGTGGATCGGCATGAACATGCAGCATCCGAAGCTGCAGGACATCAACGTCCGGCAGGCCATCCGATACGGGATCGACGTACCCAGCATACTGCAGGCTGCCTATATGGGCCAAGTCGACCAATGCTACGGACTCATCGCCCCGGGGTTGTTGGGCTACTGGGCGGATGCTCCTCAGTACAAGCGGGACGTTGCCAAGGCCAAGGACTACATGTCCAAGGCGGGGCTGACGTCTCTAGATCTCACTATGGACTTCATAGATACCAGCGAATACCGGCCATGGTTTGAGGTCTCCCAGCAGAATCTGGCGGAGATCGGCATCAACCTGACGGCAAACACCAAGGATTCCAGCTCCTTCTGGGGAATGAGCGCCGACCAGCAGAAACAGATGCAACTGTTCTGCAGCAACTACAGCATGGAGCCGGACCCGTCATGGGCAACAGTGTGGTTCATCAGCGATCAGATCGGCGTCTGGAACTGGATGAGCTGGAGCAATAAGGAGTACGACGACCTCCATAAGCAAGGCTTGGTGGAGCTGGACGACACAAAGAGACAGCAAATCTACGTCAAGATGCAGCAGCTCTGGGATGAGGCCTGCCACACCGTGTGGCTCACCCACTATGCCGGCCTCTATGTCAGCACGCTGAAGATTAAGCCAGCTGTCACGCCTCACGGGCTGATTCAGTCCCGGTTCTTCGAGCCGGCGTAGTCCCCTACTGCGAACCCCTTCCAGTTCCCCGGTTCCCCGGGGAGCTGGAGGGAACCCGCGCCCGTCAGGAACGGTTCAACCAATAAACTGAAGTTCTGTTGTACTAATCACAATCGTATGCTAGAATAACGACAGGGCTTCAGGCTCAGAAGCCGCTATCTTACAGATTTAACGCGTATCCTATCTGCTAATTCGTCGAGTACTTGTGGTTCAGGGGTTGCAATGCAGGTAAGGCTGGTCGCCTACACACCCGAGCCAGAACGGACAGCAGCCGCCGCGGCCAGGCTCTGCTATTCCAGTGTCAGCGCCATCTCCTTGCTGGAGAATATCACCGAGCCGGAAATCGAGCGCCTGCTGGAGAGCGTCATCGCCGCCGGCCACCTGAGCACCATTGAACACATAAGCTTCACTTTCGCCATTGACGGGCTATCGCGGGCTGCCAGCCATCAGCTCGTGCGGCACCGCCTCGCCAGCTACAGCCAGCAAAGCCAGCGCTACGTCTCTCTCAAAACCCCCGAGTACGTGACCCCCCCAAGCATCGCGTCCAAGCCGGCACTCCGGGAAGCCTTCGAGCAGGCAATGGAGCAAGACCACAAGCTCTACCGCCAGCTACAGGAGGCCGGAATTCCGGCGGAAGACGCGCGGTACGTCCTGTCAAACGCCACGACCACGCGCCTCGTCATGACTATGAACGCCCGCGAGCTCATTCATGTGAGCGGTCTGCGCCTCTGCCGGCACGCTCAGTGGGAAATCCGCAGGTTGTTCGGGAAGGTGAAGGTGGAAGTTGCCCAAGTGGCGCCAATTATCGCTAGGCATTTGCAGCCGAAGTGCCTGCCTCTGGGCTACTGTGACGAGCGCGAAACCTGTGGTCTGAGACCACTGAAGACCGACGTAGAAGCATCTCATCCAAGCCAAAGAAAGGGGTCATAAAGATGTACGCGCAGACAACTATCGGCGACTTCTTGGACAGGTTGGGGTCCAAGGCATCTACTCCCGGTGGCGGAAGTGTTGCAGCGCTCAGCGGCGCGCTGGGAGCGGCACTGGTCAGTATGGTGTGTAACCTAACGGTAGGCAAGGAGAAGTTCAAAGACGTGGAGCCGGTTGCTCAACGCCTACTGAACCGAGCGGACGAACTGCGAGCGGAGCTGACCAAGCTGATAGACGATGATACCAAGGTCTTGGGCGACCTGATGGAAGCCTATGGGCTGCCCCGCAACACTGATGAGGAAAAGCAGAAGCGAACCGCGCTCATTCAGGAACGCTCGAAGATCGCCTGTGGGGTTCCCATCCGAATCGCCCGCGCTTGCAACCATTTGCGCAACCTGACTGTCGAGGGAGCCAAAGTGGGCAACCCGATGGCGATCAGCGATATTGGTGTCGCGGTGCTCATGGCCGAAGCAGGCCTGCACGCCGCATTGCTCAACGTGGATATCAATATCGGCGCCATTAAGGATGCTGCCTTCGTCGAGGGTGTCAAGCAGCAGGTTGCGCAAATGGTTGCCGGGCGTTCTGAAATGAAGGAGAGCGTCCTCGCCGAGGTGAAGTCAAAGCTCTGATTCGTCCTGGCTGATTGAGGAGAAAAGATGGAAGCACAAATACTCGACGGTAAAGCAATAGCCAAGCAATTGAAAGAGGAGATCGCCACCGAAGTGGAGTCGTTCAAGGCAGAGCACGGCTACGCCCCGGGGATTGCCGTGGTGCTGGCCGGTGCTGATCCTGCATCCCAAACATACGCCAAGCAAATTCTCAAGTCGTTTGACAATGCCGGAATGACCAGCCAGTTGATTGCCATGGATGCAGACACCACCAAAGAGACACTGCAAGCGAAGATCATCGCTCTCAACGAAGACCCGATGGTGAGTGGAATCATCGTGCAGATGCCCCTACCCGCCCATCTCGCCCAATCCATGGTAACCGACGTTCTATCTCCAGACAAGGACGTGGATGGCATTCATCCCGTCAACGCCGGACGGCTCATGTTGGGCTTGGAAGCATTCGTGCCCGCCACGCCGGCAGGGGGCATGGAAATACTGCACCGGGCCGGAGTGCAACTGAAAGGCAAACGGGCCGTTGTTGTCGGTCGAAGCGCTATCCTTGGGAAGCCCATGGCAATGCTCCTCCTCGCCGAGCACGCGACTGTCACTATCTGCCATTCTCGAACGGTAGACCTGGGATCCGTGATCCGCGAGGGTGACGTATTGGCCGCTTGCGTGGGCAAGGCTCATATGATAACCGGCGACATGATCAAACCAGGAGCGGTTGTCATCGACTTCGGCATCAACTACATTGGGGACAAGATGGTGGGCGATGTAGATTTCGAACAGGCCAAGGAGGTTGCGTCTGCGATCACTCCTGTACCGGGAGGCACGGGCCCGGTAACAAACGCTATGCTCTTGAAGAACACACTGATGGCGGCGAAGCGGCTCGCGGTGCGGGCCAAGTGACACCGAGACGTATCCAACTTAAGAAAGGAATGGGAGGTTTTTCGAAGTGAAGAGCGACATCGAAATCGCACAAGAAGCAAAAATGCTGCCCGTGACTGAGATTGCAGCCAGGGTAGGGCTGGACGAAGATGATCTTGAGCTTTACGGGAAATACAAGGCGAAAATCAACCTGGACGTACTAGGAAAATTCAATGACCGGCCAAACGCCAAGTACATCGACGTGACGGCAATTACGCCGACCCCTCTCGGCGAGGGCAAGACAACCACAGCAGTGGGCCTCTGCGATGGTTTGGCCAAGATTGGCAAGAAACCGGTCGTCGCCCTGCGGCAGCCTTCTCTCGGCCCGGTCTTCGGCATCAAGGGTGGGGCGGCCGGTGGCGGATACGCCCAACTCGTCCCCATGGAAGACTTCAACCTGCACTTCACCGGCGACGTCCACGCCGTAGGCGTGGCCCACAATCTCTTGTCGGCATTCGTCGACAACCACATCATGCATGGCAATGAGCTGAAGATCGATCCGTTCAGCATAACCTGGCGGCGAGTGATGGATATCAGTGACCGCTCACTGCGGCAGATCATCATCGGGCTCGGCGGGAAAGAGAATGGTTACCCCCGTGAGACCGGTTTTGACATCACGGTAGCCTCCGAAGTCATGGCCATCCTGGCCCTGACCACCGGGCTGAAGGACATCCGGGAGCGTTTCTCTCGTGTAGTGATCGGCAACGACGTCACTGGCAAGCCCATTACCGCTGAGGACCTGCACTGCGCCGGATCCATGACCGTCCTGATGCGGGATGCTATCAAGCCGAACTTGATTCAGACGCTCGAAAACAACCCGGCTCTAGTCCATGCCGGCCCGTTCGCTAATATTGCCCACGGCAACAACTCCATCCTCGCCGATATGATCGGAATCAAGATGGGTGACTACCTCATAACCGAGAGCGGATTCGGCGCCGACATGGGAGCCGAGAAATTCATGGACATCAAGTGCCGCTACAGCGGTTTGACCCCTGACGCGGTCGTCATCGTGGCCACTATCCGGGCTCTCAAGATGCACAGCGGCGACTTCAAGATCGTTGCCGGCAAGCCCTTGGATCCCGGCCTGACCCAGGAGAACCTCGACGCTCTGGGAAGAGGCTTCCCGAACCTGCAGAAGCACATCGAGAACATGAGGCTATTCGGTGTGCCGGTAGTTGTGGCCATCAACACCTTCCCTGGCGACAGTGACAAGGAAATCGCCTTCCTACGCGAAAAATGCGTTGAAGCTGGTGCTGAAGAGGTGGCCGTCAGCCGCGTGTTCATGGAAGGCGGCAACGGTGGCACCGAGCTGGCCGAAGCAGTGGTGCGGGCTGCTGAGAAGCCAAAGAACTTCCAGTTCCTGTATCCCCTGGACTGGCCGATCAAGAAGAAGATCGAGACGATTGCCACGAAGATCTACGGCGCCGACGGCGTAACCTATCTGCCGGCCGCGGAAGCGAAGATCAAGCTCTACACCGAGCAAGGTTTCGACAAGCTCCCGATCTGCATGGCAAAGACTCACCTTTCGCTATCCCATGAGCCGGCGTGGAAGGGCCGGCCGACCGGCTTCACCATCCCGATCCGGGACGTGAGTGCTTCAGTTGGCGCCGGCTTCTTATACCCGCTACTGGGCACTATGCGCACGATGCCAGGCTTGCCGTCCAAGCCAGCCGGCAACAACATCGACATCGATGCTGAAGGGAAAGGGTCGGCCTGTTCTAGGCCATTGTAGGCTTTCATAGAGCCCCTGCCCTGAATACCGGGGCAGGGGCTCTTTACTTTGGTTTCCGCTCGCTGGTTGCAGTGTTATAATAGTGCCCGGAGTCTGCCAGATCCGGCAGCTCCTGCCGTTGTCGCCGGACTCCAAAAGACTCGCAAGCCGGCACAACGTACAATACACCGCTGCAAGGGAGACCGACAGTGTTCAAAAACCGCTTTGCCATCTTTATGCTGATCGCAGCCATTCTACCGGTCGCCGCCGCCTGTGGGGGTGGCACACCGACTCCAATGTTTCAAGGCAGCCAGACACCAGGCGCCACCAGCACGTCTGCCGCAGTCTCGCCCTCGGACCGTACCAAGGCTACGGTTGTAAGAGTTGTGGACGGTGACACCGTCGAGTTGCAAGGTGGACAGCTGGTCCGCTATATCGGCATTGCCACCCCGGCGTTCAGCCCCTACAAGGAGGACTTCTTCGGCCGCGAGGCCTACGAGCATAACAAGCAACTAGTGGAAGGCAAAGAGGTAGAGCTCGAACGAGATGTCAGCGATACCGATAGCTATGGCCGCCTGCTCCGGTATGTGTTCGTCGGTGGGCTTTTTGTCAACGCTGACTTGGTGAGCCAGGGATACGCCAAGGCGGCGCCATCGACTACCGACTTGAAGTATCAAGAGATGTTCCAAGCTCTGGAAAACGAAGCCAAGCAGGCCAAAGTTGGGTTGTGGTCCCAACAGCCCACTCCCTCGGCCACGGGAACGTCAGAGGCTTCGCCCACCAGCACACCAGAGGAAACGGCCACCGCAACTGCCACCGAGGAAGCTACGGAGACGCCAACAGAGACTCCCACCGCAACTCCAACGGTCACCGCTACCGAGACCGTGACAGCTACCGAGACTGTGACGGCCACCGCCACTCCCGGCGAGGCGAGTAGCTCGGAGGTGCGGATTGGGACTTTGGACAAGACTCAGGAAGTTATCACGCTGGTCAACATCGGCACCACAGCGGTAGACCTGCAGGGCTGGTCGATACTCTCCGTAAGCACCGGCGTTCGCTACACCTTGCCATCTGTTGTCCTGCAGCCCGGAGCACAGGTGAATGTCTGGACTCAGGGTTCTGGTAGCACTGCTACGGATATTCATATGGGTCTCGGACAGGCTATCTGGACAGGCAACGCCCGGGCCGAGCTATACGACCCTTCGGGAACGCTAATCGACGCCTACCAGTAACGGGTCAAGGAGCAAGGGGAAAAGCGGGTAGCCAGTTGCCAGTAGCCAGGGCCAGCGACCGAGGAGGCTGTGGTAGGTCCCGATTTTTCGTCCTTCGGCAGAAGGACGGCCGCCAGGCCAGCTATAGACCAAACACGTAGCGCCGCTCCCGGGCTAAAGATGTGCTGGCGCACGGCCCTGTGCGCCAGCGTAGCCCCTTCACGGTACGCAATGCGGTCGCTGGCCGACCCCTTGGAAGGGCGGACACGGCGGTCCGCACCCTGCCAGAATTGACGATACCCCCTGATTAGGCGGTGGAGAGGATTAGGGCTTTCCGGTGGCATGCCTCCTCAATCCTCCGTATCAGGGGGATGCCCCTCCCCCCATCCTCCGGAAACGGACGAAATCCGCAGCATGAACGAACATCAGTCGCTGCTCCAGGATGGCAATCGGTCGCGGCAGCCTCTGGCCCTCGCATCGCCCCGCTGCCCGCTTCTGGCACGCACCTTGCTTGTCATCTGTGCGACGTTCGAGGCGGAAAATCACTTAAGTGGAGGTGCGCAATGGCGGCGGTTCCTTACACTCAGGACAATTGGGACAGGTGCAAATGCTTTGACTGCCCGGTACACAGCTCTAGCCAGTGTATCAGCCAAAAGATGCTGTCGATGGGAATGACCGGCCGGCCGAAAATGGCCCCGCCGGCGGACATGGCCGAAGGGATGTACTGCTCCCAGGCCGTTGGGAAGTCCGACTGCAATGACCTGAATGGAGACCTGAATTGCATTTGCCCAACATGCCAGGTCTGGCAGCTGTACGGGCTCAATGAGCGCTGGTTCTGTATCGGCGGGCCTGAATCCTAGCCGCACAGAAAGCCCGCTGGCGTCTTAGGTGCGCGCGTCCCGGATCAGCCGGTCGACTTCAATCACTCGGGCCTGCTGGGCAAGCCAGAACTCTGGGTCGAGCTGGGCGTTCAGTTCTTCCACACCTTTGCCTTGCTGCTCAACCCAAGTGTAGTATTTCAGGTTGTGCCAGCGGCGGCGGGCTTCTACTGTGCCTTCCCCTATCCAGTCCAGCTTCTGACCATGGAATATGCCCTCCACCCGCACCGCTGCCTCAACCTCATCCATCCGGCCATACTTGGCCGCCATCTGGCCCATGACAGACCGGTAGCGGTCGATAGCGTCCGTACACACTGTTACAACAAGGTCATTCTTGCCGAAGTCATAGAACTTCGCCGTCTTTATGGCCCCGAGTATGTTGCACACACCGCTAATTCCCGTTATCTGGGCCAGGCTCTGGGCTATTTCTTCCGCCACCCCATAGCGCCCTGTTAGAGCACTCCAGCCGGCCTCCTCCACCAGCACCTGCAATCCCTTCTTGCACTCCACATCATCGATGCACATGATGGCATCCATGTTCATGACGTTATGTATCCAAGTAACATGCTTGTCGCCTATCCCTTGGATGTCATGCCCGCCATAACCATTGCAGTAGAGCGTGGGACACTGCACCGGCTCTAGACCAACGATCTTGTGCTCAGGCCATATCTGCTTCAGCCTATCCCCAGCCGCTATCGTTCCGGCGCTGCCCATGGCCGATACAAACGCCGCCACCCGGCCATCACCAATCCCTTGAGCATGAAGCCCTTCTGCTAGTTCCGCAATGGTATTGCCGGTCACGTAGTAGTGAAAACGATAGTTGCCGAAGACCTCGAACTGGTTGAGAACGCGAACGCGCTCCGGGTCTGCAGCCCGCAACTCAGCACACTTGTCGTAGATCTCTTTGACATTGCTCTCACAGCCGGGAGTCAACACCAGGTTGGCACCATAAGAACGTATCAAGTCGAAGCGCTCTCTGCTCATCTCCTCGGGCAAGATCACGGTGGAAGCGAACTTCATGCGACAGCCCACCCAGGCTCCGCCGATGCCGTAATTGCCCGTGCTCGGCCAAACCAGCCGGTCCACCGAAGGGTCCACCTCCCCGGTCAGCTCCTTCTCCACTAGCACCGAGTAGGCGGCCCCAACCTTGTGGCTGCCGGTGGGAAAATCCTTGCCGTAGATGACGACAATAGGAGCTTCGACACAGGTCAACTCTTCTGGAAGAACCTGATAGAAAACGCGATTGTCGCGCCCATGCCAGGTGATGTTGTAGAGGTTCAGGGGATCGAGAGGATCCTCGACGCTCATCCGCTGGGCCGCCGCTCTCACGTCAGAGTCAATCCCCCAAGGATGCAGCATCTCTTCAAAGGTGGGACCAATTACTAATGACGACGAAGTCATGGCTGGCTCCTCCTGTCAGCTCCCGGTACTTACCGGTGTTGCCGGCTCGAACCTCAGTACCCAGTAATTCTCCGCTTAGCTTACACTGATTCCCCCAAAAGCGCCACGCCCCCAAACTCAATACTGAGGATCCGTAACACTGCCGTGATTTCGGTCGAATATCCCCGGTCCACCACCAGGGTTATCGGGTATACTTGTAGGCAGGTGGATGTCATTTGCTGGCGCCCACCTGATCCTCCTTAGACAGGGGCCGGATATCTCCCACCGGCCCCTAGCTTTCTTCCGGCTCTGGCGGGAAGCGGCCACCCTTCTTCCGGCGGCACCGTGACGCGGCGAGCAGACCATTTGATGATCAACTCTAATCAACCTCTGATACACTGGTACTATTTGGTGACGAAAATAGTACTAGGACGGTACAGTACCAAAGGCGTTACTTTACCGCATTAGCACAAAGGAGAGGCTAGCAATGAGCGGAAGGGACAAGATATTCACCTTCTTGTGCAGTATGTTCCTTATATTCTCCATGGTCACTACAGCTGGTGCGACCAGGTGGCCGTGACCGTTGCACTCCAAACCAATCCCTAATAGTGGTCGAGCCGCCGGGGCCCGGCGGCTCTTTCCACGCCAATAGGTGATATTCCCGTGGGAGGTATCGTTAGGAGGCGGCCTCCCGCCCTTCAGGGGATGCCGCGGGGAGAGCCTTCACGAAGGCCTGCACCACCTCAGGATCAAACTGCGTGCCGCCTCCCTGCAGAAGCTCGGCTTTGGCCTCCTGAGTGGTCAGAGCCTTGTGGTAGGGCCGCTCGCTGATCATGGTGGAATAGGCGTCTGCCACCGCTAGTATCCGGCCGAGCAACGGGATCTGCGCTCCAACATAACCTCGAGGATAACCCGTGCCGTCGAAGCGTTCATGATGCGAGCCAACAGCAGAAACCAAATCGGGGATGTTCGCCACTCCTTTGATGACCATCTCTCCGATCAGAACATGCTGTCTGACTACTGCAAGCTCTTTGTCATCCAGCTTCCCTGGTTTCCGCAGAAGACGGTCCGGCACCCCTATCTTCCCGACGTCATGTAGCAACCCGGCAATTCGAAGCATGCGCTGGCTCTCGTCGGACAGTCCCAGAGAGCGGGCAATAGCCAGAGCGAAATTGGCCACCTCCTCAGAGTGCCGGCGCGTATAGTTGTCCTTCTTGTCTACAGCCGTGACGAGGCCATCCAATGCCACAAACGTCCCCACCTTGGTCGGGTCGTCATGGTTCGTGTAATCGGCGACCGTGATCGCGTCTCCGCCGCGCCCCTTGGAATGATAGAGATTACCACCCGCGAAAGCCACCAACTCCTGGCTGCTTAAGCCATTGCCCGGAAACGTGGCGATCCCGACGCTCATGCGCAGCGGCACGGCCAGTCCCTCTGGTGTTCGGTAGGGATTGTTTTCGAGGGCAGCGCGGACCCTCTCCGAGAAGGTGATCGCTCCGGGCGTGCCGGTATCGGGCAATACCACAAGGAATTCGTCCCCTCCATAGCGAGCAACAATATCTGACTCGCGAGAAGTATCGGTCAACAACGATGCAGTTTGGCACAACACCTGATCGCCCACCGCACGCCCACGCTTATCGTTGAAAATCTTGAAGTCATCGATGTCCATCATAGCGATGGAGACGCTGTGCCCGCTGCGGTCAGCTCGCTTCAGCTCTTTATCCAGCCACTCGACAATGCCGCGCTGGTTCAGCAGCCCCGTCATGGCATCGTGATCAGCCAGCCTGCTCGCCTCCTCATACAAGCGGGAATTTTCAAGGACCACTCCGAGTTGCGCTCCGATAGACTGCAGAAGTTGCAGCTTCGGCTCCAGAGAGATGCTGCCCCTTTCGCCATACAACCCCATCAACCCGATACGTGCACCCCGCGAGAGCAGCGGAACAAGCACAGCCTCCTGATGGATAGTGGACCAGTCTTCGCCATCCAACGCCAATCCGGCCGCCTCGCAGTCGCGAATCAAAATCGGCCTAGCGGATTGTAGGGACTCCAAAATGTCATCAGGCACGGATGGGGGACCGGCAATCCGCCCACTTTCGCCGCTATGGGCCTCCAACGCACTTGCGATCTCCAGGCGTCCGTTCGCAGTCGGCAGCCAGATGGCTCCTCCCCTTGCCTTGATTGTCTCGGCCGCGAGCGCTATGCCGGCGGAAAGTACTTCCGCAGACTCAGTGCGATAGCTCAACTTCGTGGCGAACCCGTTCAATACCCCCAGTTCTTCGGTCCGCTGCGCCAACTCCCCGGTGCGCTGGTCCACTCGAGCTTTCAGATCGCATGACAACGCCGACAGCGACCGGCTCAGCCGGGCATTCTCCGCAAGGGTGATCAACACTCGGAGCATTACCATGAAGGCCAGCACTGCAGACAACCAGAGCACCCAGATACCACTTCCGGCGATTGCCTGCCCACCGGAGCCATATTCGGAGTAGAGAAGCAATGCCGCCGCAGGCAAGGCCGTATAAGGCAGCACCAGGCGCAGCCAGGGAGACCATTTCAGCATGCCTTCCCCGGCAGGCCGGCTCCCTTGCGCTTGCAGACGGCCACTCCTCGCGGCGGATAGGGCGGCGAGACCGGCTAGACCGTATGACAATACCCATAGGGGATCCCATACCGCGCCGGCTACATAGCCGCCATGAACCACCTCATAGGGGTACAGGCTGTCCACGACCATTATGAATAGCAAGCCAGAAGACAAACACATGTCCGAGAGGCGCATCTTGTCATCCGGCGTTTTCAGGAAGAGCGACAGGACGGCAAACAGTATCAACAGGTCGCCCACGGGGTAAGCGGCCAGCAGTGGCTCGGAAGCCTGCATGATAGTTGGGCCAAGCATCAATTGCCAGCTCAGCGCAACTGCAGAGACGCTCACCAAAAACGCGTCGAAACTCGGCAGCAGAAAGCCGAAGAACTTCCGGCTGCGGGGTACGCGCGCCATGATGGCAGCGAAGGCTACTGGATAGAACAGGAGGTGCAGGAAATCACCAAGCGGGGAAAATGGTAGCTGAACAACGGTGAAGGCAGGATTGAGAATCCATAGGCCCTCGGCCAAGCCCATGGACAGAAGGGAGACGGCCACCAGATACCACGAGACCTTATCGCGCCTATCCGTTACGCGTAGGAACGCCAGCAGGCCGAGACCCGCAACTACAAAAGGAATTACAGCGATAGCGGGGTCCATCGCCAGCGCGTGTGTGTCCTGGCTCCAGAGGACAAAGAACGATAGCGCGATGAAGAACAAGAGGCATGCGATTATAGACGCCCAAAACGGGCGGGACCGCGCCTTCGGGGCTTGCCAAAGCAGAGTGCTCATTGCGCCTCACCTATTTAGGACGTGCGAAAGCTCGCGCCGCTGCTGCGCTGTTCTCTATATGTATCGGAATCCAGGCGAAAACCTTCAGTGGATACTTGAAGAAAGTTACAATACTCTCACTGTTCCGCATGTTCATTGCTGCGGTGGCCGGTCTGGAATATAATGGCGGCAGGCCAAGGGAGCTTTTCAGGCACCCCAGACCCCGTGCTGACAGGGGTAAGCAAATAGCTACGTAGATTTCGGTTCGAGAACGCACCCTACGCGGGACACGGCAGGGCGTCTCCCCACAAGTGTGGCCTTAAAATGGGATAAAACCGGCACCGACATTGTCGCTCCGAAGTCATTCGGACGGCGGTCCTTCCGCAGAAGGACGCAGCAAGTATTGACACTAGCGCTGGCCGGCACAGCCGGCAGTCATCCTTCAGCCGAAGGACGACCCACAGTATCCGGCGGCGGCTGTTGCCAAACTCTTCTCTTTACCTACCCTGCCAGCAGCCCCAGGCCGGAGCAAGTACGGCACGCCATACCGACTGGCAAAGCGGTGGCAACAATGGGCAATGCAATCAGGCTCTGCCTCAACACATCGCCGGAACCCTTCCTGTCCTGGATGAGAGAGCAGGAGGCTGATCCCAGCCTCGACCTGGCAATCCAAAGGATAGAAACAAAGAAGGCACTGGACGCAAAAGGGCAGTCCCCCTGCGCGCCTCCGGCCAGGGAGATAGAGAGCGGCGGTCCGAATCTCGAGGCCAGCGCCCCAGTGCCGGATGCTGTGGTTCTTATGCAGCTTGCCGCCGGGCTCCCGGGCAGGCGATCGCTTGCCGAGCTTAGAAGAGCGGCCTCCATCGTCGACAAAGTGATGTGGGTGGATGTCACGCCACTTCCCGGTGGCCGGGTGGAGGTTCTCATCGACTTCTATGATCTGCAGCCCCCGGAGATGGCAGCTACTTTCAGTGCCATGCTCCAACAAGTCTACGGCCAATACCCGGAAACGGACAACATCAGCGACTTCGTGTTGGTGAAGACTCACGGCATGCTTCAGTCCATCGCGGAGTGTTACCCCGAAGCGGCGGATACTATCGCCTCGTTCCTGGCGTAGTACTCGTTTCGTTCAGTTAGTCTATCTTCTAGAGGCGGGCTCTGGTCTTGTCTCCCTGATGAGGGGGAATACGGGGGGTTATTATGATTGCGGAAACCGTTGCCCCATCGGTTGCCGAGGCATACGAGCGGGACCGCCGCGCCCGCGACCTTCTGTGTGACTCACGGCAAAAGGCCATGGACTCTGGCGATCAACTGGTCACTGCGCGTGTCACTGCAGCATTGAACACTCATATGCGCATTCGCCTGGACAAGGAAGATGCGCATCTCTACCGAATTTTCAATGAGAGAGTGTCGCTGCTGGACCAGGGGGTCGTCCTAGGGAAAATGGCTCAGAAGATACCTCCGGAACGCTTCCCGGAAGTGGTCAGCTGGCTCTATCCGCTCATCGGGCCCGACGATCAGGAGAACATGACCAGGATTTGGAGACAGAGTCTCCCGGAGCCGGTCTTTGCGGGATTACTCAGCCGTATCCAACTGGCCACCGGAGGCGGCTGGGCAGAACTGGTTCGCCGGATCCCGGAGATCCATGACCAAGGCTCCACAAAGCATGGCGGGTCAGTACGGCCACAGTGCAATGACGCGACAGATGAAGACAGTAGTCCGATTCTGCTCCCCTTCCATCTGCTCAAGCGTTGGAAGTGTGTGGATAGGCCTGAGATGTCTATCCCCGTTTCTCCGCAGGGGAGGCGCTGGGTTTGACTCATTTCCTGGCGCCCCCCAATTTCCATGCGCGCCCCATCTACTGTCTGAAACGTTATACTTGTGTGGATCGGCCGGTAAGCAACCTGTCCACAGTTCCCGAGTCTAGGGACGCCGGGGTCTGCTCCTTTGGCCGGCGTCCCTAGACTTCCGCCTTGACAAACCATGACAAGCGGTTATGGTGACGGCGGGATGCATAGAAGTGCATCCGCCCTTTTCAGGTGGAACGCTGGGCATTCGGGCGGGGCCAAGCGCCCCACCTGAAAACTGTCTCCGGGTCTGCCTGATGTATCTTGACGAACAATTGGCCGGGACTATGGTACCGTGAGTGGGAGACTAGGCACAACGTCACTGCCTCCTGGGGCAGAACGCTGACTGGTGCGCCTTGGCCGTGCCCCCACTTAAGGAGATCTAACACGAGTAAGTTCTGGACGGCTCTACCCTGGCTAGTGGTTCTGCTTCTGGTGGTGATTGGGCTGCTCATTGCTGCTTCCTTCCTAGTTTTGGCAATGAACCCGATTGGATAGCCGTCAGGCGGGTAGGACACTACCGCACCTCTTGACATGAATTGGAACAATCTCTGGCATGCCTAAGATGACAGTCGATCAAGCCGCCAAGGCGCACCTCTGGCGACAACTGCGCGGATTGACCGCATGGCCGGGTTCTCGGCTCTCCTGATGGCCAGGTCATTTTCCCTCCCATTGGCGGGTGCCTGTTGACACCCGTGACCCTACACTGACTGCATAGCTCTATATCATTCACTAATCGAGGAGGAACACAATGGGTGTCTCTCGCGCCAACGCACCGGAGTCTACGGCAAACGACAGTCGGAGGACTCTAAAGACAAATAGCCGCAAACGAAACCTCGCCTGGGCCAAAACAGGCGTGATTGGATCCATCTTGGCCATCCTGATCATTACTGCCCTGGAGTTTCCACCCCCAGTTGGCTTTGAGACTAGACCTCAGAACGATGTCTCCAGCATTTGGCTAGTATTCTTCCTCGTGATTTTGGTCACAGAAATAGCTGCAATCCCGCTAATCTACAAACGTGCCAATCTCGGCGTGGCATTTGGAATCGCAGCGGCGGCCCTTAACATTCTTCAAGTTATCGCCGATCAAGCGCACCTAATGCAGCCCGAAGTAGCACCTTTGGGGTATTCGATCCTAGAGTGGCTTGCTGTAATTGCCTCTCTAGCGCTAATCTACTTCGCTTGGAGGGTCCGTGGACTGGCGCAGGAGACTGCCGCTTAGTCTATCTCTGAAGCGCGTCGCTTATCCAGCTGGACTGGTTCACAAGTCGCGCAAGGGGCACACTCTACGGAAGTCCGTTCCTTAGTGACCACACGGATACCTAGTTGCCTCATGGAAGGCGCGGCCCAACAATTGCCAGGCCGCCAGACACCTCGATCTGGAGTCAGTTGGCCGGGCCTGAAGATATCGGCCGATAGCGGCAACACTGGACGCTCCAGCGGGGCCTGGATTAAGTGGATCACGGCGCTGCGTCAATAGCCAGGAGCATAAGAAAGCCCCCTGGTGCGAGCTTCGCCGGCTGGACGTCCTACATTTCCAGTTCCATGACAAGCAACCCGTCGACAGACGAGAGGTATGGGTTGATCGGACTTGCCGGATAGCTTCGAGAGAAGACCGTCCAACCTTCGCCTAGCAATACGTTGGGATCGTCCTGAACTTGTGCCGAGGCGGTACGAGCGCTTGGCAAACCACCACGCCCGATCGAGCGTCATCGGAAAGCCATCCAGATGGGGGATTCTGATGGGCACAATAATGGCTGGGGAACGAGGATTCGAACCTCGGCTTACTGATCCAGAGTCAGCTGTCCTACCACTAGACGATTCCCCAGCGACAACGTCATTCTACCATAAAGATGAGGGCCACGCAAACGGCGTGCTGGGCGGCAATGGAGCGGCCACGCAGAAGCCGCCAGCCCATTGTCGGGAAGGCCGGAAAGCAAAATGCCCAAACAGCCCGCCGCCTTTCCCAGCTTCCGCGGGAGACTGCTACACCACCCATCACCCCTAACCCCTCAAGGGGGATGTAGGCTGAAGGCCTACCCTACCTGGTTGGCCTGCAAGGAGATCACAAAGCAATCTCTACGAAAACACCCGCGGCATGCGGCGCTTCCAACTGGCCGGCATAACGGCTTCGATGGCATCGTCCACGGTCACAAACCCCTGCAGCCGGTGATCCTCATCCACAACCGGCACGGCTAACAGGTTGTACTTCGCCAGAATCTGAGCCACTTCCTCCTTGTCCGTATCGGGCCGCACCGTCACGGCGTCCCGAATCATGAAGTCCTCGACCGCCTGTTCCGGCGGCGAGACGATGAGGTCCCTCAGCGAGATGACGCCCATGAGGTGCTCCATGCTATCGACCACGTAGACGTAGTAGATCATCTCGGCATCAGGCGAAAGCTCGCGCAGCCGCTGTATCGTTTGCTCGGCAGTCAGCGTCACCGGTATCGCCACGTACTCTGTGGTCATCAGGCCTCCGGCGGTATCCTCCGGGTACTCCAATAGTTCACGGACGTCCTCGGCCCCCTCCCGGTCCATCAGCCTCAGAATGTCGTCGGCCTTTTCCTTCGGCATCTCGGAGAGCAGGTCGGCCGCTTCGTCTGGGTCCATCATCTCCACGATGTCGGCGGCGCGCTCCGCATTCATCCCCTCGAGTACGGACATCTGCCTCTCGACATCGAACTCTTGAATGGTGTCCGCCATCGTTTCGTCATCAAGCGTATGGAGGAGGGCCTCACCAGACTGCCGGTCGAGACCTTCCACTATGTCCGCAATATCCGCCGGATGGAGCTTGGCAAGGTTGCGGTGCTGGACCTTCAGTTTGATCCCAGCGGGCTGAGATTCTACGGGGTCCACCATATCCCAGGCGATGTACTTCTCAGGAAATTCGTGACGCACCAGCGACGCCAGCCGGTCCGCCGCCCTCTCCAGACCTAGGCGCCGCAGTAGGCCGCGCGTGCTGATATCGGCCCCCACGAGCCGGTAGCTTCCATCGACCTTCACCAGGCGCAGGTCATTTACTCGCACCACGCGCTTCCCGTTGATATCGATAATCTGGCGATCGAGCACCCGCTTCGTGAGTGAAAGCTCGTTTTCCGCCGGCTGATAGGGGACAATATCATTCTTGTTGACTTTGAGCTTCGGCCCGCCCTCGTCGAGGGAGGCGAGCTCGCGCCAAGGAATGGTGATGGGGCCACTGTCCGCTGACATACTTATTCCGGTAACAGAGGGGAAGTCTTCTCCCGCAAGGGCGAAGACATCGGAGAGCTTGCCGACCGAGACGCCACTGGCATCTCGAACAGGCCGGCCCAACATTTTGCTCAAAAAAGGCATAATAAAACCACCTCCGTTTCCTAGTATTCGAGAGGTGGTGCCGAAGTCGGGCGGCAGGTGCGTCCTTCCGCGGAAGGACCAGGCGCGCCAGCATCAATAGAAAGCCACTGGCACCACCTCTCTTAGTTGTATTCGCTTACTGTGAGGGTTCTCTTTCGAGCCAGAACCCAATTCGCTGCTTGGCATATTCCCTAACAGTTGAACATACAGCCAATTGGCCGGACGGTTCGTCCGGCAAGATGCTATGCACAGTATATTTCCTATTGGCGGTATTGTCAAAGCCTACTGAAGCTATTGCCGGCTCCTTGCTGCCAATCTCCAATCCGCTCTGCTTACTGCTCTCATTTGCTCTGCGTTGCATCTGTTAGCAAGATGCTTGCCAAGGTTTCGGCTGAAAGCTCTGCTATAATGGTTCATAGACCTACAGCGCATTTCACTAAAATTGAGCTGGCCCGCCGCAGGCGGGTTGTAGGGACGTGGCGCTGACATGCCCAAAGAACCACCGGCCGCGCACGTCGACGCCATGCCCCCACCTGATCTGCCTTTCGAAAATCGCTGTAGGCTTGCTTTATCTTATGTGAAGGGGTGCCTGGAAATGTGGAAAGCCAAAGAGTTTGAGCATTTGCATGCTGTGACGGAGTTTCTCAACGCCCAGGGACTGACGTCGAGCCAGTTTAAAGTCGCCGCCGCCTCCGGAAATACCATCTGCCGGCTCTCCGTGATCTATTGGGAAGAGGAGAAGAAACCTAAAGGCCAGGTGGGGTTCATTCAGGGACGCAGCGACGGGTAGGGGCCTAGCGCAATTGCTGGGCGTGCCCGGCCTCGACAAACACTCGCTTGGTGTTTACATACCACGAATCGATAGAACTGAACCGGTCGCTGGGTGCGCTTAGCTGACCGATCTTCACGCCGCCGACTGTGGAGGAGACGGCGTAATCGTAGACCGGATAGTAGATCAGCAGGCTCGGCACCTCCTCGGCGAAGACGTTCTGGAAATCCTGGTACCTGGCAATTCGCTCCTGCTGATTCAGGCTGCGCCGGGCCTGTTCGAGGTCCTTATCGGCAATCTGGTCGTGGAATCCCGAGAAGTTGGACCCCGTGTCTGCTTGAGTAGAGTCCCAGAGTTCGTAGCAGTCGGGATCATTTGGTAAGCTCTGCCAGCCGTACAACACCGCCTGGAAGTTCCGCGGCGTCAGGTTCTCGGAGACGACCTTTGAGGCATCCTTGGACTCGACATTTACTTGCATTCCCAGGCTTTTGAGATTGTCGGCAATTTCGTTCGCGATGGCCACGCGCTCCGGCTGATCGTTCGTCACGATCGTAAACGCCATCTTGCTCCCGTTCTTCTCCCGGATACCGTCGCCATTGGTGTCTACCCAGCCCGCCTGATCAAGCAATCCCTGGGCCTTGGCCCGATCAAAGTTGTATTGTTTGATATTCTTGTCGTACGCCCAAGACGTAGGAAGAACCGGGCTGTTCGCTACTGTTCCCTGGCCGTACAGCAGGCGATCGACAATGTAGTTGCGGTCGACACCATACGCTATCGCCTGGCGGACCAATTTGTCGGAGAAAATAGGCAAGCGCAAGTTGAGAAACAGGATGGTGCAGTTGGATAGCTCGGCTGAGTAAAGCCGTACCGAGGAATCACCCGTGAGCTTGAAAGCCTCTGCCGGAGGGACATAGTTCACGGACTGCACCTCTCCCTGCTTCAAAGCCGTTAGCGCTGCCTCGTAGTTGGGGTAGAACTGGAAACGTATTCCATCCACGTAAGGATGATCGCCGTAGTACTGCTTATTGGCCACCAGGGTTACGGACCGGGCGCTGAGCGTCTGATCCTTCAGCATGAATGGCCCAGTGCCAACGGGCTGGGTGTTGAAGATGTCCATCGAGAGCTGTCCGGCCGGCACGTCCCGCAACACGTGCGCCGGGAGAATGCTTAGAGTGGTGTAACTCAGGAAGGGAGCATAGGCCTGTCCTAGGGTAAACCGCACTTCGAACTGGTCCACTTTCTCGGCCTTAACACTCCGCCAGACTTCTGCGAGTCCGGGATCGCCTTCAAAACCAGGGTTCTGGATGGTCCTGATCGTGAACAGCACATCATCGGCCGAAAACGGCATGCCATCGTGCCATTTCACGTCGTCACGCAGCTTGAACGTCCAGACCTTGCCATCAGGCGACATTTGCCAGCTCGTGGCCAGGTCAGGAACTATATCACCGCGCTCATTCCTTTTAGTCAGGCCGCTGAAGATTAATGAAGATATATCCCGATCGACGTCCGTTGACGCCAGCAGCGGGTTGATAAGACGTGGTGTGCCGGCAATTCCCTCGACAAACGTGCCACCTGAGGCCGGAGCATTTGTGGCCACGATTGGGACTGCAAAAGAATGGAGAAGAAGAACGATTGCGCCGAGTCCGGCAAAAGCAGCAAGGAGCTGCCATTTGATGTGGTTCACCAATGCGTGTTAGGTCTCCCGAGCGCTAACCTTGGATGCTACTCCAAAAAGAGATGATCAAAAACAGAACGGCAAGGCCGATAGTGAACTGGAATAATGTGCGCTCCACACCACGCCGGCTCCGGTAAATAGAGCTGCTGTCACCAGACAGAGCGCCGCTGAACCCCGAACCCTTCGTCTGCAGGAGAACAACCAAAATCAGAACTGCAGAAATGATTATCTGAGCGATATTCGTCGCCGTGAGCAGCATGTTCCCTCTCTCATCACTATTGCTAATAGGAAGGAATTATAGCATCCGGAGAAGAGACATGCAAACGAAGGAAACCCGGAGCCGAATTGACAGGCCCAGGCAAGGTGCAAGGCGGGTAGCCAGTTGCCAGTAGCCAGGGGCGATGAGAGTTTTGTAGGTCCCGATTTATCGGGACGCCGGCCGCCAGGCCGGACGTTCCCCCCTGACAAGGGGGGCTAGGGGGGTTGGAGCTTGCGACAGCCATAAATATCCTCTTCAGTCGTCAACGCTTGGTGGTTAGGCCCTCATCCCCGGGCTCCTTCGTCCTTCAGAGAAGGACTGCGGGACGGGGAACAGATCCTGTCATTCTATGGGCCCGTCCTGACTACCCTAAGACCGATACGGAATATCGGCCGGGCCCGAAGAATCTAGCAGCTGGTGATCAAACAACCTGGAACTAGATTCTTCACTTCGCTGCTCTCCTTAGAGTCAATCTGCCTGGCTAGCCATCTCATTCTCTCCGGTATCCGCGTGCCAGGCCAGCCGCACGCTTCATTCAGAATGACACGTTATCCTCACCCCCAGCCCGTTTCCTCTTTGAAGTGGGGGAAGGGCCGCGGTTAGGGGGCCGCATGGCAGGCCCGCTACACCTATTCCTTGCTTCCCCTGATTTCCGCAGCTTGCTGGACTATAGAGACAAACTCATCGGCCTTCAGGCTGGCCCCGCCAACGAGCGCCCCATCTATTTCCGGCTGCGAAAGGACCTCGGCGATATTGCTCGATTTCACGCTACCGCCATACTGTATGCGTACGGCATCCGCCGCTTCCGCTCCATACATGTCTCCCACCAATCTGCGGACCATGGCAATCACGGCGTTTGCCCCCTCGCCGGTGGCAGCCCGTCCGGTTCCGATCGCCCATACAGGCTCATAGGCGATGACCAGACCGGGAACCTGGCCGGGGTCCAACCCGGCTAAGCTCCCACGAAGCTGAGTGGATACCACCTCCTCGGTACGGCCGGCCTCGTTCTGCTCCAGATTCTCCCCAATGCACACTATTGGCTTGATATTGTGGGCAATTGCCAGACGTACCTTCCGGTTTACCAACTCGTCAGTCTCGTTGAAGTACTGTCTCCTCTCGGAGTGCCCGAGGATAACGTACTGGCAGAGGTCCTCAAGCATCAGAACGGAAACCCCACCCGTATATGCCCCAGCCTCTTCCCAGTGGGCGTTCTGGGCGCCCAATTTCACCGAGCTCCCCTCTAGGTACTCCGCGACCGGAGCCAGGCTGACGTATGAAGGGCATACTACCTTGTCAACCCCTTGGATCTCGTCCAGGTCATCGAGCATCTCCTCGATGAGGTCTATCGACTGGTCAACATTCAAGTACATCTTCCAGTTGCCAGCTATTATGGGCTTTCTCATCGCCATGATCTCTCCTAGCTCTATTCCTTATCTTGCAGCGCCGCTACGCCCGGGAGAGTCTTCCCCTCCAGGAACTCGAGTGATGCACCACCGCCAGTGGAGACGTGGGTAACCTTGTCCGCCAGACCCGCCTGCTCCAGAGCAGCCACCGAATCGCCACCGCCGACAATTGTGGTCGCCTTCAGGCCGGCCACCACTTCTGCCAGGGCTTTCGTCCCCTTGGCAAATTCGGGCACCTCGAACACTCCCATCGGCCCATTCCAGATCACCGTCTTAGCCGGCTGAAGCACAGCAGAAAACTCCTTTACAGTCTCTGGGCCGATAT
>JAMCWQ010000061.1 GCA_023480825.1 Chloroflexota bacterium | reverse complement strand
AGGAACAAAATGCTGGTAACAACCGGAACCAAGGAAGTTGGCGTACTCTTTGCACGTCTTGTTCTTGGCCAAGATCTCTTCTACGTGGTTTCGCAGGTCGTACTCGGAGAAAAACGGCTCCGGCAGATCCAGTCTCCGGTTGAGCTGGAGCTCCTTGGGGATCTCTTGGTAGAGCTCGTCGATGTTGTCGATGCCGATTGCCCGCAGCATCTCCGCCCGCACTTCCGGGGCAGAGTTGGGGATATAAGGGTAAGAACGCGGCTTCTCCTTTGGCATGAGTTACTCCTTCTAGGCCACTCCGCACCATTCCATCGCGGTGAGGGCGAAGGCCTTGGCGGCGGTCATAAGGTCGTCAACCGGTATGTGCTCGTTCAGCCGGTGAGCCATCAGCACGTTGCCCGGCCCATAGGTTATGGCGGGAATCCCCGCCTGGTTGAAGAACGTGGCATCGCACACCGCAGCAAAACCCTGCAGTCGCGGGGCCGACAGGAATTCCGGATTCCCCTGTGCGGCCTGCTCGTGACTGGCCATCAGCGTCTGGCAAATCGGATGCCCGGAATCCACCTGATATGGCGCCCAATAACTCAGCCACTCGATCTCCGGCGGGTTAGCCTCCAGCCACGGATCAAGAGCCGCGGCCTTCATCAGGTAATCCGTTAGTTCCTGCTTGATCGCCTCCGCCGGTTCCTGAGGCGGGAACCAAATGACACCTTCGATACGGCAATAGGTCGACACGATGAAGGGGACCAGCGGCCCTGGCGGCCCACCGATGATAGTACCGGGATGAATGGTGAAGTATCCCGCAGGAAAAGAGGGATGCTTCTTGGTGAAGCCCCATTGTTCTTCGAGCTTCTGCAGGGCGGCAAGCATGAGGGCGCCCTTCTCCACCGCATTTACTCCGGCCTCCGAGCCAAGGCCACCCGCCCTCACAAACTCATAGCGGATGCCCGGGTGCGTCGCTTTCCCCTTCACATTGACGGCAAAGTACAGCAAGCCCGGACTGGCCGGCGCCACAACGAGCCGGGAAACGCGAGAGGTAGGTTCGGACACAACGGCGGCGTCGGCCCGGTAGCCGGCTTTGATTGTGGCCGTCGTCCCGGCTTCATGATCCTGGTTCTCCTCGCCCACGACACCCTCGAGGATGAGATCCCCTTTCAGCCGGATCCCGGACCTGGCAATCGCCATCGCCGCGGCGAATTGGGAGATGATTCCTCCCTTCATGTCGCAGGAGCCAAGACCGTATATTTTGCCGTCCCCGATCTTCCCGCTCCAGGGGTCCTGCCACTTCCAGTCGGCGGAGTCGCCAGGCGGCACCGTATCGATATGGCCGTTGTAAATGAGCGACTTGCCGCCGCCGGTTCCCTTCAGGACACCAACGGCATTCGCCCGCCCTGCTTCCACCTCGACCATATCGACATCGCAGCCAATCTTGCGATAGTGCGCGGCAAGGGCAGCATTGCATCGACCTTCTCCGCCCAACACCGAGGCCTTGTCCACGTTCGGGTAATTCGGGCTGATACTGGGTATCCGGACCAATTCGCTCAGAGCACTCAGGATTTCGTCTTGAAGCTCATCAACCTTGGTCAAGACCTTCTTCTTCTCGTCATCCATCCCGTCACCTCATTTCTATAGCGCGGAGTGAGATATGTGAAACCAGTTGTAGAAACGATGCACAGTGCCCCAGGAGGTCAGTCGTCCACAGTAGTCGTCTTCTGCGCCAGGTGACAGGCCACTACGTGGTCTTCGCCAACACGCACTGGTACAGGTTCCACTTCAGCGCAAATGTTGCTGAACTTCGGGCACCGAGTCCGGAAGTGGCAGTTGGACGGCGGATTCACTGGGCTGGGGACATCGCCCTCTAGCTGGATCATCTGTTTCTTTACGTGCAGGCTGGGCACCGGGATGGCAGAAAGCAAAGCCTGGGTGTAGGGATGGACCGGATTGTTGAACAACTCCTCCACCGGTGCAACCTCGACCAGCTTGCCAAGATACATCACGCCAACTCTGTCGCTCAGATATTTCACCACGCTCAAGTTGTGGGAAATGAACAATATGCTCAGGTTCAATCTCTCCTGCAGGTCCTGCATCAAGTTGAGTATCTGGGCCTGGATGGACACATCGAGGGCCGAGACCGGCTCATCGGCCACCAGCAGCGAAGGACTCACCGCCAAGGCTCGCGCCAAACCAATTCGCTGCCGCTGGCCACCACTGAACTGGTGCGGAAAACGGTACATGTAGTCCGGGTCAAGCCCGACCGCTTCCAGAAGCTCTGCTACTTTGTTCTTCATCTCTGATCGCGGCACAACGTCATGGGCGATGAGAGGCTCAGTGAGTATCTTCTGGACGGTCCAGCGAGGATCAAGCGAGGCATATGGGTTCTGGAAGATTATCTGGATCCTCTTGTGCATTTCCTTCAGAGACTGGCCGGAGAGTTTGGCTATGTCTTTATTGCCAAACAGGATATTCCCGCTGCTCGGGTCGATAAGCCGCAGTATAAGCTTGCCTGTTGTCGATTTCCCACAGCCGCTTTCGCCCACCAGCCCGAAGGTCTCTCCCCCCCGGATGTCAAAACTGACCCCGTCCACCGCGTGCACATACCGCCGCTTGCCAAAAATGCCCGACAAGGTGCCGCCGGCCGGGAAGTATTTCTTTAGGTCTTGGACCTGTAAGAGTTGGTTTGCCATCTTGCCTCCAAATTAGTCCAGGTGACAGGCTACCTTATGGCCGGGACTCACCTCTCGTAGGACCGGCCGGGTTTTCTTGCACACTTCCTCTGCTCTCGAGCAGCGAGGATGGAACTTGCAGCCGGGAGGGATTTCCGTCGGATCGGCAAGGGTGCCGGGAATTGCTGTGAGCCGGGCCTTGCCATGTTCTTCCATCTTCGGTATAGACTGGATGAGGCCCACGGTGTACGGATGGCTGGGACGCTCCAAGATCGTTTCTAGATCTCCTTGCTCGATAATGTTGCCGGCATAGGTCACAGCCACGGTCTCGCATAACTCGGCCACTACACCCATGTCGTGAGTGATCAAGATAATGGCGCTGTCTTTTTGTTGCTTTAGATCCTTCAACACTTTGATGATCTGGGCCTGCACCGTGACGTCCAATGCGGTGGTCGGTTCATCGGCCAGCAGAAGCTCCGGGTTCAGGGCTACGGCGATGGCAATCACCACTCTCTGCTGCATGCCACCACTGAATTCGAAGGGATAGCGGTCGATTCGCTCCTCCGGTTGGGGGATACCAACCAAAGAAAGCAGTTCGAGCGATTTCTGCCGCGCCTCCTTGCCCTTCATCCCACGGTGATAGCGGAAGACTTCTTCCAGTTGCTGGCTGACGCGCAGGACCGGGTTTAGCGTCACGGTCGGGTCTTGAAAGATCATGGAAATCCGGTCGCCGCGCAACTGCCGCATCTCTTCACTGCTCTTGGAGACCAGGTCCTCGCCCTTGAACAATATCTTACCGCCGGTGATCCTGCCCGGGGAATCGACTAGCCCCATTATCGAAAGGCCGAGAACTGTCTTGCCACAGCCGCTTTCGCCCACCAGACCAAGAGTCTCACCACGCCGCACCTGCAAGTCCACCCCGTCCACGGCCCGGACAATGCCTTTCTTGGTGACGAAGTTGGTTTCCAGGTTCTGTATATCGAGAATTACCTCATTCACGTCTGTCGCTCCACTATAACTTCGCCATCTTTGGGTCGAAGGTGTCCCTCAGCCAATCGCCCAGAAGATTGACGCCGATGCATGTCATGAAGAGCGCAATACCCGGGAAGATGGTCATCCAGGCGCTTTCATACAGATAGCCACGAGCGTCATTCAACATTACACCCCAGGAGGGCGTCGGCGGCTGAATGCCTAATCCAAGGAAGCTTAAGGCCGCCTCGGTGATGATCACCCACGCGATATCGAGAGTACCTAACACGATCAGTGCTGGCAGGGCATTCGGGAGGATATGCCCCCAGATGATCCTAGCCCTAGATACCCCGATGGCCTTGGCAGCTTGCACAAATTCCAGTTCTCTGATCTTGAGGGCTTCACCACGAACCAGGCGGGCGTAGTTCGCCCAGATCGCAACTGTGAGGGCGATGACCAAGCTCCAATAGCCAGGCCCCAGGATGGCCATGAAAACCAAGGCCAAGAGAATAAAGGGGAACGACAACTGGAAGTCTGCAATTCGCATGATGACAGTATCGACAATACCGCCAACGTAGCCGGCAATCGCCCCGAGGACAGCACCTACGGAAACGGCGATGAAGATGACGATGAAGGCGATGCTGAGGGATATCTGCGTCCCGTAGATCGTCCGGCTCAGTATGTCCCGCCCCAGGTTGTCCGCACCCAGTATGTGGTCCATTGTACCGCCGGCAAAAAGCGGAGGAGCGTACTGAGCGTACACAGACTGGGATGACGCGTCATGCGGAGCGATAACTGGCGCTGTGATTGCGACCAAGACCATGAACGCGAGGATCAGGGCCCCGGTCATACCTTTCTTGCTTCCTCGCAGTTCGGCAAAGTAGTCTCGTGACAGACTAGCCCTCTTCTTGGGCCGGGCTACTCCGGCAGATGCGCTGTCTCCGGCGCTATTCGTTACCTGCAGACTATCCATAGACACCCTTTCCTAGTCGTACCGGATGCGCGGGTCGATCCAATGGTAGATGATGTCGACTAGCAAGTTGATCGTAACAAACATGATGGCTGTGACCAGCACTACCGCCTGAATCAGCGGGTAGTCACGCCAGAAGATAGCTTGTACGGCCAACCTGCCGATGCCCGGCCAAGCAAACACGGTTTCGATGACGAATGTTCCGCCGAGCAGTTGGCCCAACTGCAGGCCAAGAACCGTCACTGTTGGGATAAGGGCGTTGCGGAAGGCATGCTTGGCGAATACTACCCTACCGGGCAAGCCCTTTGCCTTGGCGAAGCGGATGTAATCGGTCCGGATTACGTCCAACATGGACGATCTAATCATGCGAACGTTTGCCGCCGCCACTGCCATGCCCAATGCAACGCTTGGCAAAACCAGGTGCCTGAGGCTATCGCCGAGCGACCCCAGGCCCTGCCCGGTGACTGCCTTCCCAATGGCGACGTAGAGAGGATCTGCCTGGCCGGATGCCGGAAAGACTTTGAACTCCACGGCAAATACCAATATTAAGATGATTCCGAGCAGGAAGTTGGGCGTAGAGATGCCAATGAGAGCGAACACCGACCCGCCATAGTCTACCGCTGAGTCCTGCTTTAACGCCGTGATAATCCCAAGTGGAACAGCAATGATGACTGCAATAAGCATCGAGAAAAGGGTGAGCTCAAGTGTGGCAGGAAGCCGTGTCGAGATGAGGCCCAGATTGGGGGTACGGAAGCGAAGCGAACTTCCCAAATCCCCGTGTACCACGCCGACTATGTACTTCTCAAACTGAACCAAAACGGGATCCTTCAATCCCAATTGCTGGCGTATCTGCTCCTTGTCCTGCTCGGTCATGCCGGGGTTGCCGGCCATCATGACGTCGACAGGGTCGCCGGGGATTATTCGAACAAGAAGTGACACGATAAAGAGAACGCAGAGAACGACAATCAGGGAATAGAGCACCCTGCGGAACACGAAACCACCCATAGGCCCCTCCCAATGTTAGCCCAACAATGAGGTGTAGCGGCTCCGCTACCGCCAGACGGATGGGCGGCCCGGAAAGAGCGGAGACCCGGGCCGCCCGGTGGCTATCTATGCCTTGTCCATCCACATGTCTTGCAGATGGTGGAAGCCCAAGGTATCGATGGATACACCGTTGACGTAACTTTTCATGGCTGCGACGTACTTGCCTTCAAACAGCGGCACCCAGTAAGCCTGCTCGGCGAAGGTCTCTTGAATCTGCGTGAAGAGATCCTTGCGCTTTGCCGGATCAAATTCGACGCGCTGTTCCTCGATCAGCTTGTCGAGATCAGGGTTCACATGGCGGTCCCATACGAATGATTGCCCTGAATGACCAAACTGATAGATGATGTCCGGGTCGGAATAGGTATACCAACACAGGTAGATGCCGGCTGTCCCCTTGGCGGCGTCTGCGAACACCTCGGCCGCAGGCAGGGAATTGATGGTGAGGTCGATGCCGACTGCGGCCAGATTCTCTTTCACAACTTGGCCCAGTTGGGTCCAAGCATCGCCGGCGAACAGGGTTATGTCTGTCTGGAAACCGGCTTCCTGCCCGGCCTCTTTCAACAGGGCCTTGGCCTTGTCGACATTGTATTCATAACCAATCTTTGTCTTGATATCCGCATCGTATACGGAACTGAAGGAAGATGCGATCACGCTATATGCAGGCTCGCCGAAACCGCCCATCACGAGCTTGATGATCCCGGCCTTGTCGATGGCGTAGTTGATGGCCTGGCGTACTTTCTGGTTATCGAGAGGCTTCTTCGTAGTATTGAGCATCAGCTCGTACACACCAACGCAAGGCACCATCTCCACTTTGACGCCGTCCATACTCTGCAGTTGCGGCACTTTGCTGATCGGCACTGCATCAGCGCCGTGGATCATGTCGATCTCACCGGACTGCAGGGATGAGATGCGGGTTGCATCCTCGGGGATCACCAAGTACTGAGCGCCGTCGAGGTAAGGTGCGCCTGTGTTCTTGAAGAAGGGGCTGGCCCAGGTGTGGTCGGCATACTTCTCGAGCGTAATACCCTTGTCCGGGTCCCAGGAGACAAACTTATAGGGACCGCTGCCGATAGGATTACGGCCGAAGGCGTCGCCCTGCGCCTCTACTGCGTCCATGGGTAATGGAGCGCAGTAGGAATAGCTTAGGCCAACCCACAGCGGAACAAAGGGATCAGAGTAGTTGAACGCAACAGTATAATCGTCAACTACGTCGACCGTCGTCAATGGGCCAAGCATCCAGGCCGTCGGGGAAGCGGTCGCCTTGGCCATTTGCCGTTCAACCGTTCTCTTGACAATAGTAGCGTTGAAGGGGCTGCCATCGTGGAATTTCACTCCCTGGTGCAGCTTTAGTGTTACGACCTTGTTGTCACTGGAGAACTCCCACGAATCGGCCAGCGCCGGATACACCTTCCCGGCGGCATCGAGGTACACCAGCGGGTCGAAGATGTTCGTTAGGATTTCGTGAGAAACCAGCAGCGACGTTTTCTGTGGATCGAGTGTATCCGAGTCCGCGGCACGCCCTATTTTGATCGTACCTCCGGTCTTGGGAGTCCCACCACCAGCCGAAGCCTGGGTCGCTGTCGCCGCTGCCGTCTCGGTGGCTGCGGCAGTAGCTGTCTCCGTCGCCGACGCGGCACCGGTTGCTGTAGCGGCGGCAGTGCCGGTCTCGGTGGCAGCCGGCGTCGCTGCTCCACCACCACAAGCTGCGAGAATCTCGGCGAAGATAGCTGCCCCGGCTGCGCCACCCGCGTACTGCAGAAATCTTCGTCTTCCAATTCTCTTGGCAAATTGTCTGGTAAACTCGTACGTCTGTTCCTCGAAGGTCATTTCGCCGAAGGGTTTCTCCTTCTTGCTTTCGTCGTCCATTTGGATTCTCCTCCATTTCTCTCATTTCCAGGAATGCGGTAACGTAGTCAGCGGTCCAACCACGATAGCCTAACGCCGGGGGCGGCAAGAGTCCAACCATGTTTCCCCGACGCGCTGGAGCTCGATTCGCCTCCCATTAAGACTATGGGTTGGATTTCCCCATGGGAAGACCCGCGAATTCGTCTAGGCTATCACCTCCATTCCCCATTGAATAAATGCCAGACTGAGGTTCGAAAGAGGCCACACGTATCAGCCGGCTTATCAGGCGGGGAGGCAGGCTTTATCTCTTTCCAATCGTGTATTTCGGATCGTAGCCCGATTGCCGTGTCTCGCTCGCAGTTCTCCTCGCGTCAACTAACGAAACGGCGCTCAGGTATCGAAGGCTATCAGTACCTCTCCAAGGCCCCGGACTCCTGGTTTAGTGCCGGCAATCCCCTTCGGCAAGACTGACAGGAACTTCGGAACCCAGAAGGACTACACGGGAAGACCAATGCACAAAACAGCGATCATGCCAGTCTGCAGCAAGCGTCAACTATATGTGTGTCATATACGACTGGTATACGACGTACTTCGCGGCGAGTCTACACCCGCCCGCACGCCTTGTCAATAGCGATCTATCTCCTGCAGAGAGAGCCGCAGCGTCAGCGCAATTCCATGATAATCGGTTCCTGCCAAGATGCGGCATGGTAGTTCTCCCGCAGCAGCTTCTTCCCAGCTCTCATCTCATCACCTCCCCCAACGACTCGACC
>JAMCWQ010000033.1 GCA_023480825.1 Chloroflexota bacterium | reverse complement strand
CAGGGCCAGGCGGGGCCGGGTAAGGGCAAGCAGGCCGGCAACGAGCCGGGCGTCGACTACTATGATGCCGAAATAACCATCGACGAGCTGGCGGAGATGATCTTCGAAGACCTGAGCCTGCCCAACTTGCAGCAGAAGTCCAGCCCGGAGATGGAAGCCGAGACCGTGAGATTCAACGATATCCGCAAGACAGGCCCTCTGGGAAACCTGGACAAGAAGAGGACGATACTGGAGAACTTGCGCCGCAACGCCCGCGAGGGCGACCCACACTTCCGCGACATTCACATGGATGACCTGCGCTACAAGACCTGGACACGGGACGTCGTCCGGGAGACGAACGCCGTGGTGATAGCCATGCGGGATGTTTCGGGCAGTATGGGAGAGTTCGAGAAGTACATCTCCCGTAGCTTCTACTTCTGGATGGTCAGATTCCTGCGGAAGAAGTACAACAACGTGAAGATCGTCTTCATAACCCACCACACGGAAGCAAAAGAGGTGGATGAGGAGACATTCTTCCAACTGGGGGAGAGCGGCGGCACGAGGGTCTCCTCAGCGTACCGCCTCGCCCTGGACGTGATCGAGCAAAGATACGACCCGGCGCACTGGAATATCTATCCTTTCCATTTCTCTGATGGTGACAACTGGGGTGACTCGGATAACCGGCTCTGTGTGGAACTAGTGCAGAAGCTGATCGGCACCTGCAACATCTTCGGCTACGGAGAAATACAGGAAGGAAGGCGCTGGTCCACCAGCACTCTGATGTCGGCTTTTTCCTCCATCAAGGACGACAAGTTCGTAGCCGTGACGATATCGGACAAGAAGGGCGTGTATCCTGCTTTACAGAAGTTCTTCAAGCCCACCGGGGTGCAGTAGAGGGGGCGGCAAGTGGCAATCCAACTGAAAAGTGATTTCGGAGCCTTGGAAGAGGCAATGTCGGAAATCTGGGACATCTCGAAGAGACTTGGTCTTGATCCGTTCCCCACGCACTTCGAGCTGGTGCCGGCGGCGATAATGTATGAGTTTGGGGCATATGGACTGCCTGGCCGGTTCTCCCACTGGACGAGAGGAAAAGCCTATCACCAGTTGAAGACCAGATACGACTACGGTCTATCGAAAATCTATGAGCTAGTGGTGAACACAAACCCCTGCTACGGATTCCTGATGGAGTCCAACTCGCTGCTGCAGAATAAGCTGGTGGTGGCACACGTCCTCGCGCACTGCGATTTCTTCAAGAATAACATCTACTTCCGGCATACTTCGAGGCAGATGATCGAGACCGCCAGTGTCAGCGCCGAGAGAATCCGGGGCTACGAGTTCAGACACGGCTCGCTGGAGGTCGAGAGGTTCCTCGATGCGGTGCTATCGATTCAGGAACACATCGATCCCAATGTCTTCACCCGCCGCAAGAGTGCGGAGGAGCACAAGCAGCGTCCGAATAAGAGGCCGGAGAGTCCCTATGATGATCTCTTCTACGAGGACAGAAAGCAGGAACCTAAACCGGAGAAGCCGCAGAAGACGCCGCCTGAGCCGGAAAAGGACCTGCTGCTGTTCATAATGGAGTATTCACCTGTGCTCACAGAGTGGCAAAGGGATGTAGTATCCATAGTCCGGAGCGAGTCACTATACTTCTTGCCGCAGATGCAGACCAAGATAATGAATGAAGGGTGGGCCAGCTTGTGGCACGCCCGTATTCTGCGCGAGATGGACCTGAGCCAAGAAGAATACGTGGAATTCGCTGCGCTGAACGCCGGAGTACTCGCTCCCGCCAAGAGAAGCATAAACCCCTACTACGTCGGGATAAAGATGTTCGAGGACATCCAAAAGCGTTGGGATAAGCCGACTGATGAGGAGCGGGAGAAATTTGGCCGGCGGGGCGATGAGGGGTTGGCCAAGATCTTCGAAGTGCGGGAGTTGGAGAGCGATGTCTCCTTCTTGCGCAACTACCTGACAAAGGAGCTCGTGGATGATCTAGACCTCTACCTCTACCGGCTGGAAGGCGACAAGTGGGTGATCGTCGAGAAGAACTGGGAGAAAGTGCGGGACACCATTGTCAAGAGCATGACGAATTACGGCTTCCCAGTGATCGTCGTGGAAGACGGAGACTACCGGGGGAACAGGGAGCTATATCTCAAGCACCTGTTCGAGGAGGAGGAATTGGACATGCGGTGGGCGGAGAGGACCATGCCGTGCGTCCAGCGGCTCTGGGGCCGCCCGGTGCACCTGGAGACGATAATCGACGAAGAACTGGTTATCCTAAGCTGCGATGGGGACAAAGTGACGACGGCGAAGATATAGGGTAGTAGCCAGTTGCCAGTGCCCAGTAGCCAGAGGTGGGGCAGAGAGGATACGCTGTAGGTCCCGATTCATCGGGATGCCAGCCGCCAGGCCGGCCATCGGAAGGGTCAAAGGGTCAAAGGGCCAAGAGGGAGACATCCTGTGGGTCGGAATTTATTCTGACGTCGATTCCTCGTGTATCGTGGCGGCCCCGTCCTCCACTACATGGGTCGAGTTCCAGCGGAGTCAGCCCTGAAGCGATTCGTGAAGATGGTAAAGTCCGCTACCGTCTGCACTGACTCTGCTTCTTTCTCTTCCTCTTGGCTAGGGCATGCTAGATCGAGTTGCTCCCAGAAATCGTCCCAGCCATCTTCCCTATCTAGGTAGTTGTCTATCTCGTCGGAGGGGAAGGCCGGACATTCTTGCCTGGTTCCAGCGTCGGATAGTATCCGGTAGACCGCTATGCAGTGTTCTCCAGGCACCCGCTGCTGTGCGAAGTACGCTGCGAAGTCATTTTCCGTGCGGCCCGCGCGTTCGGCTCGGCGCTTCAAAAGGTATTTCTTTGCCGACCGCATGGCAACCCAAAATCCAACTACCATGTAGGCAGCAAATGACACCAGAATGCCTACGAATAGCGCTTGACCACCCCAGTTATACACGCCACCCGGAATCCATCAAGGGCATTGTCTGGCTGAGTGTCACTATACGTCGGGTCTCAAGCGACTGATTGTAGCTTGTTCACCTTGCCGGACGAGTAGGCGATTGGTGGCACGCGGACCGGCCTAGGAATCCGAATGGGAAATTTGTTGTATTTGCCTGTCCGCGGCGGATAGCGCCGCCAGCCTGGGCGAATGGGAGGGCTGCAGAGCCGAGACCGCGGCTGCCACAACGCTTAGGCCACAGAAAAGTAGAAAAGCGGCATGCAATCCGCTCTCGAATGCCGAAAGGGCGCCCGGGTTCTGCCCCATTCCACCACCGTAAATGAATACCTTCATCATCAGGTCCTGGGGTATTTGCGAGACGACCAGCGGGAAGGCAACCGCTGTACTAAGCATTTGCCCGGTGTTTCCCAACATCAGTCGAATGCCAGCCGCCATGCCCCGCTCTCCGGCTCGCACGGAAGTCATGATCACATTTGTGTTAGGAGAATTGAAGAGGCCGGACCCGGCTCCTATAAGCACCGTCCAGAGAACGATGACCCAGAATGATGTCCCGGCATCCAACGTGGCGAGACCGGCAAGACCGGCCGCCGAGAGCAATAGGCCTGCGGTTCCAAGGCCCCTCGCACCGTGATGGTCGGAAAGATATCCGCTCAAGGGGCCGACGAGCATAAACGCCGCTCCAAATGGCGCCATCATCAAGCCCGCCTTCAGTGGGTCCTCGCCATAGGGGCCCTGCAAAAAGAAGATAAGCAAGAACAGGGTCGCTCCCCTGGCGATACCGTTGACCAAATTTGTCAGATTGGCCAAACCGAACAAGCGGTCCGTGAACAGCCGAACATTCATCATCGGCTGCGCCACTCGCAGCTCGATGGAGACGAAGGCGATCAGGGTGATGATTCCGAGGGCAAGAAAAGCGATGACCGGTGTCTGTCCCCAAACGGGAAAGGCAATCAGAGACAAAGCCACTAGCAACATGCCTAGCCCGATGGTGAACGTCAGACTGCCAAGCCAGTCGAACTTCTGATTCCCTTGCGCGATCACCGGCTCTCGCAGCCGGACAATTCCCCATATTGTCCCAAAGATGCCAAGGGGCACGTTGAAGAGAAATACCCATTGCCAAGATATGGCTGCCAGGAGGCCTCCGACCACCGGGCCGAGAACAAAGCCGGCCGCCACGGCGATCTGGTTCACTCCGAGACCAAGGCCCACCCGGCCTCGTCTGAAAGCATCGGTCACAATGGCCGTGCTATTGGTAAAAAGCAGGGCGCCGCCGACTCCCTGTAGGATCCGGAAGGCCAGAACATCCAACCCATGGAATTGAGGTTGCCCGAGGGCAGCTAACAGAGACCCAAGAGTGAAAATGGCGAAGCCCAGATTGTATAGCGTTTTGCGGCCGAACATGTCGGCCAGACGGCCGATCAGGGGCACCAGCGCTGTTGTGATGAGCAAATACCCCAGCAGGATCCACATGATGGTCAGGAAGCTGGCTTGTAGCTTGACAAGGATGTCGGGGAGAGCAATCAGCAGGGCTGAGCCCTGGAGCGACGCTAGCAAGGCTCCCATCGTAGTCACTGAGAGAGCGACCCACTCGTAGCCGGGAGATGGTTGTGTTTCAATATCGGAGGAATTCACGACTAGTAATATGCCCCTTTCGTTTGGTTTCCAAATTAGAATTATATTCTAATTGTGCACCGGTTTCCAGCCTTTTTACAGGCTGCAAATTTGACAGAGAACTACCCCAAACCTATACTACCTGGTCTAGTGTTGGAAAAGCTTTAGGAGTGGTTTGATGCGAGTGCTAGTGACAGGCGGCGCCGGCTATATCGGTAGTATGACAACGGAGATGCTCCTCAGTGCAGGGCACGCCGTGGTGGTCCTCGACAATCTTTCGAAGGGACATCCCGAGGCGGTGGACCCGCGGGCGGAGCTGATTGTAGGTGACCTAAGCGACGCCGAGTTTCTCGAGGGAATCTTTTCAACGTTGCAGGTTGATGCCGTTATGCACTTTGCTGCCAGCAGCCTGGTCGGGGAGTCGGTGGTCCAGCCGGCTAAGTACTTCCGCAATAATTTGGCCAATGGCATCAACCTGCTGGACGCCATGCTTGGCGGCAATGTGAGGCGGTTGGTGTTCTCATCCACGGCCGCAGTGTACGGGGAGCCGAAGCAAATTCCTATTGTCGAGGAATCACCCCTTGTGCCGACCAACCCATACGGGGAAAGCAAATTGGCGTTCGAGCGGGCGCTGCCCTGGTACGACCGGGCCTACGGCCTCAAATACTCATCGCTCCGCTACTTCAACGCCGCCGGGGCCTCGGCGAAGCTGGGGGAGGACCACGATCCGGAGAGCCATCTGATCCCGCTGGCAATAGCGGCCGTTCTCGGCAAGCGGCCGAGCCTCGAAGTCTTCGGCACAGACTATCCGACCGCCGACGGCACATGTGTGCGTGATTACATCCACGTGCAAGACCTGGCGGCCGCTCACATTCTAGCCTTGGAAGCGCTGGGCCAGGGGAGCCGGATATACAATCTGGGTAACGGACAGGGATTCACGGTCCGGCAGGTATTGGACGTCGTGGGAGAGGTGGCCGGCCGGCCGGTTCCAGCAGTGGAAGGGCCGAGGCGGCCTGGCGATCCCCCGGCTCTTGTGGCCAGTTCGGACAAGATCCGGTCCGAGCTTGGCTGGAAGCCGGCCTATCCGTCCCTCGGGTCGATAGTGCGAAGCGCCTGGGACTGGCACCGGGCTCACCCGGAAGGGTACGAGAGCTAGAACGGCACTCTATCACGCGTTTGGGCCAGTGCCGGTAATGGATTACGCGCGCTGAACTTGGATTGTCATTCCGAACGGCCCGCCTTGGTTGGAAGCCAGAGCGACGATTGGGCCGGGAGGCGGGCCGGAGGAATCCGTAGCCTGGCTGTTGGGGATCACCGCTACCAGGCACGGATTCCTCAGTCGCTACGACGTTGTTGCCCCAGACACCCTCAGAATCCGCCCGCTCCTTCGGAATGACAGTCCCCTCGCTGTCATTCCGAAAGCCCCGCAATCGCAAGTGCTGGGACCATACATGCTGAACGAAGGCGGGGGCTCAGGAATCCGTACCCCGTGAGTATACTGCCCGAAGCCAGGTTACGGATTCCTCAGTCGCTGCCACCTTTGGGCCTTAGGAATCCTTATTGTCCCTTCACTTCTTCGGAATGACATTCCCCGCGCCGTTTGCATCGCCGCTCAATTGGATCTGTCGACCAGGGCTTATCAGCACGGCCGGAGGCACTAGGAGCCAGCGGCTCCGACCTTGTCACCCAGCTTGTGCTCGGTTCCCGCGAGCAGGCGCTCGATGTTTGGCCGGTGGCGGTAGATCACCATGGCGGCAATGCCGACGCCGAAGAGCAGAGACGCGGCCGGTTGGAGGCCAGTGATGACGAGGATCGCCATCACCACCGGAGTGAGGGCGGCGCCGGTGATAGAGCCCAAGGATACGTAGCGCCAGGTGCTGATTACCACTGCGCTAGCCATCAGCACTACCACGAAGGTGAGCGGCGAAATGAGCAGAAGCGCTCCGAATCCCGTGGCAACGCCTCGGCCGCCGGTGAATCCGAGGTAGGCCGACCAGCTATGCCCGACGACGGCGGCGACACCGCAGGCGGCCACTACCAGCGGCTCGGATGTTATGAGCTGAGCAGCCACGACCGGCAGAAGACCCTTTCCGAAGTCGGCGACGAACACAGCCGCCGAAGCTTTTCGTCCCAAGGTGCGGAGCACGTTCGTAGTCCCTATGTTGCCGCTGCCGTGCTTGCGAATGTCCACCCCAGCCAGGCGTCCGGCGATGACGCCGGAGGGGATGGAGCCGAGCAGATAGCTGATGATTACGAGCGCTGCGTAGGTGATTTCTTTGGTCATTTTTCCTCTTCGCGGCTGCGAAAGATCATTTTAATGGGTGTCCCCTCAAAGCCGAAAACACTCCGAATCCGGTTCTCCAGGTAACGCTCGTAAGAGAAGTGTACGAGGTCGGTATCGTTGACAAAGAAGACGAAAGTCGGCGGCGCTATTCCCGCTTGGGTGGCGTAATAGAACTTCAGATATTTCCCAGGCTTGGTGGGTGGGTTGTGTTCTTCCAAAGCGTCCTGCACCAGCCGGTTGAGCAAGCCGGTCGATATGCGCTTGCGTCTTTCCTCTGCCACCCGCAAGACCAGAGAGGGGATCTCTTTTAGCCCCTCTTGGCGCTTGGCGGATATCAAGTGCAGTGGAGCCCAGGGAATGAAATTCAACTCCTGGCGAACGTGCTTATGGAATTCCTCCACCATTTCCTTGTTGCGCTCGATCAGGTCCCATTTGTTGCCGAGGATGATCACCCCCTTGCTCTCTTCCAGCACGTAGCCAGCGATGTGGGTATCCTGAGCCGTTACGCCCTCAACGGCGTCTATCAGCAGCAGAGTCACGTCGGAGCGGGCAATGGCCCGTTCGGCGCGCAGGGCGCTGTACTTCTCGATCCCTTTCTCGATCTTCCCGCGACGCCGGATTCCGCCGGTATCGATTAGAATCACGCGCTGGCTGTTCCATTCGACCACGGTGTCGATGGCGTCACGGGTTGTGCCCGGTATATCGCTTACGATAGCTCGCTCTTCTCCCAGCAAGGCGTTCAGCAGGCTGGACTTGCCGACGTTTGGCCGTCCGACGATGGCCACGCGGACAACCGCCTCTTCTTCCTCGGCGGGCTCAGGGGATGGCAAGTTTTCCACGATCGCGTCCAGCAAGTCCCCGGTGCCTGTGCCGTGCAGGGAAGATATGGGGATAGGGTCACCCACACCAAGCTGGTAGAACTCCACGGCGTCAAGGCGTCTCTTCTCGTTGTCCGCCTTATTGGCGGCGACAATGACCGGTTTCCCGGCGCGGCGTAGCATGTCTGCCACTTCCAAATCTGTGGGAGTGATGCCGGTGGTAGCATCCACCATGAAGACGATAACCGAAGCCTCTTGCAGGGCAATGTTTATCTGCTCGCGGACCCGTTCGGCGATTTCAGCCCGCGATTCCACGCCCGTGTCGTGTTCGAGGACTAGTCCTCCGGTGTCCACCAGTGTGAAGTCCCGCCCATTCCATTCGGCGTCGGCGTATAAGCGGTCGCGCGTCGTCCCCGGCAGATCCTCGACGATTGCCATCGGGGCGCCACCCATTCGATTGAAGAAAGTAGACTTGCCGACATTTGGCCGGCCGGCTATCGCCACCAGCGGCTTGGCCACGTGATAACCTCCATTTGAAGCGCAGTCCTTCCTTGGCTCCGAGAGTCGTCACCAATAGTTGGGATTATGGCTTCGCAGCCGTTCACTTTTCCCCCCCCGTGCACGGGGGATTAA
>JAMCWQ010000008.1 GCA_023480825.1 Chloroflexota bacterium | reverse complement strand
CTCTGAAAGAAGATGCTCTAAACATCGCGACCGAGCGCAACCTGGACCTCGTGGAGGTGGCCCCCAACGCCAATCCTCCTGTATGCCGGCTTATTGACTACGGCAAGTTCCGCTACGAGCAGACAAAACGAGAGAAGGAGTCCCGCAAGGCTCAGAAGATCGTCTCGTTGAAAGAGGTCCGGATGAGACCGAAAATCGACGATCATGATCTGATGGTCAAAGGGAAAGCGGCCGAGCGTTTTCTGGAAGAGGGCGACAAGGTGAAGATGAGCGTCGTCTTCCGGGGGCGTGAGCTGGCGCATACCGATATCGGGAAGGAAATCCTTGACCGGATGGCGGACGAGTTGAGCCGGGTTGCCACCGTGGACCAAAGCCCGAAAATGGAGGGCAAGGCCATGACGATGGTCTTGGCGAAGCGGCCGGAAAAACCGGAGCACAAGAAGGTAAAAGAAGCCGCAGTCTCGTGATCGCCATTCCCCGCTGGTTCTGCGCGCACCACGGTGCCGTGACCGGTCACGGCATATGGTCGTCGCAGTCCCTGACGCATTGATTCCACGGTATTGAAGTGTAGCGGGCTGGATCACGAAAGGTTCAGCAAGCTGCATAGGACCGCGTTTCGCGTCTCGACAGGAGTCCCGGTGCCGTCCTCTGGTACATGGTGCTTCCAGCCTTAAGCACACACCGAATCTGTTTGCCCCTGAACCGGACGGCCGGGGCCCCTGGCTGCACCGCGACTATCCCGGCTTGCGAGAGCATGCCTGCCGGGCCCTACTGTCGATGAACCGGAGCCGCTTCGAGAAGAGATCGTTCACCTGCTGAAGGATTTCTGCGCCACCACCGCCTAGCAAAGACTGCGCCGGCCTGAACTTCCTCGGTGGTATACCAAGCCACCTGGTGCCCGGCAACCTCAAGACCAGGGCGCTCGAGCGGACTTCTGCCACCGTAGCTTCAACGCTTGACAAGTGTATAGTATGACTATATACTGCTCTATGATACTATAAGGAGGAGCACGATTGGCTAGATGGAACGCACCGGAAGAGCGAGGACTGATGCGCGTCGGAGAGCTGGCTGAGGCGACCGGCGTCTCCGTGCAGACCATCCACTACTACATTCGAGATGGGTTGCTACCTCCCCCCATCAAGACAGCTCCCAATATGGCCTACTATGGCGCCCAGTACGTCGAAGAGATCCGATTCATCAAAGAACTGCAACAGAAGCGCTATCTTCCGTTGGCTATGATCAAGTTGGTGCTGAAAGCCAAACGGGACGGACAGGATGTGAGTCATCTGGACGAAATGCGTGTGACTATCGAGGAACTCTTTCGTCCCACCGGGCTGGAAGAAGACCTCGCGCCCATGACCGCGATTCAACTTGTCGTTATGACCGGCATGTCGGTGCCGATGGTTGAGGAACTCGAGAGGATCGGCCTCCTGATGCCCGTTATGACCCCGGATGGGAAACGCTACGACGGAATCGACGCACGGATCGCTGGGGCGGCGCGGAAGCTGATGGATCTCGGCCTGGAGCCATCGGACCTGAGGTGCTACGGGAGGTACGCGGAGGCACTCCGCACGGAGGCTGCAGTAATGCACGAGAAGCTTCACCAGCTACACTCGGCCGGCAGGATGACGGCCTCTCTCCAGGAGGTGAAGGCGGCGATGGACACGATCAAATCCTCCCTCGCGGCGAGGGTGTATCGCCAGGAGGCACTGAGCCATGACTCTGGGGACGACGCGCAATGAAGCTTCATCCTCCGCTGCCAAGGCACACTGAGACAAGATTCATCCGGCTCGACCCGCACCGGTGCGAAGCGTGCTGGACATGCGTTCAAACGTGTCCAAACAACGTGCTTGGAAAAGCTGAACTCCTGGCGCATAGGCACGCTCATGTGGATCATGCCGAGAACTGTAAGGGGTGTAAGAAGTGCGTGAATGTGTGCCCGAACGCAGCGATCAGCTACACGTACCGGCCGTTAGGTTACGAGGATTCGAGACCGTCCTGAGGCCTTGCGCATAGTGGCCGACCAAGAGTCTGGCTCCAGATCAGGAGAGACCATGATGGCAAACCGTTCGCATATGTGACGACAGGGAGGGTCAAGTGGCTGTGAGGGACGCAAGACAGCTTCGCGGCGGCTCCTATCATTGGTGGCCCCCGCAGAGAGATCACGTGATTCTGTACAGGGCCAACGCCATTCGCTTTGCCTACTTCGAGCGATTCGTCGGGGACTGGAGTGGCCTGAAGGCGCTCGACGTCGGCTGCGGCGGTGGCTATGCATGCGAGTACCTTGCTCGGCACAAGGCTGTTGTTTCGGGCACAGATATCATGGAGGAATCCCTCCACGAAGCGCAGGATCACGCAAGCCAATGCAACCTCCAGATCGAGTACCGCCAATGCACGGCCGAACGGCTCCCCTACGAGGATGGCGTCATGGACTTGGTTACCTGCTTTGACGTGTTGGAGCACGTCCCTGACAAGCATGCTACGATTTCGGAGATCAATCGCGTTCTGAAGCCAGGCGGCCGGTTGTTCTTCGACACGGTCAACAGGACTTTCTGGTCAAGGCTGCTCATCATCTGGCTTGGTGAAGTGGTGTCCCGGTTCATCCCTCGGGGAACGCATCATTGGGGGCATTTTATTAGTCCACCTGAACTGAGGGGGCTTCTTGAGGCTTCCGGATTCACTCAGGTACAAATTGCCGGTCTTCGGCTTGAGGGGCGCCGAGGCAATGAGGGCAGCTTGCCTGCTGCTGTCTCCCCTCGTGGCAACACGGCAGTCATGTACTTCGGGGCCGCCCTGAAACGGAGTGACTGAGTGAGGGAGGTACGGTGAGATCCCCAGGCCTGAATCCCGGGACTAGACAAAAGCCGAAGCAAAGGCCCGCCGCCACCAATCGGAGAACAGAGGCCCTCTCGATTCCACCAAGTTGCCGGGGCTGTGCATCCCTACGCTGGGACCGTGATAGTGATGATGCTGACTTGACACCTGTGGCTGCACAGGAAGTGGCTGGTGAGCACTGTCCAGCGCTGCCTCGTTAGAGGTAGAGCTGCGTGAGCTGTCACAAGATCAGAGTAGCGGGCATTTTCAGGCACTCATGTCTATCTGCGGTAGCCGCCGTTAGTTTGTCGAAGCCCATCATTCGAACTTGCCAAGGGCAGAGCCATGGCGGTAGTGGCCGCCATGTGTTGTCACCTGTACAGCTTAAGGGATACAATGCCAACATACTATTTCGGGTAACACCAGCCGACGTAGAAGGAGGCGGACTGCATAATGAAAGAGGAATTGAGAGCGACCCTGAAGGAGCTGACCGCACTCAACGGCATCTCCGGCTATGAACATGAAGTCGTGCGCTACCTGCGAGACGCCTTCTCGGAAGTTGCGGATAATGTGGAGATCGACGCCCTCGGCAATTTGTACGCCACCCGCTCCAATGGATCGGGGCCCCGGCTCATGGTATCTGCGCATTCCGATGAGATCGGCCTCATGGTCAAGAGTGTCGAGGACACCGGCTTCCTTCGCTTCGACAAGATCGGCGGTGTCACGGACCCCTTCCTCCCCGGACGGAAGGTGATGGTCAAGGGCAAATTAGGCGTCATCGGCGCCAGGCCCGGCCACCTCGTCGCCGAAGAGGGGCAGCGTGAGGTTACTAGACACACCGAGCTTTACATTGACGTCGGTGCGGGCAGCGCTGCCGAGGTCCGCTCGATGGGCATCCAGGCTGGCGACCCGGTCACCTACCTGAGCGAGCTGGACGAATTTGCCAATAGCGACCGGCTGTGCGGCAAGTCCATTGACAACCGGGCGGGGTGCACGGTCTTGCTGCAACTCTTCCGGGACCTGGCCGGCAAGCCAGTGGAAGGCACGTTAGCCGGCACGGTGTGCGTTCAAGAGGAGGTTGGCTGCCGGGGCGCGGCTGCTGCTGCTTACCGGGTGAACCCCGGCTACGCCGTCGTTATCGACACCATCCCCGCCTGCGATACCCCCGATTCCAGCCTGACAAAGGACATGAACGTCGGCATCGGCCGGGGATTTGTAATGCCTGGAATGAGCGGCAATATCAACCTCGGAAACATCACGACCCCGGCGATGAAAGACTTCCTGCTGAGGCTGGCGGACCGGGAGGGGATACCGTATCAAATAGCCCTCTTCCCCGCCGCCACGACAGATGCCGCGACGATCAATCTGGCCCGCGGAGGCATTGCGACGGGCGTTGTGAATATCCCCCGGCGCTACTCCCACTCGCCGGTGGAAGTGGTGGACCTCAACGACATGGAGGCGGCGCTGCGCATGGTTCGGGCCGTCGTAGCCAACATGAGAGACCTAGAAAAGATCAGCTTTATCTAAGGGAGATTTGGTTATGGACCGCAATGAGGCGCTCGAGGTCGTCAAAGAGCACATCAAGAGCCCAAACTTGGTCAGCCACATGTTGGCGACGGAGGCGGTGATGCGGGCGCTCGCCCGGCGATTCGGCGAAGACGAGGATCGCTGGGGGTTGGCCGGGCTTCTGCACGATGCCGATGCCGAGATGGCCGAGCTGGAGGAGCAGGGACTGCTTGTTCCGAAGCTCGCGGAGAAGCCCGCAGGGCCGTCCGGCAAGCATGCCGACATGCCCGCGCAGGGCTTGCTGGTTCCGAAGCTGGCTCGCGATGGGCTGGACCCGGAGGTTGCCGCCGCCATCGCCTCGCACAATCCCTACACCGGCCGGAAGCCGCAAGGTCGAATGGGTTGGGCGCTTTACGCCGGCGATCCTCTTACCGGGCTAATCGTGGCCTCGGCGCTCGTTCTGCCCGATAAGAAGCTTTCGGAACTCACGGCACAGTCAGTGCTGAAGCGATTTGCGGAGGCGCGTTTTGCCAAGGGGGCCAACCGGGAGCAAATTGCCAAGTGCAGCGAGCTGGGCCTGACGCTGGAGGAATTTGTGGGAATTGGTCTGGCGGCGATGAAGGGAATTGCCAGCGATATCGGCATGTAGCCGGGTGGTGTAAGCGATGAAGGAGATCATTCTGGTCCGTCATGGCCAGACCGAATGGAACCGCGTGGAGCGGTTCCGGGGACGCCGGGACATAGACCTGAACGACCGAGGGCGAGGGCAGGCGCGGCTGGTGGCGAGGCGGCTGTCGGAGCAGTACAAGGTGTCCGTTGTCTACGCCAGCCCGTTGAAGCGAACGTTTGAGACTGCCGGGCAGATCGCCAGAATGACAGGCGCCGAGCTAACAGTCGAGAATGATCTGATCGATCTCAACTTCGGCGAAGTGGAAGGGCTTGCGCCGGCGGAGGTGGAGGAGAAGTATCCGGGGGTCTACCATTCCTGGCTGGAAAGGCCACAAGAAGTGGCTTTCCCGGGCGGCGAGAGCCTGGCCGACGTGCGGCAGCGGGTGACGCGGGTGCTACGGGCGGTGGCCGAACTGGAGAGAGAAGGAGCGGCCGTCTTGGTGTCGCACCGGGTGCCCTGCAAGCTGGCGGTCTGCATTGCGATTGGCATCGACAACTCGCACTTTTGGCAGATCGAGCAGGAGAACGGCGGCATCAGCCTGCTGGCTCCCTGGGATGACAGGTTCACCGTCCGGTTTGTCAATGACACCTGCCACTTGTGGTGAGGGAGGGCAGATGACTTCAGAAAGCGTGAAGCCTGCTTCAAATCTCTATATGGGCGTCGACGTCGGCGGGACGACGGTGAATACAGCCGTAATCGACGAATCCGGCCGGGTGATTACCAAGGAGCAGATAGACACCTTGGCACATCAGGGGTCTGAGGCGGTGCTGGATCGCATCTGTGCTTCTGCAGATGCTTTGATAAAGCGCGTGGAAGCCGAAGGGCGGCTAATGGCCATCGGCGTGGCGCTTCCCGGAATAGTGCACATGGACCGCGGGGTGTCGCTGTTCCTCACAAACTTTCCCGGCAATTGGCCGGAAGTGCCGGTGGCGGCCTTCTTCCTCCAGAGGACTGGGTTGCCGACCTACATCATGAATGACGCACGGGCGGCTACCTGGGGAGAGAGCCGGTTCGGCGCCGGACGAGGGGCGCACAATATGGCCATGCTGACGCTGGGGACCGGCATCGGCGGTGGGCTGGTCATCAACGACGACCTCTACTTCGGGACGCGGGGTTGGGCCGGGGAGATCGGCCACATCACAGTCGAGCTGCACGGACCTCGCTGCGCCTGTGGCAACTATGGTTGCGTGGAGGCCCTCGCCAGTGGCCCGGCAATATCCGCGGCGGCGATGAAAGCCATAAGGCAGGGTTTCGCCACCAAAATGCGCGACATGGTCAGTGGAGACCTCAACTTGGTTACCCCGGAGATAGTGGCGAGTGCGGCCGAGGCCGGCGACGTAGTGGCTCTGGAGATAATGGAGCAGACCGGCCACTATATCGGCACCGCCATCGCCGCTGTGCTGCTCATTTTCAATCCGGAGCTGGTGGTCATCGGTGGGGGCGTGGCGAAGGCGGGCCGGCTGTTGTTCGAGCCGATACGGCGGGTCGCCGATATCCGCTCCTCATTGTTCATCGAGCCGATGGGCGGGGCGAAAATCGTGCCCGCGGAGCTTGGCGAGGATGCCGGAGCCATTGGCGCCGCCGCCTGGGCGATGAGGAAGACGCGTGTGGCGGGACCTGGTCCAACCCCGTAAGATCAGTCCATTTCCTGCGTGGCTATCCTTAGTTCTGGTATCCGTTTCATGTGCCTGCTGTCACAGGTTAGCAGTGTGAGATCGAGGTGCAGGGCGGTTGCTCCGATAAGTATGTCGAAGTCTCTGCTGTTTGCATTTTCTACGTTCACTATGCTATAATGGCGGGACTTCTGGTGATGGCGCAAATGGCGCCACCGAAGACGGGCTAAGCATCCGCTGCTGGAGGCGCCCGGAGAGGGCGGGCAGCGGTAATTTGTGTCTTGAATGGCCGGCCAATCACCGGCCATATCAGTGGCCGATAGTTCCAGAAAGGAGTGCGGCAGTAATGCCCAAACTGAAGACCCACAAAGGGGCCAAGCGCCGGTTCAAGATCACCGGCACCGGCAAGATTCTGCGGGCTAAGGGGATGAAGAGCCATCTTCGCCGAAACAAGGCCCCCCGCGTAAAGAGAGCATTCGATAAGATGTACCCGGTCGCCGAATCGGAGACCAAGCGGGTAAAGAGGCTGCTGCCGTACGGTGTGTAGTCGCACCTCACGGCTCATTTTTAGGAGGTTCCACCGTTGCCACGAGTAACGAGAAGTGTCGCCCGTAAGGAGAAACACAAGAAGATTCTGGAGCGTACGGCCGGCCACCAAGGGACTAAGCACCGCTTGCTCAAGCGGGCGCATGAGTCCATGATGCGCTCGCTGCAAAACGCCTACCGCGACCGGAGGCGGCGGAAGAGAGATTTTCGCTCTCTATGGATCATCCGCATCAACGCCGCGGCTCATGAGCAAGGGCTATCATACAGCAGGTTTATGAACGGGCTGAACAAGGCGGGCATTGAACTGGACCGCAAAGTCCTTGCCGAGATGGCGGTGAACGACCCGGCAGCTTTCGCCGCACTTGCCGAGCAAGCAAAAGCGAACCTGCCGGTGGCGTAAACCTCCAGCTCATGTCTAAAGATGTTGGTGGGCAAGAAATGATTACTAGCCTTACCAACGAGAAGGTCAAATATGTCCGCTCGCTATACAGGCGCCAATCGCGCCAAAGCGAGCGGTCTTTTGTGATCGAGGGTGTGCGCCTTCTCGAAGAGGCGGTGGAGGCCGGTGTTGCTCTCGATCTCGTCATTTATAACGAGGAGGCCCTCAGGGCTACGGAGCGGGGCCACAGGCTGCTGGACCGGCTCCATCAAAGCGCACGGGAGGTGTACGCCGCCACCTCGAAGGTGATAGAGAGCATAACCGGGACCGTAACGCCGCAGGGAGTGGTGGCGACCGGACCCTTTTTGGAGTGGGCAAAGCCTGTAGTCGCCAAGCACGCGCTGTTCCTGGTCGTGGATGGCCTGCGGGACCCGGGAAACTTGGGCACTATACTCCGGACAGCGGCGGCCGGCGGAGTGAGCGCCGTTCTCCTCAGTGAGGATTCTGTGGACCTTTACAATCCGAAGGTGATGCGCTCGGCAATGGGAGCACATTTCTGGCTGCCGTCCTTTCCCGATCTTAGCTGGGAGAGTATTGGCGAATACCTTCAGGGAGTGAGGCAGGTAGTGCTGGCGGAGACGGAGGCGGCACTGCCCTATTACGATGTCGATTGGTCGTCGGCGTCCGCACTCATTATCGGGAACGAGGCCCGGGGGGCCAGCGAGGGCGCCCGCCGGCTGGCCGGCGTCTTGGCTTCCATTCCGATGGCCGGCCATGCGGAGTCCTT
>JAMCWQ010000052.1 GCA_023480825.1 Chloroflexota bacterium | reverse complement strand
GAACAGCAAAAGACAGGTACGTTGTCAATAGGACATCATAAAGGGAAGTATGGCTTGACCACAGGTGCTATGATGTAAGTTAGATACTGGGATTGGAATGGACTAATGGAGAGCACTTTCCGGCTGGGCCGTATATTTGGGATTCCGTTCGGCATCAACTACAGTTGGTTCGCTGTCTTCATTGTGGTGACCTTTTCCTTGGCCAGCATCTACTATCCCGACAACTACCCGGGGTGGGGTATGCTCGTGTGGTGGGGGCTGGGATTTGCCACCAGCCTGCTGTTCTTTGGCTCAGTTCTGGCCCATGAGCTAGCTCATAGCGCGGTATCCACGGCCAACGGTATCCCCGTTCACGGCATCACTCTCTTCATCTTCGGCGGTGTGGCGAAGATATCTCGCGAGGCACACAAGCCTTCCATTGAGCTCACGATGGCTCTTGCCGGCCCCGCTTGCAGCGCGGTGCTGGCAGTGGTCTTCGGCGTGACCTGGTGGCTGACGCAGAGCATAAATGAGCCGGTGGCGGCGGTGGCGCTGTCGCTGGCGGCAATCAATGCCAGTTTGGCCCTTTTCAACATGATTCCGGGATTCCCATTAGATGGCGGCCGCGTCTTGCGCTCCCTGGTCTGGAAGGTGAGTGGCAATTTCCAGAAAGCCACAAAGATCGCGGCTTCCGTTGGCCGCATCGCCGCCTACGGCTTCATCTTCGCCGGGATTCTGGCCGCTTTCTACCGGCAATGGGACGGGCTGTGGTTCGTTTTCGTCGGCTGGTTCCTTGACCGGGCTGCTCTGGACAGCTACCGGCAAGTCGCCATCCGGGATGTCTTGAAAGATGTGAAAGCCTCGGACTTGATAAGCTACCACTACCGTGTTGTGCCCACTGGGATGACTATCGATGAGTTGGCCCAGGAATTCAACCGTTTTGCCTCCCGGTCTTGCTGTTTGGTTGTGGAAAGCGGGAGGTTGATCGGCTTGGTAACCGCAAAGCAAGTGGAGGCTATTCCCGAGCACCTGCGGTTGCAGACAACGGTGCTCGAGGCCATGACGCCATGGGAGAAGTTGGAGGTGGCCAAGCCGGAGGACGATGTGGTGCGCATTTGGGACTTGATGCAATCCAACGGCGGCCAGCACGTCCCGCTGATGGACGGCAGCGTCTTCGTGGGACTAGTGGACGATGAGAGTCTGAATCGCTACCTCAGCGGCCGCCACCGGTTTTGGAAGGTGTGAAAAGAAGTCAAGGGGGCAAAGGGGCAAGGCTGGGGTGGAAGGTGCTTTGTAGGGCCTGATTTATCGTGCCACCGGCCGCCAGGCCGGCCATGCGAAGGTTCAATGGGTCAAAGGGTCAAGGGGCAAGGTGGGCCGTTCCACCCTGATAAAGTGGGCTAGGGGGGTTGAAGCTTTGCGTAGGGACGAAACCCCCTAAATCCCCCTTGTCAGGGGGACTTTCCGGAGGTTCTCATCAAGGGTCTGGTTTTCGACGGCAACCTGAATTATCGCACTGACCTGCCGAGGCCGGTGCCAGGGCCCGGGGAGGCCCTGGTCCGGGTTGTATTGGCGGGCATCTGCAATACCGACCTGGAAATAGTGCGGGGATACATGGGCTTCCGGGGAATCCCCGGCCACGAATTCCTGGGCATCGTGGAACAGGCGCCCGATCCGGAATGGATCGGCCGGAGGGTGGTGGGAGAGATCAACTGCCCCTGCGGGAATTGCCCGAATTGCCGGCAGGGGCTGGGGAACCACTGCTCCCACCGGACGGTCCTGGGCATTGCCGGCCGGGACGGGGCATTCGCAGAATATCTGGCTTTGCCCATAGGCAATCTGCATGAGGTCCCGCCGGAGATCAGTGATCAGCAGGCCTGCTTCGTGGAACCCCTGGCCGCGGCCTGCCGAATCCTCGACCAGATCCATATCAGGCCGGTGGACCGCGTAATCGTCCTCGGCGACGGGAAGCTCGGGCTCTTGGCTGCTCAGGTCATGAGCCTTACCGGGGCCTCGGTCTTGGCCATCGGGAAGCACCGGAGCAAGCTGGCCGTTCTGCACAGGCTGGGCATCCCCACCTGCCTGGCTGGGGAGTATGACGGTGGCAAGGCGGATGTTGTTGTGGAGTGCACTGGCAGTGCGGCGGGGCTGCAGGCGGCGCAATCGATGGTCAAAGAGACGGGCACCATCGTCTTGAAGAGCACCTTTCAGGGAGAGGGTGCGTTCCAACAGTCCCAAATAGTCGTGGATGAAGTGCGGTTGGTTGGCTCGCGGTGCGGCCCGTTCCCGGCGGCGCTCCGGCTGCTCAAGCGGCAGGTGGTGGATGTGGACCCGTTGGTCGACACTGTCTGCTCCATCGAGCAAGGCCCAGAGGCCTTCGAGCGCGCGGGACGCGGCGACGCCATGAAAGTGCTGCTGTCTATCGGCAATCCATAATACTCATTTCGCTCGGTGAGTTCGTCTTCTAGAGGCGGGCTGTGGTCCTGTTCCCCTGATAAGATTACTGTAATGCCCCCCTGATAAGGGGGGTAGGGGGGTTGGGTATCTGAAAAGGAGGATGCCCGTGGAACCCGTAATTCGCACGGTGAGAGTGTATCACGGGGGAACGGCGCCTTTTCCTTCTAATGGTGCCGCCGGCGATCACGAAATCACTAGCGTGAAAGAGTACAAGACACAGGAAGGGTGGCATTGGCAAAGGATCTCGCAACCTGGCGGCCATTACGCTCTCCTCACCTTGCGGTGATCGCGCTGTTCGGCCTAGCCTTGGGCGTTCGCCTGCTGTTCGCGCGGGCCGTCGTCTTCCCGCCGTTGGACGATCCAGCCTACTACGTCAAAGTGGCGGAGAACCTGGCCGCCGGGCGTGGCCTGCAGATCGACGTCATCTGGAACTTCAACCCCGTCTTCCCGGCGATTTCCCATCCCAGTAACGAATTCTGGATGCCCTTGCCTTCCCTCGTGATGTGGCCTTTCCTCGCCCTGTTCGGCGATAACCTATGGGCTGCCCAGATTCCCGGTCTGCTTGCCGGCGCACTGCTGGCGCCTCTGGCCTTCCTTGCCGGTCGCTTGCTATTTCATGAGGCCGCCGGGCCGTATGTGGCAAGTATCTTGGCTCTGGGCGCCGCCGTTCTGGTAGCGCTCAACCCGGTGCTGGCCTACCAATCCGCCACAATGGATAGCTCGGCTCTGTTCGCCCTGCTAAGCATTGTGGCGATCTTCCTGCTGGCGCTTCCCGGGCGGGGCAACCGGCGTTTCCTGCTTTCGGGACTGGCCTGCGGACTGGCCTATCTGGCTACTTCCTCCGGGTTGTTCCTGATCTTGGCGGTGCTGGGCTGGCTGCTGGGCCAGGCGGCCTTGCTGAGATTTCGCAAAGGAGTGGCTGTGAGGGTGGCGCCGCTGGGACTCGCTTTGCTGGGAATGGGCATCGTGGTCGCCCCCTGGCTGGTGAGGAACTACCTGATCTTTGGCTTTCTCACATCCCCGGCCGGTCTGCAGTCGGTCTTCGCGACAGATTATGCCTATCTTTTCTCGGTGTCGCCGGTTTCGGCAAGCTGGGGAGACATCCTCCGTGTGCGGGGTGAAGCGCTCTGGGTTGGCTTCCGGCAGGTGTTGGACTTCGTCTTCTTCCCCACCGCCATACCGGCAATTGCCGGCTCGGTGCTACTGGCGTGGTGGGCGCCAAGGTTCCGGCTTCCGCTTTTCTACTTCTTCGCGCTCTACCTCGGCCTGAGCCTGATCTTCAGTGTTCCGGCGATCAACGGTACCTTCTACCATGCCGTGGGGGGTGCCGTGCCTTTCATCACCATCGGCCTTGTCTACCTCATCTGGAGATTGGCCGGGCTTTTTGCCTCCATGTTCCGTCCTGTTCCGTCCATGGTGGGGCTTTACAGCGTCGTGCTTCTGCTGAGCGTTTTCACGCTCCTGGGAACTTTGCCCCAGGTAACGGCCCGCCACGCACAGGAGAAGGAGATGTTCGGACGGGCGCAAGCCTGGCTGGAGGAGCACCAGGCGAAGGCGGTGATGACTACCCAGCCGGCCACGCTCAACTATGCCTCCGGAATTCCCAGCGTAATGCTGCCGGTCAATGACTCGCCGGAGGTGGCGTGGCAGCTCGCCAGGGACTACGGCGTGAATTACCTGCTCGTGACACAGGAGTTTGGGCAGTATCCCGAGGCCCTGGCGGCAGTGGAGGGAAAGCTTTTCCGGCGTGTTTATGATGATGGTAATTTCATTATTTATCGAGGATTGTTGCCGGGGAGCGAGTAGTGTAGAATACGTGACCGGGGCTGGGCTGGCCTGGGTTGGAACTGAACGTTTTATTGCCAGTCATTTCGCCGGGTGCTATACTACCGCCGGAGGCGCTGTTATGGCTGATGAACCAGATGACAAGCTGTTGGCAGAGATCCTCCAGTCGATTTCGGACGACCTGCAGGGGCGCCTGGACTATTTACGCGGGGCGGCCGCCAAGGTTGAGAGGTTGAAGCAACAGGATGAAGACGATCTGCGCCAGTTGCAGAGGCTGATCAGCGAAGTGAGCGCGGTGAGCGCTCCGCCGAAGGTCGCTGCTCTCGGTCTCGAGTCGGATAACATCCCCGGCGGGTGGATTGCGCCTGAGAAAGAGTTGCGGGCCCGGGCGGCCGCCGCCGATTGCAGTATCGCGAGGGCGGACCAACTGCTGGAGAAACTGCGCTTGCTATCGAACCAGATGGAGGTATCGATAGCCTACATGGAGGGGGATGAGTCCGTACACGTCACAGACCCCTGGGAGGCGGCTCTCCGTGCCCGGATGATTCAGGGGCAGGAAGAGGAGCGCTCCCGGCTGGCGCGAGAAATCCACGATGGTCCCGCCCAAGTGCTCGCCAATGCCATTATGGGCCTCGACTTCTGTGAGGAGCTTGCCAAACGGGGATCGCCCAACCTTCCCGACGAGCTGGCGAAGCTACGGGTGGGAATGCGGGAAGGGCTAGGTGAGCTGCGGCATTTCATTTTCAACTTGAGGCCCACATCGCTCCAGGAACTGGGACTGATAGGCACGCTCTGCCGCTACATCGAGGATTACGAGGAGCGCTTCGGGATACAGGTCTCTCTTCGCAACGCACAGCTCGCCGAGCGGCTGCCGCACGAGCAGGAGATAGTACTGTTCCGGGTGGTTCAGGAAGCGCTGCAGAACGTTCGCAAGCATGCCAACGCCAGCCAGGTGATAGTGGCAATTGATCGCCCGGATCCGCACACTCTGAATGTGTGTGTAACCGACAATGGTGACGGTTTTGACTATACCAATATCGCCCAGCGAAATGGCCCTTTCGGACTGGTGAGCATGAGGGAGCGGGCGGAGTCGATAGGCGGGAAGATTCGCATCAAGAGCAGTCCCGGCCGGGGGACCGAAGTGGCATTGAGCATTCCGTACAGCCGGGGATGACGATTGCGTGGTAGAATTATCCGGAATTGGGCAGTATTTGCCAGATTGGTGTCTTTGTAGTCTTATGAGCGGCCTGGCTGGCTGGGAGAGGAGGTAGCTGCCGTGGAGCGACCACGAATTCTCATCATCGATGATCACCCGCTTTTCCGGCAGGGTGTCCGGTGGACACTTGAGTCACACACCGACATGGAGATCGTGGGAGAGGCGGCGGATGGTCTCTCCGCCATTCGAATGGCAGAGAACTTGGCCCCAGACATCGTACTGGTGGACATCAATCTGCCTGGTATGAACGGCCTGGAGGTCGCCCGGGTCATCAAGCGGCACCAGCCGCAGGTGGCCATTGTGGTACTGACCGTGTATGAAGATGACGAGCAGTTGTTCAACGCCATAAAAGTGGGTGCAGCGGCTTATTCGCGGAAGGACATCAGCCCAGGCGAACTGGCGAGCATGATCCGGGAGGTGGCCTGCGGCCGGTACCTGATCAACGACTACGTGCTATCCCGCCCCTTTGTGGCCTCCAGAGTTTTGGACCAGTTCCGGGAGCTGGCGTCCAGCGATCACGATGCCGAGTCGTTGTTTGCACCTTTGACGGGTAGGGAAGTAGAGATTCTGGACTGTATTGCCAGAGGAAACAGCAACAAGGAGATTGCGAGGATTCTCAGCATTAGCGACCAGACGGTGAAGAACCACATCACCTCGATTCTCCGGAAGCTGGCGGTAAACGACCGCACCCAAGCGGTCATTTATGCTTTGCGACATGGTTGGATAAAGATGTCCAACACAGAGTAAGAGTTGGGGAGGAATCAATGCTAATTGTTGGTGAAAACATCCATGTGTTGTCGACGCGGGTGAAGAACGCGTTTCTGGAGCGTGACGCCGAGTTTATTCAGGACCTGGCAAAAGCGCAGGTGAAAGCCGGGGCCGATATGCTGGACCTGAATATCGGTCCGGCCAAGAAGACCGGTGTGGATACCATGGAGTGGCTGGTTAGTATTTTGGAGCCGGTGGTCGATGTTCCCTTCTCCTTCGATAGCACGAACGCCGCGGCCATCGAGGCCGGCTTGAAGAAGACGAGCCGCCATGGGATGATCAACTCCACATCGGCGGACCCCGAGAGAATCGCCACGATGATGCCGCTGGCGGTTCAGTACAACGCAAAGCTTGTTGCCCTGGCCCTCGGTCCTACCGGTCTTCCGGCCAATGCCGACGCTCGCGTTGAGCTAGTCATGGATACCATACTGCCTGCCGCCGAGCAATACGGCGTTCCCATGGAGAACCTGTATCTCGACCCGCTGGTCTTGACTGTCAGCGGCACGCAAGACCAGACAGCGTGCTTGGTGGACGCCGTTCGCATGTTCAAGGGCCTGGCCGACCCGGCGCCCAAGACGATCGTCGGCCTTTCCAACTGCTCCAACCAGGCGCCGGCGGAAATCCGGCCGTTGATCAACCGCACTTTGCTCGTCATGCTGATGTCTGTAGGTCTGGACGCGGCTATCTTGGATCCTCTGGATCCTAAGATGATGGAGACCATCCGCACAATTGAGAGCCGGGACGAGAGCACGCCGGTGAGGCGCCTGCAGCTGACGCTCTTCGACAAGACTCAGAACATGGAGGACCTCGAGGCCTCGGATGTCGATATGAGCGACGAGGAGCAAGTGGCGATATTCAAGACAGTGCAGATCTTGCAGAACAAGATCATCTACGCACACTCATATCTGAAGATGTAGGCTGCTTTTCGCAGCAAGTGATTAGCTACCTAGAAGGCAAGGGGGGCGTACCAAAAAGCGTCCCCCTTTTGCATATGGCGAAGCGGAGGAATAAATGCGGGTAGCAAGAATGATACAGGCGGTGGATGCCCATGCCTGCGGTGAGCCGGGCAGGGTGATCGTGGGTGGCGTGCTGGACGTGCCCGGCAAGAGCATGTTCGAGAAGATGTGCTACCTGCAGGAGCACGCCGACGGGCTGCGCAAACTAATGCTCCGCGAGCCGCGGGGCTACCCGGCGCTCTGCTGTAACCTAATTTTGCCTCCCACTCACCCGGAAGCCGACGCCGGGTTTGTCATCATGGAGCAGATGGAGTACCCAGGAATGTCCGGCACCAACACGATGTGTGTAGTCACGGTGCTGCTCGAGACCGGCATGCTGCCGATGCAGGAGCCGGTCACCGAGCTAACGTTGGAGACCCCGGCCGGCTTGGTGCGGGTGAAGGCGGAGTGCGCCAACGGCAAAGTGCAGAGCGTGACCTTCCGCAATGTGCCGGCGTTCGCCGTGTACTTGGATACGCCGGTCGAGGTGCCGCACTTGGGCACCGTCACCGTGGACGTGGCGTATGGGGGGATGTTCTATGTGATCGCCGATGCGGCGGCGCTGGGAGTCCGGCTGGTGCCCGAGGAGGCGGGGGAGATCGCCCGGGTGAGCCAGATGATACGGGCCGCGGCCGACGAGCAACTGCGGGTGGTCCACCCCGAGCAGCCCGGCTTCGCCGGCATCACCATTGCCCAGCTATCCGGCCCGCCAACCAGCCCCGGCGCCGACATGAAGAACGCTGTGACCGTGTCGACCACCGAGTTCTCTTGGGACCGGCCGGCCACCTGGACGGGCGCTTTGGACCGCTCTCCCTGTGGGACCGGCACCAGCGCCAGGATGGCCACGCTCCACGCCAAGGGCAAGCTGCGCCTCAACCAGGACTTCCGGCACGAGGGCATCCTGGGGACCGTCTTCACCGGAAGGCTGGTCGCCGAGACGAGAGTGGGCCAGTACCCGGCGGTTATCCCTACCATCGGCGGCCGGGCCTGGATCACCGGCTTCGCCAGCTACGTGATCGATTCCGAGGACCCGTTCGTGGAGGGGTTCACGGTAGGGGATATATGGTGAGTGGGGAACGATGCTCATTTGGCGGCGTATGGCTGTACCCCATGGCTAGTGACTAGCTCTTACGCCGAGGGATGGGAAACGTAGCGGGGGGGCTTGTCCTCCGCTTAGGACTCGGGCCATGCTAATGCCGAAGATCCCTGTTTCTTAAGTCCGGTGAACAACAATAGGCTATAAGAGAATCGCCAGTCACGGATAAAGGGTACGACTTCATTTTGACTGTGACTGTGTTCGCGCTCGAACTGCAATTCTGAGCAATGAGACTATTCTCGCCAAGGGTAGCTGCCGGCTGTTGGGCTAAAACTACCTCTGGTTGCTAGACGGAGCCTGGGGAGGGATCGTACTCCTTTTGTTCGTTAGTTCGTCGCCTACAGGCTGGTTGTGGTCCAGTCCCATCGATAAGAGGAATGAATGGTACTGGTGACCGGCTTCACCAGCCGGCCATCTGTGAGCCGCTCCAGCCGCTCACAGATTTCGTTTTTCGCCAACGGGCGCTGGGTGCAGAACAAGTTCCTGACCTACGCTCTGGAAGAGGCCTATCACGCACTGCTTCCCCAGGGCCGGCACCCGATCGCCGTCGTCAATATCAGCCTTGATCCCAAATTGGTGGACGTGAACGTTCACCCGGCCAAAGCCGAGGTCCGTTTTCTCAACGAGCGCGAGGTGTTCGGCGCCGTCCAGCGGTCGGTCCGCGC
>JAMCWQ010000095.1 GCA_023480825.1 Chloroflexota bacterium | reverse complement strand
TATCGAGTCGCTAACATCTCCGGGCGGTGTTTCTCAGCCCTGGATGCTATAATTGACAAAAGTCAATTGCCAGCGTCGAGCCAGGGAGTTGTCTCATCTATACGCGTTGAGTACGAGGTGAACCAGTATTGCCGGATCGGAGCATACAGGGCGGTGACGGGCTGATAATCACCCAGAGACTAAGGCCGGAAGTTTTCCGGCTGCCCGTTGAGAAGATCAGAGCAGGGTACAAGACGGACGTCTATTTCAACCGCACAAAGGAAATCCTCCAAGCTGACGGCCACCACGCCGAGGTCACTATGCAGGTCTTTCAGAAGGAGCGCGGCGTCATTGTGGTGGGGACCGATCAGTCGCTGGCGATTCTGCATGTCGGGACCGGCTACTACAAAGACCTGGCCAAGGCCCAGCAATTGTTCGAGGATTATCTTACCCTGGAGCGCCAGGCGTATGCGCTATGGCTACGCATCGGCTCTATTGGCTGGGACGAATATGCCGCCACTGGTCGCAAGCTCTTTGACGTGAGCCGGCGGCTAAATGACCTTTGGGTGGATTGCTTCCTCGACCTCGACGTCTACTCCCTCTACGATGGCGAGACTGCCGACCCTTACGAGAGCGTGATGCACATCGAAGGGGATTACTACACCTTTTCCCATCTCGAGACGCTGTATCTAGGAGCGCTAACCGACGGAACGCAGGTCGCCACGAACACGCGGGAAGTCGTCGATGCGGCTCGTGGCAAGTCGATAATGATGTTCGGTGCCCGCCACCAGAGCCATGAGGCCCAAGCCGGCAGCGGCTATGCGGCCTATGTGGGCGGCGCTCAGGGGGTATCCACGGATGAGCAGGCCGAATGGTGGGGAAGCCGGGGGCTAGGCACTATTCCGCATGCGCTTATCGCCGCCTACGGCGGCGACACGGTGCTGGCCACTCTCAAATTCGACCAGTACATCGACCATGAGGTGGCCGTCACCAGCCTGGTCGACTTTGATAATGATTGCGCAGGCACCTCACTGGCGGTGGCGCGGGCTCTTGGAGGGCGTCTTTGGGGCGTGCGTCTGGACACGGCGGCCAATATGATCGACTACTCCGTGTGGAAGCAGATTATGGAAGAGGGCGAAGACGCGGGCTGCGAAACTACGGGTGTGAATGCGCGGCTGGTCTGGAACGTGCGCAGAGCACTTGATGCCGCCGGTTTCGGCGAGGTGCGAATTGTAGCGAGCGGTGGTTTTACAGCCGGAAAGATCCGCCAATTCGAGGCGGATGGTGTGCCGGTAGATGCGTACGGAGTGGGGAGCAGCCTTTTCGAGGGCAAGGGTGGCAAGTACGACTACACGGCGGACATCGTCCGGGTGAATGACGCCAACCTGGCCAAGAAGGGACGGGCCTACAATCCCAACCCGCGGCTGCACAAAGTGGATCTCAAACAGCTAATCTCCTAAGGAAGCCCTCTAGTGGAAATCGCTCCTCGGCACCCCGTGCATTTCTCTTGTTAGGAAGGCCAATAAATCGCTGCGGTGAAAACGCCGGTGGTTGCCGGCCGTGCGGTAGCTCCGCAGGACCCCATCATTGGCCCAGAGCCTGAGCGTGTTCGCGCTGACCCCGAGAAACCGGCTTGCTTCGCTGGTGGTCAGCCATAGACTGGTGTCTATTGGTCGTTCTTGGTTACGGGCCATAGCCTCCTCCTGATCTTGCCAAAGCTTAATAAGCTCTACCAAAATTATCGGTGGAGGCGAGAACCGCGACAATGGACAAATGGGTCATTGGCCACTAGGAATTTGGTACTATTCGCGAGGCTTGTCGATTTCGCTGCGGCCCAACCAATGACCGAGCGCCCACGACCCGCCGGCAATCACAATGCCGCCAACTATCAGGACTTGACTCAGGTCGAACTGACCCAATTTGATTCTGCCTGGTCAGGTGCCCTGAACGGCTTGGGGAGTGGCTTGTGTCTCGTTGCCCTGGCTGTCGCTAAGCGCAAACCATGCCGGGTTGTTGCCCGCCGCCTCAACAGGGCCGGTAATTTGCATAGGGTTCCCAGCCCTTGCTTGAGTGCTTATCATATCCGGCGCCGCCCAGGCGCTACCTGCCCCGAGCAGGGTGAAGAAGAGTAGAAGGGCCAGAGCGGCTGCCGGCCCCGGCCACCGCGGTTGAATGTTCATTGGGCTATTGCTCCGCTCTCTGCTACTTGCTCTCCTGTATCCGGCGAGCGACCGCCGGGAGAGAAAGGCGATGGGTTAGGATAACATAATATGCGCCAGCTGGCTAGGTTTGTCGCTGGTGCTGACGCAACCGCCGGCATTACACTCCACTGTAGTGGCGTACCGCTGTGTGCGCCATCGTGATCCGTTTCACGTCCGGGCTGAGGTCGTGCCCCTAGCGCCCTGTTGCCACAAGCTGGGGTCACAGGGCACGAGACCCTGTGCTACGCTGTTCACGAGTGGTGCCCGCCGGCCGTTTCATGGCGGTGGATGTGACGGATGGGGCCATGATAGTGCAGGTGCTCATGAATTAGGTTGGCGCTCAGGAGGAGCTCTGTATCTTGGAGTATTTCCCATACGAGGCCGTCAGCGATGGGATGGTGTTCCGAATCGCCGAAAACAATGGCCCGGCTCCCCACTGCCTCGACGATTTCCAGTTCCTGCGTCGCGGTGACGATGGTCTTCTTTTCCTGTCCTAAGCGGGCAATCAGGTCCACTAGCACCGCCTTGCTGCGCGGGTCCAGGCTGGCGGTAGGCTCGTCCAGGAGTAGGACGTCCGGATCAAGCGATAGCGCGGTGGCTATGGCCGCCCGTTTCTTCTCACCCCCGGAGAGTTCATAGGGAGCGCGCTGCGCCAGATGCGTGATTTCCATTGTTTCAAGGGCCTCAGAAACATGCCTGCGCACGTCCTCTGGAGGCCATCCCATTTGCAGCGGACCGAAAGCCACATCGTCCCAGACAGTTGGCGAGAAAAGCTGGACGTCCGGATCCTGAAAGACCAATCCTACTCGCCGGTGAAGGTCTCTACTTCGAGCAGGGTCATCGACAATGGTGGTGACATCCTCATCGAAGGCCTCGAGCCGGCCGGAGTCGGGCCGGATGAGCCCATCCATGATCTTCAGCAGGGTCGATTTGCCCGAGCCGTTTGCCCCAAGTATCACCACTTGCTCCCCATCGCCGATGGAAAGGTTCACATCCATCAGAGCCGGATAGCGCCCGGCATAGGAATAGGAGACGTCTATGAGACGCATGATTACAGATTGAATGTCTATCCCCAAGGCAGTCTCCCATCGAGCAGTATTAGCCCAGCCACAGCAAAGGCAGTGAGAAACAGCATTAACCAGTCCTCGTCGCGCATTATGTATTCATCCAGGGTGCGGATTGTGCCGCTGAATCCCCTGGCCTGCATTGCCAAGTGTACATCCGCACTTAGTTTCACTGAGCGTTTCACCAGCACACCTACCGCCGACCCGGCCCATCGCCTTTGTTCCGCGCCGGAAGTTGCGCTCACGGTCCGGCTGGCACGCGCCAGGAACAGGTTGCTTGCAGCACGTAGCAGCAGGAAGATATAGCGGTAGGTCATCCCCAGCACCACCACAAACACTTCCGGCACCCGCAGGCGCCCCATACCACGCAGCTGGTCCGCCCAACGAGTGGTTGATACCAGCAACAAGGCTAGAGAGACCGAGGTACCGACGCGCCCGACGAAGAGCGCCGCGCTGTATAAGCTCGCGTCTGTAATGGCCAGCCGGATTGGTGGACCTTCGAGCAAAACGAGGAGTGGATGCCCTGGAAGCAGGAAAAGGGCCGGCACGAAGACAGCTGCTGAGAAAAGCGTTATGCCGAGCCAGCCTCTCTTGGCGAAGCTGGATAAGCTCAGGTTGGAGAAATAGGCCAGCAGTAGCACCAACCCATATACTACCCCAACGGTTATTAAGTGGTGGGCTAGAGCGGCGGTCAGGATCAGAAGCAGAACAGCCACTATTTTAACGCGGGGGTCCATGGACTGTAGGAGGCCCGGTTGGCGGGCCTCCTCTTCACTATACAGTGCTCGTTCCAGTACGCCGGTCATCCCGGATAGGGAGCGTCCTACAAAGTCTCTGCGTCTCAATGTCAGTCTAAGCATGTGATTCCCAGTTATCCATTCATGTTGCGTTGCGATTTGCCCGTCGATTCAGGATTATGCGGGTAGCAAAGAAGACGACGAACAATAGTGAAACTCCAACGACCGCGGACAGAATGTAAGCGAGGGACTGTTCCAAGAATCCGGAGTTGGCCCCTAGGGTTGGAAGCGTGTAGTCAGGAAGTGGGGCGAATCTCCATACCGTCCCCATGCTGCTCAGACCCGACGGTACATAACCGACCATGCCCTTCAGTTGCTCTGCCGCCCATTCGAAATCGGCAGAGCCCGTGCCGATTAGCCCTAGTGGTGTGGCTATCACGAGAGCGCCCAGAATGCCGACCAGCGCCCAACCCATCTTACCGAGCGCAAGAGACTTGCCCTTGGCTGCCCAGCCGTCCTCGAATATTTCGGAATGTCTCCTGGCCAAATAGGCGATTGCCGCCCCGGTTACAGCCGCTTCAGCGATGCCGATGATCGTCAGGTGCACCGTCATCATGGCCGGAATGGTCACGCCCAGGCCATATGGATTGTACAGAGCCTTGCCGCCTTCACTCCAGAATACGGGTTGCAGTCCCAGCTCAAGTGCGGTGAGCAAGGCTGCAACGTTGACGCCGATGTATGCGCCGATTGCCGCTGCTATGGTCCGCCGGCGCACCGATGGCAGTCTACCGGCCAGTAGCCTGTAGACGGCATAGCCAACAAAGGGCATGGCAATGGCCATGTTGAAGCAATTTGCCCCAATGGCGGTGATGCCGCCGTCGCCGAAGAAGAATGCTTGTATGATGAGGGCGGTGGAGCCCCCAATGACCGCGGCCCATGGTCCTAGCACGATTGCCATAAGTACTGACCCGACGGCATGTGCGGTGGTCCCGCCGGGGACGGGGATGTTGAGCATTTGAATAACGAAGCAAAAGGCCGCAAAGACTGCCACAAAAGGCGCGGCCCGGCTCTTCAACACTTCCTTGACCTTTCCCACCGCCTGATACCAGAATGGCGCGGCTGCTCCATACATCACCACCGCCGTCGCCGGGCTCAAATATCCATCAGGAATATGCACGCTCGTTCTCCTTTCATCTACTCTAGACTTGCCACCGAGCACTGTGGACGAAACAGCCTATTGTTGCTCTTTGTCTGTGTGGCGGCATTCTCGACACAGCCCCCAGATGGCGAAATGGTGCATTTGAGCCTCGAAACCGTAGCCTGCGTCGATGGCCCGGCGCACTGGCTCCAGCACGCTATCTTCGATCTCGGTAGTGCTCCCGCAACGATGGCAAATGAGGTGGTGATGATGGCTATTGGTCACGGTGTGGTACCGTAGGCACCCACCGCCCAAATCGGTTACCGTCACCATGTCCAAATCCTTCAGCAGGTCCAGAGTGCGGAAAACGGTGGATATGTTAATGTAGGGGTAGGACTTCTGGACCTCGTGAAAGATGTCCTCCGCGCTGACGTGGTCATGGCTACCTTGCAGCACGTCGAGGATCATCAACCGCTGGGGCGTTAGCGGGACTCCTTTCTTGCGCAGTGCTTCCTTCACTGGCGAACTCCTTTAGAACAAAGCGTAACCATGCAAGAATATGCAGTTGCAATTACTTGCAATCGTCATCCATATTATAGCACAAGCTGGAAAGCAGCGCGTAGAGGGCGGAAGTGTCATTCCGAAGGAGCGACTGCACAGAGATGCTACCCTAGGTGAGGTCGGGCATAGCGACCGAGGAATCCGCAACTTGGTGGCCTTATACTCTTTCACGTTGGCAGGCGCCAGATCAGCAAATGCCCACCTGACAAGACTGCTGTAATGCCCCCATGACAAGGGGATCTGATCAGGATACCGCCTGAGGAACCCGAAATTTGCAGGGTGAAAGGAGGATTAGTGCCAGAGCTCATCCCAACTGGGCACGGATTCCTCAGCCCCGCCCCGATTCAGCACGTGTGGTCCTACGGCTAGCGATGGCGGGGCTTTCGGAATGACAGAGCCGGCATCGTCACTTCTCTGGCCCGTCCTGACCCTTGCCCCTTTGACCCTTTGACCCTTTTCGGGGCGGGGCCGCAGACTTGCGCACGACAAGCTCCGGCTGTATGACAAGGTGCGCTGTGCCGCAGCCTTCGGGGTCCTCCAGAATCTTGAACAGCCTCCGGGCGGAGGTCTTGCCAATTTGATAGCTGTCGTAGCTGATTGTGGTCAAGGGAGGGGAGAGGACGCGAGCGATCGGGATATCCCCATAGCCGATGACCGAGATATCTCCGGGCACGGAGAGATTCCGCTCGCTCAATGCCCGGTATGTCCCATAGGCCGTCACGTCACTTCCAGCAAAGATCGCTGTCGGTGGCCCGGCGGAGCTGAGCAGCTCGGACGCCGCGTAGTAGCTACTGGTAAGGTCCAGGTCGGCCTGGATGACGAGGGAAGAGCGGAAGGGAATTCCGGCTTTGTCGAGCGCTTGCCGGTACCCATCGTACAGTTGCCTGTTCCAGGGAAAGCTGGTTGGTCCGCAAAGTAGCCCGATATCTTGGTGTCCCAGACCAACGAGGTAGTCGGTTGCCAAATGCCCTCCCCGGGCGTGGTCCACCCGAACAGAACTGGACGGGCTGTCGTCATCGTCGCCTTCTATGAGCACAAAGGGAATCGCTTCTCTTTCCAGTATGTCCCATTGCACCGTCGGGCCACCGACCGGGGTCAGCAGTACTCCGTCCACTCCCCTCTCGAGGAGGTTCTCGATATACTGGTACTCTTTGCCCGGCGTGCTGTCGGAATTGCAGATTATCACGTTGTATTTGGCGATGTGTGCCTCATCTTCTACTCCACGAGCAATGGAGGCATAGACAGGATAGGTGACATCGATGACGATCAGCCCGATTGTCATCGTGCGACGTGTCTTGAGTCCTCGCGCCAGCACGCTCGGGCGGTATCGCAGTTGCTTTGCGGTCTCGGTCACCTGCCGCTTGGTCTCGCGACTAATACGAGGGTCATCTGCAAGGGCGCGGGAGACCGTGGAAATCGATAGACCCAGCCTCTCTGCTAGGTCCCGGAGTGTTACCTTCACTACTTCACCCTGAGTATAATGAATCCCTTATACACCTCTTCCGCCTCAAAGGGGAAAGGGGGATTCCGAAACAAGGCGCTTACAACCTCTGACCAATTAGGACATTGTCTGGTAGGTGCGACTTCAGTCGCATTGGTCGCCTGTAACGGCCCGCACGGCGGCATCGGATACGGCTGGCCTGGCGACCGGCAAGCCGACTGAAGTCGATCCTACCTTTGTGTTCACTTAATGTTCCCCAGTCCAGTGTGGCCCCACCTTTGGGGACCTATCCCCAACGGAAACCGTACTTCTCCAACCCCTTCTTGTTAGAGAACACCCATTTGGGCAGCCGCATCTCTATGGTGCGCAAGGAATTCACCGACTGGCACACTTTTAGGTCCCCGAAGTTGCTGACGAAGCAAATTGCCTCTTCCACTTCCAGCCCCTCGATTTCGCTCACCAGCTTGCGCGCTCGCCGGCTGGCCTCGCGCGCCGCTTCTTCGAGGTTGGGTTCCGAGGCAACAAGGGCTATCCACTCCGGCTTCTCTACCATCGGACCCTCGATAGGCACGCCCTTCACAAGGTCGAACTCGACAGTCACGTCCGCCCCTGTCTCGATGGCCGTGCCGCCTACCTCCCCATCGCCCATTACAGCGTGGATATCGGCAATTTGGAATAGTGCGCCGGGGACAGCGACGGGCAGGAAAAGCCTGGCGCCCACGGTCAGGTCGGTGTTGTCCATATTGCCGCCATGAGGGCCGGGAGATACGCAGTTGACCCCTTCGCCCTTGGGAGCGACACCCACGGTGCCTGGGAAGACCTTCACGGGCACTTGAAGCTTATCGCTCCAGAAGGCTTTTCCATTCCGGATCGGCACCACTTTAGTGTAGTCTTTTTTGGTCTCGTCCTGCAACATGCCATATGTCGTCAGGGCTGCGCTCCACCCGGCGTGGTAGGGCACCAGGTTCTTGAACTCGGCGATCAGAATGTCGCCCGGCTCAGCTCCTTCGATGAAGGCGGGTCCGGTTGCCTGCACCAACGTATCGAAGTCGATATGCTCCGGCAGTTTGCCTGTGTCAACCAATTCGCGAAGGGTGATTTCTACCTCGAACAGCACCGGCTCTCCGCAGGGGACCTTCGCCGCGGGCGGGTTATTCTTGTCCATCACGCAAACGTACTGCTGCTTCGTAATCTTGATCATGTCTGCTCCTTTCTCAACTGAGTCTGTTTACAGCGGTTTTCGAAAAGGTAGATCTGGTAGGGGCACGGCGCTGACACGCCCAGAGAACCACCTGTCGGGCACGTCGGCGCCGTGCCCCTACAACCGCTTGTAGCTCAATACTCACGAAATGTGCTGTTGGTCCGCTCGCCGGACTATTTCTGCGATTCTCTCACTAACAGCCTCAGGAAGCGGCTGGGGCTCGTAGGTCTCCAGTATCTCTCTAACCTTTTCGTTCGCTCTTTGGCTCATGGTCTTCTTGCCGTTCTGCTCCCACTGGTCGTAGTTCCAGCGGTCCAGTAGGCTCGGGAACCAGTTTTCTTTGTAGTGTCTTAGAGTGTGCTCCGTCGAGAGGAAGTCTCCACCCGGACCGACTTCATTGATCAGGTCGACGGCCATCGTCTCCTTGTTCACGTCGATTCAGTCCATGATCCGCTTCACTAAGCCGTGAGCCTCGTTCATGGAAACCAACATCTCCAGTGAGCAGGTGAGGCCGCTTTCGACGTAGCCGACGTCGTGCACGAGATTGGTCCCACTCATCGCCGCCATCACCTCCTCCGATCCGCCGGTTGCACTGTTTCCGGCGGCAACATCGTTCGTTTCCCGGCCCACGTGGTGGAGGAAGCTATCCGCACGGCGCCGCCGGCCGTCACGACTCGCGACCG
>JAMCWQ010000078.1 GCA_023480825.1 Chloroflexota bacterium | reverse complement strand
TGTCTTCCCCCAGGACTTCACGGTTTTCGGCGGCTCCCTTGGCGAGGTCTTCGCCGAGAAGATAGTCAAGGTGATGGACCTGGCCCTCAAGATGGGTGCTCCCATCATCGGCATCAATGATTCTGGCGGAGCGCGCATACAGGAAGGCGTGGTTAGCCTGGCGGGGTATGCCTACATTTTCTACCGGAACGTGCTGGCTTCCGGCGTGATCCCCCAGATATCCGTAATCGCCGGACCGTGTGCCGGCGGTGCAGTGTACTCCCCCGCGCTCACCGATTTCACCTTCATGGTGAAGGGCATCAGCCAGATGTTCATAACCGGGCCGGAAGTCATAAAGACCGTCACCGGCGAAGAGGTGACTTTCGAGGAGCTTGGCGGAGCGGTCACTCACAGCACCAAGAGCGGAGTAGCCCATTTCGCCGCTGAAAATGAACAGGACGCTTACGATGGCGTGCGGGCCTTGCTGAGCTATTTGCCGTCGAACAATCTGGAAGACCCTCCTTACTTCAAGCCGGAGGACGATCCGGAGCGCAGGGACCAGAGACTGATTGACATCGTGCCGGACAGCCCTACCAAGCCCTACGATATGAAGGAAGTCATCACGGCAGTTGTGGACGACGGGGAATTCTTGGAGGTCCACGAGGGCTACGCGGACAACATCGTGGTCGGTTTTGCCCGGCTCAACGGCCATCCGGTGGGCATAGTAGGAAACCAGCCAAGGGTGCTGGCCGGCACCCTGGACATAGCTTCGTCCACCAAGGGCGCTCGCTTTGTCCGCACTTGCGATGCCTTCAACATCCCGCTCATTACTTTTGTGGACGTACCGGGATTCCTGCCAGGCACGAACCAGGAGTATGGGGGAATCATCAGGCAGGGGGCGAAGCTTCTCTACGCCTATTGCGAGGCGACGGTTCCCAAGCTCACAGTGATCACAAGGAAGGCCTATGGAGGCGCGTACGACGTAATGTGCTCGAAGCACATCGGCGCTGATTTCAATTTCGCCTGGCCGACAGCCGAGATAGCCGTCATGGGGCCGGAGGCGGCCGTCAACATCATCTTCCGGCAGGAACTGAGCCAGTCGGGCGACGCGGCAAGCCGTGCCCGGGAGCTGATCGAAGACTACAAGTTGCGTTTCGCCAATCCGTACGTGGCGGCCGAGCGGGGCTACGTCGACGACGTAATCGAGCCCCAGGACACGCGGCCGGTGTTGATTCGCGCCCTCGAGACGTCTCTTTCGAAGCGCGAGACTTTGCCGCCGCGGAAACATGGGAACATTCCGCTGTAGCAGGAGACTACATGGATAACGGGCTGGAGTTTGAGGTCTACCCTCAGCCGCCTGCGGAGGAGCTGAAGGCGATATCGGCTGCTATCGAGCAGTGGCTTCGCCAGGCGAACGCGGCGCCTGATTCAACCCCGCTGTCCCGCGACCGGTGGCGGGAAGCGGCGCGCCCGGGCCTTCCTCCACCGGCAAAGCCGTTGCCAATCGCCTATTCTTGGGGCAATGCCGCCCGTCTCAGGACCACTTAGGAGGACCTAGCAACGATGCTGCGGAAGGTGCTTGTTGCCAACCGTTCGGAAATTGCCATTCGGGTAATGCGGGCGTGCCGCGAGTTGGGCATCGGGACGGTCGCCGTCTATTCGGAAGCCGACCGGCAAGCGGCCCACCTCTTCTATGCCGATGAGGCCTATCTCATAGGGCCGGCTGCCCCCACTCTGAGCTACCTTAACATCGACCGGATCATCCAGACGGCCCTGGACTGCGGGGCCGATGGCATTCATCCGGGGTATGGCTTTCTGGCAGAAAACGCCGGGTTCGCCCGGCAGTGCGAAGCAGCCGGATTGAAGTTCGTCGGGCCTCCGGCTTCGGCCATCGAGGCCATGGGCGACAAGATTGTCTCTCGCCAGACCATGTCCGCTGCCGGGCTGCCTGTGGTTCCTGGAACACTCGAGCCGGTCCAAAGCGTGATGGAAGCCAGGTCTGTTGCAGACAATCTTGGCTATCCGGTCGCCATTAAGGCGGTAGCGGGCGGTGGTGGCAAGGGGCTGAGGATAGCCAGGGAAGGGAGCGAGGTGGAACCGGCTTTCGAAGGAGCCGCACGCGAGGCTAGCGGCTATTTCGGCAACGCCAGCCTATACATCGAGAAGTACCTCTCCAACCCGAGGCATATCGAGATGCAGATATTGGCGGATGGGGCCGGCAATGCGGTCTATCTAGGAGAGAGGGATTGCTCAATACAGCGCAGACACCAGAAACTCATCGAGGAAAGCCCCTCGCCGGCCATTAGTCCCGAGGTCAGGAGACGTATGGGAGAAGCAGCGGTGCGCGCCGCCAACGCCTCCGGCTACTCGAGTGCGGGCACACTGGAGTTCCTACTGAGCGCCGATGGCGAATTCTACTTTCTGGAAATGAATACGCGTATCCAGGTGGAGCATACGGTGACAGAGATGGTGACCGGTGTGGACCTTGTCAAGGAGCAGCTCAGGCTTGCCGGCGGGGCGCAGCTCAGCTTGCGGCAGGAGGATATCATGCCGCAAGGGCATGCCATAGAATGCCGCATCAACGCCGAGGACCCGTCGAACGGGTTCCGCCCTACCCCTGGGACGATTGCCTATTATTCTGAGCCTGGCGGATTTGGGGTGCGGGTCGATAGTGGAGCCTACCCCGGCTACACGATTCCCGAGCATTATGATTCTCTGATCGCCAAGCTCGTCGTCTGGGGAACAGACCGGGCCGAGTGCCGCCAGCGCACCCTGAGGGCTCTGGACGAGTTCCAGATCGAAGGTGTGAAGACCACTATTCCGTTCTGCCGGCAAGTCATTGCTCACCCGGTGTTTGCCGCCGGCAATGCCACTACCCAGTTCGTAGAGAATGATCTCGATTCCTCCCTGTTCCCCGAGACGAGGTCTCCGATTGGCAGATTTCCTGTCGCCCCGGCCGCGGGCGACACCCGGGTAAGGGATATCCAGGTCGAAATAAACGACAAGCTTTACACAGTGCGAGTGACCGCGCCAGAGCTGGCGGAAGGACCAGATGGCCGGCGGAAACCGGTCCAAAAGAGGATGGTGCGAGGGAAATACCCGGCGGACTCCGAAGCGGTAGTAAGTCCCATGCAGGGGACGGTGATCAGTGTGCTGGTGGAGGCCGGCCAGGCCGTGGTAAGCGGCGATGTTGTCTGCGTGCTGGAAGCCATGAAAATGGAAAACGAAATATTGGCGCACCGGTCAGGCGTCGTCAGCCAGCTTGTGGTGAAGGCGGGCCAGACCGTGGAGAATGGAGCATTGATCGCGTTGATATCCGCTTAGTCGCAAGCCGCTCCGCCGGCCAGTGTTTGGTCATAGCCGATCCAGTAGGTGTGACGAGCAACGCGGTGCACCGGCTTTACAACCAGGTCATCATGTTTCACGGATTCGCTCTCATTGACCAAGCACAGATTGGGCGAGTAGCCGTATTTCTCGACGAATCTGTTCACGGCTTCATCGATCTTCTCCCGGGCCGGCTTCTTCCGGTCATCGTCATACCAGGCGAGGTAAGTCATTTCTTTCACCTTCAATCTTTACGTCCGGTTAGCCGTATGCGCCGCCAATAATAATAGAACGTACGTTCTAATGGTAGCAGAACAGGCGTTCTATGTCAATGGTACCTTGCTGCATTTAGGCAAATCTGATAAGCTGAATCGAGGCGGCAGTGTGCCACCGGGGAGACTTAGATGAATAGCGTGCGCTACCTTCACGAGCTACAGCACATAGACCTGGAAATCGATGCCCGGGTTGCGGCCATCGAAAGAATAGACGAGCGGCTTCGAACAGATGACAGCATCCCGCTGGCGCGTGCCGTGGTCGAATCACGGGAGTCGGAGGTGAGGGCGGCTCAGAGCGCCTTGCCCGAAATAGAGGCGGAGGAGTCCGACCTGAACCGGCGCCTAGCGAGCATTGACAAAGGGCTGCGTGTTGGCGGAATCAAGAACCAGAGCCAGCTATCCCACATGGAAGAGGAAAGGTCCCGCCTTCTGGAGGAGAAATCCCTACTGGAGGAGAGAGAGTTGGAAGCCATGCTGGCTGATGAGGCCGCCGGAACCGGACTCGCCGAAGCCCGCGCAGAACTGGTTAGGGCCGAACAAGCATGGGCGGAGGAGTCGGCCAATCTCTCTCAGGAGCGGATCGTGCTGGAAGCGGAGATCGCCGAGCTCCACAGGCAGCGCACCGCCCATCTGGAGTCTGCTGCCGGGCTCGATACCGAATTACTTGCGAAGTACGAAAGGTTGCGAAAGACCAGGAGGGGCTTGGCGGTGGCGGTGGTGGAAAACGGCATGTGTTCGGGCTGCCGGGAATCACTGCCAAAGGCGACGCTGCAGGAGTGCCGCTCCGGGCAGCGAGTAGTTTACTGCAGTTGCGGGCGGATATTATATGCCCCGCACTAACCAAGGACCCGATCTCCGGGTTATAGCCATCCACAGTGACGGCGCCTCTCAAGGAAACCCCGGCCTGGCCGGAGCGGGCGGTGTCGTGCAAGCCGGCGGCACAGTGCTCGAGACTATCTCCGAGCCTCTTGGGGTGATGACCTGCAATCAGGCCGAATACAACGCTCTCCTCTTTGCCCTGAAGGCCGCGCTCAAATACAGGCCGGAGCGGCTCGACTGCTTCCTCGATAGCGAGCTTGTGGTGAAGCAACTCAAAGGGGAGTACAAAGTGCGCGATGCCACGTTGCAGCGTTTGTACCAGCAGGTCATAGAGTTGATCAAACAGGTCGAGGAAGTCTCCTTCACCCACGTGCCGCGGGAGCGAAATGCCAAGTCCGACCGCCTGGCAACCCAAGCCATCACCGCGCAGAAGAGAGTCCGGCGCAAGCCGGTGTGAAGGGGCAACGGGTCAAAGGGTCAAATGGGCAGGATGAGGGGATGTCCCGCTGGCCGGAATTTATTCTGACTGCCGGCCGCCAGGCCGGCAAGCGTAGGGCAGGGTCTCGTGCCCTGCCGCCTCTTTCGGTGGTTAGGCCCTCATCCCCTGGCCCCTTCTCCCATCCTTCGGCGGAAGAACTGAGAGAAGGGGAACGGCTCCTGTCATTCCGAAAGCCCCGCCTCTTTCGCTAGGAGACAGTTGGCCCTCAATCGGGAGCGGCTGAGGAATCCGTTGTCTGTCTGCCGGGGCTCCCCACCAAGAGGTACGGATTCCTCAGCCGCTATTACGTCCCGGCCCAGAATATCGTCATAATCCGGCCGCTCCTTCGGAATGACATTTCTGCCACTCCTCCGGCTTGTTCAGCCATGCAGTTCAGGGAACAATGTTCGACATTTTCCAAAAACGTGCTTCCATCATTCTCATTTCCCAACTCCGCTGCAAAGTCGTGGATAAAAGTCTTTACATGGGGCGTGATTTGGATAGAATGTGGATAACTATGGTGAAATGTGGGGAAAAGTGGTGGGACATGTGGATATCTCGCCGCTTACTCACCAAAACACCTTCCGCAACGGAGCCAGCAACGTGTTTCTGGGACGCTACGAGCACAGCATCGATGCCAAAGGAAGGATTGCCGTACCGGCGAAGTTCCGAGAGGGACTCCGCGGTGGGCTCGTGGTGACCAGGGGAATTGACACCTGCTTGACGATTTACCCGCTTGCCGAGTGGCAGCCTCTGGCCGAGAAGGTCAATTCGCTTTCCATTACCGACCCCGATGCACGCAACCTGCGCCGGATGTTCTTCGCCTCCGCAGTGGACTCTGAACTGGACGCGCAGGGGCGGCTCATTCTTCCTCCTCATCTACGATCTTTTGCCCAACTCGAATCCGACGTGATAGTGGTGGGAATGAACACCTATATCGAGATTTGGAGCAATGGCAAATGGGCTGAGGTGGAGACGTTTGTGGATAATCAGGGCGCTTCTATCGCCGAACGGCTCACGGACCTTATATGATCTTGGAGGTCTGCTGATCAATGGAAGCTTCCCATGTCTCCGTCCTATTCGAGGAATCGATGTCGGCCATGACGGTGCATCCGGGAGGCAGATACATCGACTGTACCTTGGGGGCCGGAGGGCACGCCGAAGGGATTCTCGAGCGATCCGCTCCAGACGGGCTCTTGCTTGGGCTCGATGCTGACCCCAAGGCTATTGAGATAGCGGCGGCAAGGCTGGCAAGGTTTGGCCAGAGAGCGATCTTGGTGAACGAGAACTTCTTTCGCTTGCGCGAGGTGGCGGAGAGACTAGGCTACGTGGGCGTGGACGGCGTGCTCTTCGATTTAGGGTTCTCGTCGGTGCAGCTTTCTGATGCCGACCGGGGATTGAGCTTCATGGTCGATGGCCCGCTGGACATGCGTTTGGACCCTCGTGAACCGGAGACCGCCGCCGATCTCCTCAACAGCCTATCTGAAGCGGAGCTGGCCGGCTTGCTGTGGCGATTTGGGGAGGAGCCGGGCTCTCGCCGGATCGCCAGGTTGATTGTGCAAGAGCGAGCCAAACGGCCACTGGCTTCCACGAGACAATTGGCGGCATTGGTGGAGCGAGCGGTTGGGGGCCGCCACGGGGAGAAGATCCACCCGGCCACCCGCACGTTTCAAGCGCTTAGGATTGCCGTGAATCATGAGCTCGAAAGGTTGTCTTTGGCGTTGGAGCAGGCCCTGGATCTGCTGGCGACAGGCGGCAGACTTGTCGTCATTGCTTTTCATTCGCTCGAAGATCGTATTGTGAAGAGGTTCATGGAAGTGGAAGCCAAGGGCTGCATCTGCCCCCCTGAGTCCCCGGTCTGTACGTGCTCGCACAAGCCACGCCTCAGGCGTGTTTCCAAGGGTGTCTTGAAACCGGGTCCGGATGAGGTCGCCGCAAATCCAAGGGCGCGAAGCGCCAGATTACGCGTGGCAGAGAGGATCGAGCTATGGCAATAGGTGTGGGTAAAATGCGACAGAGTACGGCTGAAGCGGCAACTTGGCCAACGCCGGCAACCAGGGGCAGGCGCGCCACCGCGCCGCGGCTGCAGGTGCGCCAATTGGCAGTACCGCAGCACGCGGTGATGTGCATGCTGGTGGTCCTGGCCTGCGGCGCGATCAGCCTCCTTTACCTTGTGCAGACAAGCTCCGTCGCCAGCAACGCCTATCGCATCGAGCAGTTGAAAGCGGAGAACGAGGCATTGGTTCGCACCAATGAGGCCCTCCAGCTCAAGATCGCGGGTTACGAGTCGCTGTCTTCGATCGAAGACACTGCGCGCGACAAACTAGGCATGCAGCCGGTCAAGGACTTCGAGTTTCTTTACGTGCCTGTTGGCGTTCAGCATTGAGGAGAACACGTTTTGTCTCGTCGAAAATTTACTTTCCGCCGCAGGCTCATTGCCCTTCTGGCTTTCTTCTTGCTCTATGGCGTTGTGCTGAGCGGCCGCCTCGCCTACTTTCAGATCGGCCAGCACACGGTCCTAGCCTCGAAAGCCGATGCGGAGCATTGGTCAGAAGAGCAGATAATACCTCGCCGCGGCACGATTTCCGATAGAAATGGCCACGTTCTTGCTTCGAACATAAGCGCAGACAACGTGTACGCCGTTCCCCAGCTCATCACAGACCCGGCGAGTGTAGCCGGGGTGTTGAGCGGCGTCATCGGCGAGCCAACCGAGAAGCTAATTCCCCTGCTCTCGGAGCAAAACTCCGGATGGGTGTTGCTGAAGCAGCGGCTGGACGTCGAGCTAAGCACCAAGCTCGAGGAGATGAACATACCGGGGATCTACATTGAGCATGGGGTAAAGCGGACCTATCCGGATGGAGAATTTGCCGCCCAGGTGCTCGGCTTCGCCAATTACGAAAACAAGGGAGCCTATGGCGTGGAAGGGGCCTATGATAGTATCGTGGGTGGTGTGCCGGGTGTGATGCTAGCCGAAAGAGACTCCAACGGCAACCGCATTGGGGTTGGCACTTGGGAATGGAAGCCCCCGACAGAAGGAAGCGACTTGGTTCTTACGATAGATTCTGCTGTCCAGCATATTGTAGAAACCCGGCTAGATGAGGCTATCACCGACAACAAGGCGCTAAGCGGCACCATTATAGTGATGGACCCCAAGACCGGGGCCATACTGGGCATGGCCAGCCGCCCGACGTTCGATCCCAATCGCTTTGCGACGACGGATGAAGAGCTGTTCAAGAATCCGGCGATTTCCGATTTGTACGAGCCAGGCTCGACGTTCAAGGTCGTCACTATGGCCGCGGGCCTCGACACCGGAGTAGTACAGCCCACCACGACCTTCGACTGCAAGGGCCAGGTGACTGTTTATGGCTACACCATCTACAACTGGGACCACACCGCCCACGGGCAGGAATCGATGACCGATGTCCTGGTCCGGTCCTGCAACATAGGCTCCAGCTTCGTAAGCACCCAGTTGGGTTCCGATGCCTTCTACCGCTACGTTCAGGCGTTTGGTTTTGGGCAGCCTACAGGCATTGATCTCCAGGGTGAAGAGGCGGGCATTGTGAAACAACCGGGGGATGATACCTCGGGGTGGACACCTATCGATCTATATACAAACTCCTTTGGCCAGGGCATATCGGCCACCCCTCTTCAGGTTGTCTCCGCCGTTGCTGCTGTTGCCAACGGCGGTAAATTGATGCGGCCCTATATAGTCCAGAAGGTGATCCAGGACGGCAAGGTGGTGACCGATACCCAGCCCACGGTAGTGCGGCAAGTTGTCAAACCCGAGGTGGCGCACGAACTCACAAACATGCTAGTAGAGTCCGTGAACAGGGGTGAGGCCAAAGAGGCCGGAGTGCCGGGATATCTGATAGCCGGAAAGACGGGCACGGCTCAAGTCCCACAAGATGGCGGCTACGATAGCACGGCAACAATCGGATCGACCATTGCTTACGCCCCCGCCAACGATCCCAAGTTCGTGGTGTTTGTTAAGCTGGACAAGCCAGCCGATAACCCCTGGGGATCGCGGACGGCTGGGCCAGTTGTGGGCGAAATCACCCGTGACCTTCTGATGTACTACCGGATTCCGCCCACTGAGAAGACCGATGCGAGTGGCCAGTAGCGACTATATGTAGCCCCAACAGGTCATCGCTGGGTTTTACGCCCGGTTACACGTCTGTTAGAATTATCTGGCGAAATTTGCTCTTGGTATGAAGAATGCTGACTCTACGTGACATAATTGCCGGGACTGAAGGACAGTTGATCCTGAAGGATAGCAGTCTTCCAATGGATACTTCCGTGGTTACGTCGGTATGTATCGACTCGCGCCAGTGCGAGCCCGGTTCCCTCTTTGTTGCCCTGCCCGGCGAGCGGTATGATGGCCATGACTTCGTCGACTGTGCCGTGAGAAATGGTGCGACGGCAGTCCTGGCCGATTCCGAAAAGGTCTCCAAAGCCCTCGATGCCAACGCTCCTGTTGTAATCTCAGTACCGGATGCGCTGGTGGCCCTTCAGAACCTAGCCCATTTCTGGCGGCGGAGCCACAACGTGGATGTCATCGGCATCACCGGTAGCCTCGGCAAGACTACCGCCAAGGAACTAATAGCAACCGTGCTCGGCCGGCGCTTCAGCGTGCTGAAGAACGAAGGGAACCTGAACACGGAATATGGGCTGCCGCTCACTCTCCTGAGACTGGAGCCCCACCACCAAATGGCCGTGATGGAGATGGGTGGGGCGTACAGGATGGGCGAGATCGCGGAATTAGCGGCCATTGCCGAACCTCGCATCGGCGTCATTACTACCGTGGCTCCGGTTCATCTCGAACGCATGGGGACGATCGAGGCCATTGCAGAGAACAAATCCGAGCTGATATCGTCGTTGCCGGGCGATGGTGTTGCCATTCTGAACAACGACAATCCGTACGTACGTTCCATGCGCTCCAAGGCTCGTTGCAGCGTGATCATGTATGGAACAAGCTCAGACTGCGATATTTGGGCAGACGAAATCGAAAGTTTCGGACTGGAGGGAATCGGCTTCCGCCTGCAATGGGGCGGCGGAAGCCATCCCTTCCGGGTTCGTCTTCTGGGCCGTCACAACGTTTATACCGCCCTAATGGCGGCCGCCGTTGGTCTAGTCGAGGGCCTCAGTGCACCGGATATTGAAGAAGGTATGGCCAGCTTCGAGGTGAAGGGCCGCCTGGCAATTCGGAAGGGGATATTGGGTACGACACTCATCGATGACACGTACAATGCCAGCCCTGACTCCATGGTGGCCGCCCTCGATCTTCTTTCGGAGACCCCGGGACGCCACATCGCCGTTCTGAGTGACATGCTTGAGCTTGGCGACTATGAGGTGGAAGGGCACCGGCGAGTTGGATGCCGGGCGGCCCGAGGAGTGGACCGGCTCATCCTTTGTGGGCCGCTCTGCCGGACCGTGCGCCAGGCTGCCGTCGACTCGGGTATGCCCGAGGACCGGGTAATGCACTGCGAAGACAAGTCCGAAGTGATCGCGTATCTCAAGTCCGTCATCCAACGAGGGGACTATATTCTGTTCAAGGGGTCGCGCGGAATGGCCATGGAAGAGGTGGTTAAGGAGGTACTGGATACCAATTGATCTTGACCAATGTGTCCCTGCCATTTGATACACTCGTGACCCGAAGTCAGATCCATCCCTCCTCCATCCAGGAGATGACCTATTCTCTGATGCTTTCCGCCCTCGCTTTTGTCATCGGCTTGTTGATCGGTGGGCCGCTTATCCGGCTACTGCAGAAATTACAGATAGGAAAGCGAATCAGGTCCGATGGGCCGTCCTCACACCAGGCGAAGGCCGGCACACCGACTATGGGCGGAATTATGATTGCCTTTGCTGTCTTTGTCGTGACGGCGTCGTTCAACCTTTTGGGGCACTGGTCGATGCTTCTGCCTCTGGCCGTCATCGCCAGCTGTGGCACCCTTGGCGCCGTCGACGATTACCTGAACGTTAGCCGGCCGTCGGCGAAGGGGATGGCGGCCAGCTTCAAGTTTGGCTGGCTGGTGGTGATCGCCGTAGTTGCCGCTTTCTCGCTGCATTTCGTTTTGGATCTGACTAGCATCTACGTCCCGTTCATTGGCAAGGTCAATATCGGGAACTGGTATCTGCCGATAGCCGCCTTTGCCATCGTGGCCATGGCCAACGCCGTGAACCTAAGTGACGGGCTGGATACGCTAGCTGGTGGCTCCTCAGTGGTGGCGTTTGCCGCCTATGGCATCATCGCCTTTCTTCAGGGGCAAGACTATGTCGTCGCCCTGTCGTTTACTGTAGTTGGAGCCATTCTCGCTTTCCTGTGGTTCAATGCCCATCCCGCCAGGCTGTTCATGGGCGATACCGGGTCCCTGATGCTGGGTGCTCTTCTGGCCGTCACTGCTTTCCTCACCGGCCAATGGTTGCTCCTGCCGGTTGTAGGGGGCGTTTTCGTCGTTGAGACCTTGTCTGTGATGTTACAGGTGTTGTTTTTCAAGCTCACAAGGGGGAAGCGCTTGCTGAAGATGGCACCGCTGCACCACCACTTTGAGTTGTTGGGATGGTCGGAAACCCAGGTGACGATGAGATTCTATTTGGTGGGCATCGTTTGTGCCATGGCGGGCATTGCGCTGGCACTATCATGATTACCCGAAAGACTCATCTGGATAGCGCAGCCGTGCTTGCTGGAGCGTTAAGAAATGACCAGACGTGACGATATGCTGGCGTTGCGAGGTAAGAAAGTCCTGGTAATGGGGCTGGGCGTCAATCGCGGTGGCCTCGGTGTGGCGCGCTTTCTCTGCGAGCAAGGCGCTCAAGTGACAGTGACGGACCTGCGCACGCCGGACAGATTGGCGCCGTCTCTCGAAGAGCTGAGCCGGTATCCAATACGCTATGTCCTTGGGGAACACCGTCTACAGGATTTCCAAAATGCGGACATCGTGGTCCGAAACCCCGCTGTGCCTCGGCAATCCATGTTTCTGAGCGCCGCCCGGGAATCCGGGGCGGCCGTGGAAATGGAGATGACCCTGTTCTTCCGCCTTTGCCCCGCACCGATCATCGGAATCACGGGCACCAAAGGGAAGACTACCACGACGATGCTCACTGGCGAAATGCTGAAACAGGACGGTAGGAAGACCGTGGTTGCAGGGAACTTGCGCGTGTCGGCTCTCGAATCGCTTTCCTCCCTGGACCCCGATTCGTGGGTTGTCCTGGAGCTCTCCAGTTGGCAACTGGAGGGGCTCGCCGAGGCGGGGATGAGTCCGCACATCGCGGTCGTGACCAACATCTACCCCGACCATTTGGATAGATACAAGGATATGGAGGACTATGTTGCCGCGAAGAAGGCGATATTCCTCTCTCAATCGCCCGCTGACGTGCTCATACTGAACAGCGATGACCATGTGGTGCGAGAGTTTGCGCTGGAGGCTAAGGGCTCTGTTCGCTGGTTTGGCGTCGCCGATCCCGAATGCGCCGAGGCGTCGCTGGTGGTCGGTACGGACATCTTGTTGCGCTGGAACGGCCTCGAAGAAGTGGTCTGCCCTGTTTCCGCGGTTGGGTTGCCAGGGAAAGGCAATTTGCTGAATGTCTTGGCGGCGATGGCAACAGTGGGAGCGGCCGGGGTGAGTGTGGAATCAATGGCCCGGGCTGTCAAAGTCTTCGGCCCCGTGCCGGACCGCCTGGAACCGGTAGCCGAGCGAGCAGGAATTACCTATTACAACGACACAACTAGCACCACGCCGGCTTCGACCTTGGCTGCGCTCGAGGCGCTGGGCTGCCCCGTGGTCCTCATTGCCGGTGGCTCAGATAAACATCTGGACTTCCAAGAACTGGCTAGGGCCATAGTCAATCGCGTATCAGCGCTTGTCTTGCTCGCTGGCTCAGCAACGCCGAGATTGAGGGCGGAAATCGTCGCTGCGGGATGGCGCAGAGAGATCCCCGAAGCATTGTCTATGGAGGAAGCAGTGCAGTTAGCACACACAGCCGCGCAGCCAGGTGGGGCTATTCTCTTGTCTCCGGCATGTGCCAGCTTCGGGATGTTCGCCAACGAATTCGAGCGGGGTGAGTTGTTTCGGCGTTTCGTCAGAGAGATCGCAGAGCGAGGTTGATGTTTCTTAACCGCACTGGTACTTCCACCGGCGTTCCCAGGCGTGTAGACTATTGGCTACTGGCAGTAGTTGTGGCCTTGCTCATGGTCGGTGTGGTGATGGTCTACAGCGCCAGTTTCGCGACCGCGTACGTGCAGACCGGCAACAGTGCCTACTGGCTTCTGCGTCAGGTCCAATGGCTTGTGGTCGGCACTGTACTTATGGCAGTCGCTGCGCGGATTCCATACCGGTTCTGGCGCCGGTTCTCATTACCTCTCATGGCCATTGTCCTGGCTATGCTAATCGCCGTGGTCACCGTCCGCTCAATCAGCCCGGAGATCGATGGGGCGAGGCGGTGGATTGTACTGGGATCATTCATTTCGATTCAGCCAAGTGAATTGGCGAAGCTCTTGCTCATCTTCTACGTCGCCGATTGGCTGGAACAAAAGAGGGATAAGCTGGGCAAGTTCACTTACGGGCTGATCCCGTTTGGCCTTACTCTTGGGTTGGTAATCGGCTTGATCATGATGGAACCGGACCTGGGGACATCGGTAGTAATAGCGGGTATCGGGGTAGCCATGTTCTTTGTGGCCGGCGGAGCTCTGATCCAGCTATTCGGTGGCTTCGCGATGGCTTCGGCGGCGTTTGTAGCGTTGGTTGCAACTGCATCATATCGAATGAACCGGATTACGATCTTCCTTGATCCGTGGAAGGACCCGCTGAATATGGGATACCATCCGATTCAGGTACTCCTCGCACTGGGCAGCGGAGGGTTGTTCGGCGTGGGGTTGGGAGCCAGCCGCCAGAAGTTTAGCTGGCTGCCTGCGGCTCACACGGATGCTATCTTTGCTGTAATTGGGGAAGAGCTTGGCTTCATCGGGGCGACGTTTGTGATCCTTCTGTTCATGGCTTTCGCCATCCGTGGGATTACGATTGCCATGAGGGCGCCGGATTCGTTCGGCGTCCTGGTAGCCACGGGAATCACGACCTGGGTGGGTGCTGCAGGCGACATTGAATATCGGCGTCGTGACAACGACCATCCCGTTTACCGGGATACCATTACCCTTCATCAGCTATGGTGGCTCATCATTGTCTGTGACCATGCTTGGCGTAGGAGTGCTGTTGTCGATCTCGCGTGAGGCCGTGATGACTGGCCGGACGCCGAAGACCGCAGCAATGATACCGGAACAGTAGAGGATTCCTTCATGACTGCATGGGAGGTTGGTTAATGGACACGCTTCGCACTCACATAAACCTCGCCTTCTTCCTGTTCTTCGCACTTGGAGCGATCATCGGGTTTAAACGGGGCTGGAAAGGAGAAGCCGTCACATGCACCATGTTGGCGGTTGGGATGGTGTCGCTAAATGTGGTTGGCACCTCCTGGTGGCCCCAGTTCATCGACATGGCAAATGGTGTCCTGGCTTGGGGGACTGGTATCCTGCGTGCCGCGGGTTGGAAGGACCTGAGCACACCGGCGTTTGACCTCGAATACGCTCCGGAAGTTGGGGTCCGCCTGGGGATATTTGCACTCTGGGCAGTCGTGGCTTATGCTATCGGCTTGTGGGCGGCCAGCGGTAGCCTGGTGACGGCACCATCCAGAGTCTTTGGCGCCGTCCTTGGTTGCCTGAACGTCTTTCTGTTGGGCTCTGTACTAATCAACAGCACAGGCCGGGTGGCCGGGCTTTGGATGTTTGAAACCGGCGACCGGTTAGGGGCTCTAGGAATGCAGACCATCGACCGCACGCAGCCTCCCGGCCTCGAGGCGATTTGGGGCTGGGCGAGCATGGTGGTGGTGATCGCCGTGGTGGCCTTTGTCGCATTATTTGTCTCTAGATTGCTGAAGGTCCGAGGATAGGAGAGAGCACTGGACCTGGGAAAAGTCCATTTCGTCGGTATCGGAGGGATCGGGATGAGCGCTTTGGCGCACATCCTGCTGGAGCGCGGCTGCCTAGTCTCCGGGAGTGACCAAAGCTCCAGCAAAGTTGTCGAAAAGCTGGCGGAAGCTGGTGCAACAGTCTTCGCCGGCCACTCCCCAGACAACGTGGACGATCCCAGCTTGGTTGTAGTAACCTCGGCGGCGCGCGATGACAATGTGGAAATAGTGGAGGCGAGAAGGCGCGGCCTTCATGTCGTCAAACGGGCGGAGCTCCTTGGGGCGCTGATGTCCGAGAAATGTGGCATTGCTGTCGCCGGGACGCATGGCAAGACGACTACTACGGCGATGATTTCCCATGTGCTACAAGAGGGGGGCCTGGACCCGAGTTTCGCGGTAGGTGGGGTCCTTTCTTCCGGCATGCCCCATGGCCATGATGGCGCTGGCGAGTACTTCGTCGCCGAGGCGGATGAGTTCGATGGCTCTTTCCTCCGGCTCCGGCCTACGATGGCGGTCGTCACCAATATCGAGGCAGACCATCTGGATTTCTATGGAGACATAGAGCAAATACAGCGGGCCTTCCAGCAATTCGTGTCTTCTATTCCCGCGAACGGTCTGGTAGTCCTCAATAGAGATGATGAGCGATGTGCCGCTTTAGGGAGGCAACTGCGCCCCAGGAATGGCCCGACGCCGATAGAGTATTCCATGTCGGGCGGGGCGGACTGGACAAGTCGAAACGTTCGGGCTTCATCTACCGGAGGTTCTACCTTCGAGGTGGAGCATGAAGGGCTAGGGATAGCGACCGTTGAACTTCGTGTCCCGGGGTGGCATAATGTGTCCAATGCTTTGGCATGTATAGCCATCTGCACGGGAGTCGGCGTTGAAGCAAACGAGATAGCCGCTGCGCTGGGCACCTTTTCGGCGGTCAGGCGACGCTTTGAGATAAAGGGTGTGCGAGATGGCGTGCTGGTGGTAGACGATTATGCTCACCATCCTTCAGAGATCATGGCTACCATTCAGGCCGTTAGACAGAGTTACCCAAGGCGGCGTTTGTGGTGCGTTTTCCAGCCTCATACCTACAGCCGCACAAAGTCTCTGCTTAGCGAATTCGCCGATGCTCTAGCGCAAGCCGACGTCACTATTGTGACCGGGGTCTACGCCGCTCGTGAGTCCGACACTCTCGGAGTGAGTGGCGAGGATATTGTCAAGCTCATGCCCGGCCGCGCGGCTATGTTCTTTCCGGAACTGGCGATGGCCACCGGCTACCTTGACAGAGAACTCCGGCCTGGCGATGTGCTCTTGACACTAGGCGCCGGCGATGTCTGGAAGGTCGCCGAGGAATTCCTGAGCGCTAGCGAAAGGCCGTCCGTTTCTTGACGATTGGCAGCGACAAACAATCTGGCCCACAAATGATGGCGGGCGAGTTGCTCAGCCGCCACACTTCTCTTCACATTGGGGGCCCGGCTGATTTCTTCTGCGTGGCCTACTCTGCAGATGATATCGCGGAAGCCATCGCCTTCTCCAGCCAGAGGTCTCTGCCGTTCATCATCATTGGTTCAGGCACGAACCTGCTCGTCTCCGATGCAGGCATGCCTGGTGTGGTTATCAAGAATGCCACCGGCGCGAAAGGCGCCATCCAAATAGCACCGGGCCCGGCGTCTGGTGGGTACCAGAACAGCCTCGAAGGTAGCGATGTCTCTGCCTTTGTATCGGTAGGCTCAGGAATGTCGTTCAGCCACCTTGCTACAGAGCTTGTCGATCGCGGCTTCGCAGGCCTCGAGTGGGCAGTCGGCATACCGGGCACCGTGGGTGGCGCTATTGCCGGCAATGCCGGGGCGCACGGCGGCGAAGTATCGCATTGCCTGCGCTTTGTTGAGGTACTGGAAAAGGACGGCGGCAGGAAGCAAATTACCAGAGAGGACATGCTCTTCTCCTATAGGAGCAGCCCGTGGAAATCCGGGCGGGAAGGTGAGCGACGGCCAATTGTGGGAGCAGAATTTGAGTTTCGCCGCGACAGCGCCGAGCATTTGAGGGAGACGGCACGCACATACCTTGCGGGAAGGCGCAGTATTCAGCCGGGCGGCTGGTCCGCCGGTTCAGTCTTCCGCAACCCTCCAGGGTTTGCTGCGGGAGCTCTGATTGAGCAATGTGGGTTGAAAGGCTTCAGGATCGGCGGAGCCGAGATATCGCCTGTGCATGCCAATTTCATTGTCAACACGGGCAAGGCCAGTGCAAGCGACGTTCTGGCGTTGATCGAACTCTGCCAGGAGAAAGTGAGTTTGTCTTTTGGCATTGAGCTGAGTCTTGAGATTGTGGTCCTGGGGGAGCAATGAGGAAGAAGAGACTACGGGTCGGCGTCATCTTCGGTGGACGCTCGAGCGAACACGATGTATCACTGGCTTCGGCCCGCTCCGTGATGTCGGTGCTCGATCCCGAGAGATATGATGTCGTTCCGGTTGGCATCACGAGAGATGGCAGGTGGCTAGTCAGCGGCGATCCCATGAAGCAACTGAAGACCGGTCAAGTTGAGGGGGGGAAGTCACCGCTCTTTCTCGCATCTCCCGGACGGGTTGCCGAGACCGGACTTGTTCCCGAACCGACATCCCCTGTGTCGGACGTGTTTGGCAGCATCGACGTTATGTTTCCCGTATTGCATGGCCCTAATGGCGAGGACGGCACTATCCAGGGGTTGTTGGAGTTGGCGAGCATTCCGTACATAGGCGCCGGAGTGTTGGCATCTGCAGTGGGAATGGACAAGGTGCTGATGAAGGCGGTGTTTCAGCAGCACAACCTGCCGGTTCCAAATCACCTGGTGTTTCGGGCGAGCGACATTGACCGGAATGACCATGTCGAGTGTGTGGTCGAGGAGAGCATCGGTTTCCCGTGCTTCGTAAAGCCAGCCAATATGGGATCCAGCGTCGGAATCAGCAAGGCCCACAACCGTGCCGAGTTGTGGCCTGCCCTGCGCGAGGCGATGCGATTCGACCGGAAGGTGCTGGTGGAAGAATTCGTCGACGGCGGGGAATACGAGTGCAGTGTCCTTGGCAATGATGACCCGGTAGCCTCCGTGGTGGGAGAGATCATTCCCTGCAACGAGTTCTACGACTATCGCGCCAAGTACATCGACGCCGGCACCAAGCTGGTAATTCCTGCAGATCTGCCCAACGAGATCAGCGAGAACATCAGGGAGCTATCAGTGAAGGCGTTCCTGGCGATAGACTGCAGTGGAATGGCTCGCGTGGACTTTTTGGTGAGAAGGGCTACCGGAGACGTGCTTATCAGCGAGATCAATACCATTCCGGGCTTTACCAGCATCAGTATGTATCCCAAACTGTGGGAAGCGAGCGGCCTCTCCTACACTGATCTCATTGATCGCCTGATTGAACTGGCGCTGGAAAGGCATGCTGAAAAGGAACGCTGTTGGCGGGAATCGCAGTCCCAGACTTCATCTGATGGTGGTGTTCTATGACGAGCGGCCGGGGAGTGCGCCGGCGGGAACGGCCACGGCGCATGGCCAGCACGTATGACCTCGGTGGAGAAGCTCAGTTGCGGCAACGGCCCTCTGCCATTAGTGTGGGCCTGCGCGGTTGCAGGATAGCCAGCCTGTGTGGCGCTATCGTCTTTGCCGCCACACTGATGTTTTTGCTCACTAGTGGTGGTCTTGCAATCACTAGTGTAGAATCCAGTGGTAACAAGCGAGTGGCGGCTTCAGATATCGATCGGCTGGTCGCCGCGAAAGGCCAGAATTCACTACTGGTCGATGGCGCAGCCATTAAGAGCCGTCTGCAGACGCTTCCCTACATCCGGAGTTCGGAAGTATGGGTGACTCTGCCGGGGACGATATCGGTGCGCATCGACGAACGCACTCCGTTTCTTGGCTTTCACTGCGGAAAGGATTATGTACTGGTAGACAGGGAGGGGGTCGTATTAGAGAAGACTCAGTCTCCTGAAGGAACCGTTGAGGTGAGTCTTGTGGGTGGGGATTCTCCCGACGTTGGAAGCAAGATTCCCACCGATCTGGTTTTGGCCCTGGGACGTCTGACCGATGATTTGGGCCAAAAATGCGGAGTCACCGTCACCAGTGTGGAGTATTCCCAATTGAAGGGCATTCGAGTGTTCCTTACCACCGGCCAAAGTATCGCTTTTGGCGGGCCGGAGGAGATGGATCAAAAACTGGCAATTGTCCAGGCGTTTCTGTCGACAAGGCGTGATTGGTCGGAGCTGAATGTCACGTCGACCCAGCGGCCCTTCTACCGGCGAAACAGCCAATCTTGAAGGTTCAGGTAAGATCTGATGTGGTTGCCTCTCTTGGGTTTACTAATAGGTTTCTTAGTCGGGTTGCAGTTCTCATTCACTATTCCTGCGGAGTACGCTCGCTATACCGCCGTTGGCATCCTTGCCGGGCTCGATGCCGTGTTTGGAGCGATGAGAGCCGAACTGAACGGCTCCTACGAGAACAGGGTGTTCCTTACGGGACTAGGGTTCAATTCTCTCCTGGCTGTCGCCCTCGTTTTCGTTGGCGACCGGCTCGGAGTCGATCTCTTCATTGCGGCAGTTGTAGCGTTTGGAGTCAGACTGTTCAACAACCTGGCTATCATTAGAAGGCACTTTCTGTAGATCTCGGAAATTCCCGAAATTTGCATCAAATTACTGTTGTGATAGAGGCTGACCTAAGCTATAATCACCGCAACGTTCAGTGGAATCCACTGATTCTCTTATGACCTCCATTTGAACTTGCACATGGGCAGACTGGAGCATTGAGCCGCGAGACTGAATGAAGCCGTTTGGAGGGACTAAAATGCCCGTTTCTAGAATGCCGCAGATGCCTGAGGTTGAGAGCTTTGCCCAGATCAAAGTGATCGGGCTGGGTGGTGGTGGCAGCAACGCGGTCAATCGCATGATCCAGGCGGACCTGCGGGGGGTCGATTTCATTGCCGCCAACACTGATGCGCAGGCGTTGCTTCACTCACAAGCTCACCACCTGATCCGCATGGGTGACAAACTCACTAAAGGCCTCGGCGCAGGTGGAAACCCGAATATTGGGGGGAAGGCTGCCGAGGAGAGTAGTGAAGAGATATTTGAGGTGCTAAAGGGCGCCGACATGGTGTTCATTACCGCGGGAATGGGTGGCGGTACGGGAACCGGCGCGGCGCCGGTCGTTGCCCAGATAGCGCGCGAGGTTGGGGCTCTTACTGTCGGCGTCGTGACCAGGCCGTTTTCGTTCGAAGGTAGCAAGCGGCGAGCTGTGGCTGAAGAAGGCATAAGCCGGCTGCGAGAATGTGTGGACACACTTATTACTATCCCTAACGACCGGCTCTTGCAGGTTTCCGATAAGAGCACCTCTTTCTTAGAAGCGTTTCGTCTGGCTGATGACGTCCTGCGGCAGGGGATCCAAGGCATATCTGACTTGATCACCCTTCATGGGGAGATCAACCTCGATTTCGCCGACGTGCGTGCGATCATGTCTGATGCCGGATCGGCTTTGCTGGCCATCGGCTTTGGAAGCGGCGAGAACCGGTGTGTCGACGCGGCAAAGGCGGCGATCGAGAGCCCGCTCTTGGAGATCTCCATAGACGGCGCAAAGGGAGTGCTCTTCAATGTTACCGGCGGAGAAGAGATAGGCATGCTGGAGGTCTACGAGGCCGCCGAGATCATACAGCAAGCTGCTGACCCTGAAGCCAATATCATCTTTGGCGCCGTTCTTGATCCGCGATTGGGGACTGATGTGAAGGTGACACTGATTGCCACTGGATTCGACTCTGCTCGCCGCCAGTCGATCAAACACGCGACTGCCACGCGCCGGGAAGTCTATGAACCAGAGGCAAAACCACGTGAGGATGAGGATTTCCCCGATTTCCTGAAGTTCAGAAGCCAGCGTTAGCTGCTGCTCGTTGGCTCGGCTGGACGGCTGAATAGCGCGCCCGTATCTGCTGTACTGTGGGTATGGGCGCCGTCGCTCCCGGTTGAGCCGGCAGCCTTGTTGTGCTATAGTCTTCTTATGAGATGTCCCTATTGCCATTTCAATGACTCAAAAGTGATAGACTCTCGGGAGCTGAGCGAGGGTCTTAGTATTCGCCGCCGCCGTGAGTGCCTCGGCTGCGGGCAGCGCTATACGACCTATGAGCGGCTGGAACCGGTCAGCTTGACGGTTGTGAAGAAGGATGGACGGCGGGAGGAATACGACCGCAGAAAATTATCAGAGGGTATCAGGAAGGCATGCACCAAACGGGCGATACCGACTGAGGCGCTGAACAAGATGATCGAGGACATCGAAAGCGAATTGTTTGCTCTCGGCGAGGCGGAAGTGCCAAGCAACGCGATCGGCGAGATCGTCATGCGGCACCTGCGAGAATTGGATCAAGTTGCCTATATCCGCTTCGCCTCAGTCTACCGTCCATTTGGAGACCTGGAGAGCATGCGACGGGAAATGGAGTTGTTGCGAAAGACTGAGTAGCGAGCACCGAGCGGAGTAAGAAAGGCCCTTGCCCTTGCGCTGTCGCCAAGGGCTCTTTTTTTGGAGGTCCAGCATGGAGCGCCGTCATCGCGAGAAGGCATTGGCCAGGATGTCGAGAGAGCATGGCACGGTGTTCAAGGAATGGGGCGGCCGGCTTAGAGCGGCGATCGTTTACCCGAACACCTACCATGTAGGCATGTCCAATCTCGGTATGCAAAGCATTTACGGCTGGCTGAACGATCAGCGCGGCATCGTGTGCGAACGGGTGTTCATGCCTGAAGAGATGCGGCTGGGACGTGGTGAGCAGCCACTCTCGATGGAGAGCGGGCAGCCGCTCAGCCGGTTCGACCTGATAATCTTCACTGTGCCATTTGAACTCGACTATCCTCATATCGTCGCGATTCTAAGGGCCGCGAGGATACCCGTTCGGGCGGAAGATAGGAATCCCGGGCATCCGTTGATCATCGGCGGGGGTGCAGCGCCAAGCGCCAATCCGGAGCCGGTGGCTCCATTCTTCGACGTGTTATTCGCTGGTGAGGCCGAAGCCATTCTGCCGTCACTTACTGAGGTCTTGCTGGGCTCCGATTTCTCCGATCGCCCTGCTATGTTCGCTTCTTTGGCGGGCGTACCTGGCGCATACGTACCATCCCTCTACAGAGCCGAGGCCTCAAAAGATGGCATATTGCTCCCGGTGGCCCAAAATGGGGCTCTTAAGCGGATACCGAGGCAAATAGCGAGAGATTTGTCCGCATTTGACACTGCGTCGATTATTGTTGCCGGGGACACCGAGTTCTCCGATACCTATCTGATCGAGATAGCCCGCGGTTGTGGGCACGCCTGTCACTTCTGTCTTGCCGGTTATTCCTTTCGCCCTTTGCGCGAGCGGGGAGTGGAGCAGATCGTGGCCGAAGCCCGGAAAGGGATGGAGATATCGAGATCCATAGGCCTGGTCGGCTCGGCGGTCTCGGATTATCACAACCTCGAAGGACTTGTCCGCGAGCTTCAAACTATGGGCGCCAGAGTCACTGCGTCCTCTTTGCGCGTGCAGACACTCACCGACTACTTGGTCGATATGATTGTCTCCTCCGGGACCAGGACCCTGACGATTGCTCCGGAGGCCGGCAATGAGCGGATGAGGCATCTCATAAACAAGAGGATGTCTGAGGAGCAAATAATGCGGGGAGTGGACCTGGCCGCCGGGCATGCGGTGCAGGAACTGAAGCTTTACTTCATGATTGGACTGCCGGCCGAGACGATTACGGATGTAGAAGACATAACTGCACTCGTTTCCCGAATTCAAACGAGACTGAGATTGGGGTACCGGGCCTCTAGAGTCCGCGCTAGCGTGTCAGCGTTTGTGCCCAAACCCCACACACCTTTCCAGTTTGCCGAAATGCTGGGGGAAAGAGAGCTAGTGGCTCGTCTTAATATTGTCAAACGGCAGCTCGGGCGGCTGGGAGTGGAAGTCTCTGCTGAAAGCGGCCGCTGGGCCTACCTTCAGGGAGTGCTGGCCCGCGGCGACCGGCGCTTGGCAGACGTCATGGCAGACATGGAGGCTCCCACGCTTGGCGAGTGGGCCAAATCCCTTCGCTCTCACGGCCTCGACGCAAGTGACTATCTGCGTGCGCGAACGCCCGACGAGGCATTCCCTTGGGAAATAATCGACGCGGGTGTTAACGATGCTGTGCTCTGGAGCCTGTATGAGAGAGCGCTGGCAAAATACGGAGGATAAGCCGGAGATGGTGGGAGAGACAGTTTGCCCTCCCACCCCGAGGCTTCCTAACGAATATTATTTCAGGTGCGGCTGGATTCTCTCCATCAGCCGGGCCTTTGGCATGTAACCAACCAGACGCTCGACGGGCTGGCCACCCTTGTAGAGAATAAGAGTAGGGATGCTGGCGATACCTAGTCTGCCGGCAACATCCTGGTTCTGGTCCACGTCTACCTTGGCGATCTTGAGCTTGTCTCCCTGCTCTTCGCCGATTTGGTCGACTACCGGCGAGACCATCCGGCAAGGACCGCACCAGGCTGCCCAGAAATCCACAAGCACTGGCGTAGTGGCTTTCACTACTTCCTGGTCGAATGTCTGATCACTCACTTCCACAGGTTTTCCCACTTTGCTACCTCCCGTTTATTTAGGTGGGTCCGCAAGATTTGTACCAGCAGCCGCCCAGCTAAGAAGGCCTTCGAGGGCTGCAGCGGTTTTCGTTAGGATTAGACTGACTGTCATTCCCAACCCTGCTCTCTATAATACGGTTCTTGCTTCGCCATACCCCCTAGGGGTATCTAGAGAGCATTATACGGCAACCTGTCTGTGCCGTCAATAGGTTTTACAGGCAAATCTGCTAGTGGCCTGCAAATTGGCTCACGCGGAGAATCCCGTCGGGTGTGCTATAATTCGGGCCCGAATTCGGTTTGGGGGACAGGTATTTTGGTGCATCGCATTGGACTCGACGCCACGTTCCTTCGTCAACCGGCTACGGGCAGTGGTCAGTACACCCAGAACCTTGCTCTGGCAATCGCCCGGTTGGACAAAGACAGGCAGTATTTTCTTCTGGGGCGTGATTTTGCTCCCTTGGAGGGCTCTCCTTCGGAGATAGCCCTGTCTTGGACGCAGGTAGGAGCGCGGGGGATAGGTGGCAGCTTGCCTGGCGACCTGGCCAAGGTCTGGTGGGAACAGGCTACCCTGTCCCGGCTATCGAGGCAACTCCATCTTGATCTGTTGCACTGCCCGTACTTCGCCGGGCCTGTTTTGTCGCCTTGCGGCATGGTCGTCACGATCCACGATATTATTCCCTTTCTGATGCCGGCTTACCGGGGCCCGTGGTGGGCGATGTTCTACTGGTCGTTGGTGCGGGCTGCCGCTCGCCGGGCCGACATGGTGATTACCGATTCCAGAGCCTCGCAGGTGGACATAAGCCGGAAGCTGAGGATTGATCCCGCTCGTATTGCGGTAACGCCCCTAGGGGTCAGTGATTGGCTGAGACTGCCATTGAGTGCCGAGAAGAAAGCGGCGCTGATGAGCCGCTTTGCCATTAGCGGACCATTCATCCTCTACGTGGGCGGGCTGGACGTTCGAAAGAACGTGAAGCGCCTGCTGCGTGCCTACGCTAGCGCCAGCCGTGGCCGGTCCGGCTTCCCCATGTTAGTGATTGTCGGCAAGCCTCATTCGGACAACACTCGTGTCTTCCCAGACCTGGCAGCGGTCATTGGAGAGCTTCGTCTGTCAGATGCGGTTGTGTTCACTGGACCAGTTACCGACGAAGAGAAGGCTGCTCTCTATCAGGCTGCGGATCTCTTTGTCTTCCCTTCTCTATACGAGGGGTTTGGCTTGCCTCCATTGGAGGCCATGGCTTCAGGCACGCCTGTGCTCGCGTCTAATAGCAGCTCCCTGCCCGAGGTCGTGGGGGACGCAGGCATGCTTGTGGAGCCTACTGACACTGATGCCATGGCCAGCGCGATGGCTAAGATCGTCTATGACGATGGCCTCAGGGAGGAACTACGCCAGCGCGGTCTCGAGAGGGCCAGAGAATTCAGCTGGGAGCGGACGGCCAGGCAGACCATCGACATCTATCGCAGCATTTTGAGCGGGAGGCGAGGAGCGTGAGAATCCTGATGCTTTCCAAGGCTCTTGTTGTCGGAGCTTATCAACGCAAGCTGGAGGAGCTGGCGGCGATACCGGGAGTCGAGCTATATGTCGTCGTTCCACCGTACTGGGCAGAAATGAATGCCGGACGTTTGAACCTCGAACAGCGCTATACCAACGGGTACCGGCTGCTGGTGGAGCCAGCAGTATTTAACGGCCACCACCACACGCATTTTTATCCAGGACTGGCAAAACATGTCGCTAGGTTCCGGCCTGATGTCTTTCATATTGACGAGGAGCCCTTCAATCTTGCCACTGCCCATGCCACCTGGCTGGGCCGTCGCTTTGGCAGTTCGTGCGTCTTCTACACATGGGCCAATATCTATCGTCGCTACCCCCCACCATTCAATCTTCTGGAAAAGTTCAGCTATTGGGGCGCCAGCGCGGCGATTGCCGGAAACGCCGAGGCGCAGGCCATTCTTCGTTCTAAAGGATTCACAAAGCCGGTGTCAATTGTCCCCCAATTTGGTGTTGACCCCGATATCTTTGCGCCACCTCCTGAGGAAGCGCCGCAGCTGAGGCCCATGACGGTCGGATACTTGGGCCGTCTAGTGCCACAAAAAGGCGTCGATCTGTTGTTGAAGGCTGTGGCGGTGTCAGGTGCGGACTGCAACGTAAGTATCATCGGGGATGGGGTGAGCCGGGGACAACTGGAGGTGCTGGCCCAAAGCCTGGGCATCGCTGGAAGAGTCAAGTTCGTTCCACAAGTTTCGTCAGCCGTGGTCCCGGATGTGCTAAAGTCGCTGGATGTGCTTGTGCTTCCTTCGATCACTACGAAGACGTGGAAGGAGCAGTTTGGAAGAATCCTGATAGAGGCCATGAGCTGTGGAGTGCCGGTTGTCGGCTCCAGATCTGGCGAGATACCCAACGTGATCGGGGACGCTGGGCTCGTGTTCCCCGAGTCGGACGTGGAAACCTTGGCCTCGATGCTGGCCGAGCTTGCGACAAATCAGCAAATGCGCCGGCAACTGGGACTGGCCGGTCGCCGGAGGGTTATCGCTCAGTACACCCAGGCGGCCGTGGCGCGCCAGCACTACGAGGTCTACAAAAGCGTTGTAAGTGGCAAAGCACAGACCTGATCTGTCGATGCAGCCGTCGAAATATGTGAATCCATGGAAGTCAAGCCTTTGGCCCGTTAGCTGGTGGAGGTAATCAGTTGAAAGTACGTTTTCTCGGCCATGCCTGCTTTCTCTTCTCTGATGATAAGGACTCCGTGATCATCGATCCGTTCATTACGGACAATCCGCAGGCTCCAGTGCCGGTGAGCGCACTCCGCGCCGATCCGGTGCTTGTCACCCACGGGCATGGTGATCACCTGGGAGACGCGATTGAGATCGCCAACGCCTCGGGAGGATCAGTACTTGCCACAAACGAACTTGCTGAATATTGCATGCGACAGGGCGCTGCGGGAATACCGGCGCACTACGGCGGGGTGGTACATTTCGAATTTGGGAGCGTCAAGGTTGTACCGGCCTGGCACAGTTCTTCCGTCGGGGGTGACCTTAGGCTTGTAGGTGTTCCCTGTGGCTTTGTGATTCGCTTCCGGGGCCACACCATCTACGACACCGGGGACACGTGCCTGTTCGGAGACATGAAGTTGATCGGCGACATCGAGAATGTGGAACTGGCTATCCTGCCGATTGGCGGCCACTATACTATGGGCCCGGACGACGCCGTCCGCGCCGTCGAAATGATACATCCCCGGCTGGTGATCCCTATGCATTTCGGAACGTGGGACCCGATTCACGTGGACCCCGAGGAGTTCAAGAAGCAAGTGGAGGACCGGACACCGGCGAAATGTATCGTCTTGAAGCCTGGAGAAGAGTACGAGTTGTAGCTGCAGTGCCGGTTACTGGTTGTCTTACCGTCGGTTGCCGGCTAGTCCTCTAGTTCCTCGCCCTCTTCCGGAGCGAGCGAAGGCTCGCCCAGCCTGAGGCGTCGCTCGGGCATCTTGAGCAGGAAGAGTGTTGCCCATCCGAAGAGAGTCGCCAACGCTGCCAGGAAGTACAATCCGGCTCCGACCAGAAGGCCTACGGCGGCGACCAGCCAAATGCTTGAGGCTGTTGTGAGCCCGCTAACGCTTGAGCGGGTCCGGAGAATTGTGCCCGCGCCTAGGAAGCCAACGCCAGCGACTACTTGCGCGGCGATCCGGCTCGAGTCTACACCCGCTGTGCCAAACCCATGGGCGGATGCCAAGGTGAAGGCCGCCGCGCCACCGGCGACCAGCATATGGGTCCGCAGACCGGCGGGGCGGCGCTGTCGCTCGCGTTCATAGCCAACCGCGGCACCGAGGAGAAACGCCAGCAGAAGGCGAATTGCCAGTTCCAGGTCCTGGCCTGTCACAAACGGGGAGAGGGAAAGCGCTTCCATATGCTCATTCAGCCCGTCGCAACTGGAATATCAGCCAGGTCACTCCCAACCACACCAACACCGCCGTTGCGCCGGTGCACACCATATAGTTCCCAAAGAATCTCTTCAGGGCCCACAACGAGGAAACGAGGACTATTGTTGCCACCAGGCAGCCAAGCCCCATAGATTCCCGCAATATCCTTGGATCGTCCTGCCTCATCCTAATACCGTCTCCTGATCCCTTTCCCCTCTGCAATCGGCCTACAAGTGACGATGGCGATTCCATCAACGTAATGACGGTTCTAGGGACTATACTTCAGCCCGGCAGGGTATGTCAATGTCAAGCTTGTTGGCAGGGGCTCCGGTTGTTTGACAGTTTAGTGCTATAGTGCTATCCTCCAGGCCGCTGAGTACCTACGCTCAATTTGTCTCCATTCCTGTACCGTACCAGCGACAAGGTTGTGTCGTTCGGTCAGCTTGGAGCCGGTTCGTAGTGGCTTTTCCACACAGATCGTTGTTTAGAGGCTTGAAATGTCCGAAAAGGTCCTCATGAAGGGCAATGAAGCGCTGTCGGAGGCGGCGATTCGCGCCGGGTGCCGGCATTTCTTCGGCTACCCGATCACTCCCTCCTCGGAGATTCTGGAGTACTTGGCTTTCCGCTTACCGCAAATCGGCGGCACCTTTCTGCAGAGCGAGAGCGAGGTGGCTGCCATTAACATGGTCTACGGTGCTGCTGCTGCAGGGGCGCGCGTTATGACCGCTTCATCGAGCCCCGGTGTCAGCCTGATGCAGGAGGGTATCTCGTATGCTGCAGCGGCTGAATTGCCGTGTCTTGTCGTGAATGTTACCCGGGCATCGCCGGGGCTAGGGCGTATTCCTCCCGCCCAATCGGATTACTGGCAGGCAACGCGGGGTGGCGGGCATGGCGACTACCATCTGATAGTCCTCGCGCCCTTCTCAGTGCAGGAAATGGCCGACCTGACTATCCTGGCGTTTGACTTGGCAGACAAATACCGTAATCCGGCCATGATACTGGCCGACGGAATGCTCGGGCAGATGATGGAGCCTTTGGAATGGGGCAATCAGCCACAGGACCCTCCCGTTAAGGAATGGTCAGTATCGAGAACTGAGTCCCGTGATAGGCGGCTGATACTGGCGGCGCCGATCAGCGATGAGGGCTTGCTGGAACTGAACTGTCACTTGGTGGAGAAGTACGCTCGCGCTCGCGAGGATGAGCAGCGGTGGCAGTCCTACTTGGTGGACGATGCGGAAACCATCGTTGTGGCCTATGGCACGGCGGCGCGTATATCGGCGGAAGCAATAGAGTCGCTCAGAAAGAAGGGGCATCGGGCAGGGCTAATTCGCCCGATCAGCTTGTGGCCGTTCCCGGCGAAAGCGTTTGCCGGAATCGAGACGACAGCTGGCTCTTGTCTGGTAGTGGAGATGAGCTCCGGCCAAATGGTTGACGATGTGCGGCTCGCGGTGAACGGGCGTATCCCGGTCAGGGGTATGGGGCTGGGGGGTGGCTGGATACCTACCCCCGAGATGGTCGAAGAGGAGATCCTCAAGTCATGAGCACGACTAATGTTGAGCGAGTGTTGTTCGAAAGGCCGCAGTCGCTGGTGGCGCTGCCTTTTCCCTATTGCCCGGGTTGCTCGCATGGAATCATCAATCGCTTGGTCGCTGAAGTGGTGGATTCTCTGGGGATATCGGAAAGAGTTGTGGGCGTCACATCGATAGGGTGCTCGGTCCGCTGCTGGAAGCATTTCACCTACGACATGGTGCAGGCGGCCCATGGACGTGCTCCAGCGGTAGCCACCGGTCTCAGGAGGGTAATGCCAGACCGGATCATCTTCACCTACCAGGGAGATGGTGACCTCGCGGCTATCGGCACGGCTGAGGCTCTTCACTCCGCGGCCCGCGGCGAGAGGATTACTATATTCTTCGTCAACAACGCCATTTATGGCGCCACGGGGGGACAGATGGCGCCCACCACTCTATTGGGGCAGAAGACCAGTAGTTCGCCATATGGGCGTGATCCGGTGGCAGCCGGTTTCCCGATAAGAGTAGCCGAACTTCTAGCCACTCTGCCCGCGCCTGGATACATTGCAAGAGTTGGTGTCTTCGATGCCGCGAACGTGAATCGGGCGCGCAGAGCTGTGCAGCGGGCGTTTGAGGTGCAGATGGAGGGCAAAGGTTTCTCTCTGGTGGAGTTTCTTGCCAGTTGCCCAACCAACCTCAAGATGGACCCGGTGAAGGCCAACGAGTGGGTGCAAAAGGAGCTACAGCAATACTTCCCACTCGGCCAGTTCAAGTCTCCGGAGGAGTAACCGTGCTGGAACAGGTTTTGATAGCAGGCTTTGGCGGACAGGGGGTTCTCTTCATCGGGCAGTTGCTTGCCTACGCCGGACTCAAGGAGGGACTGGAAGTCCTTTGGCTTCCTTCCTATGGCCCGGAGATGCGCGGTGGGACTGCCAACTGTATCTCCATCATTTCTACCGACAAAATCTGGTCCCCCATTGTGCCCAGGCCCAAGAGCCTTATCGCCATGAACTGGCCCTCGCTCGACAAATTCGAGCCAAAAGTGGTGCCGGATGGCGTTCTAGTGGCAAATAGCAGTCTCATCGAGAGAGATATTCAGCGCCACGATCTCCGGGCTTACGCTGTGCCGGCCAGCGGAGTCGCCCAGGATCTGGGGAACGTTCGAGTGTCCAATATGGTGGCCTTGGGAGCCTACGTTGGTGCCACAGGGGTTGTGTCCTCAGAAGCGGTGCTTTCCTCTCTAATCAAAATGCTCGGCGACCGTAAGGCCAGCCTTGTGGACGTGAATGCCAGCGCTTTCCGGCGCGGCTACGAGATGACCGTTGGATCGAGAGGACAATCTAATAAGGTTGACATCCATTAGTGGTTGTGGTAACATCTGGGGCACGGTTGAGATAGGCAAAGGCTGTGATTGGGAGCAGTAGAAGGGCAGCCAGCTTTCAGAGAGTCAAGGGCCGGTGTGACTTGACAGCATGTGCCGTTCGAACTCGCCCAGGAGCTGGCGGTCCGAATATTGCCCGTTTACGGAAGTAGGGCCGGTCCGAGTGACGAGCGTTAATCGTCTCAAGTGGGTGTGGCGTTTCGCGCACTAACAAGGGTGGTACCGCGGGTTTGTCTCGTCCCTTCCGGGGCGGGACTTTTTGTTACTGCTTTGTTGGGCGCAGCCTGAGCCAATTGGGGTGGTACCGCGGACTTGGAGTCCGCCCTCGAGGTCCACCCTTTCTTTTTATCCTTTTGGTAAATGGCAGTTGGGCCACGGAGACAACTGAGGTTGAAGGAGAGAGCAGTGAGAAGTGATACAGTGAAGAGCGGAGTTGAAAGAGCACCGCACCGGAGCCTTCTACGGGCTCTCGGGAGAACGGACAAGGAAATAGAGCGTCCCTTCGTTGGCGTTGTGAATTCCTTTACAGAGATCATACCAGGGCACAAGCACCTACGCGAGATCGCGGACGCCGTGAAGGCTGGTGTGTACATGGCCGGCGGCACGCCATTCGAGTGCAACACCATTGGTATTTGTGATGGGATAGCCATGGCGCACAACGGAATGAAATACGTCCTGCCCTCCCGTGAAGTCATCGCCGATTCCGTGGAACTGGTGGCGCAGGCGCACTGCTTCGATGCTCTCGTGTTCATCCCAAACTGTGACAAGATCGTCCCGGGCATGCTGATGGCCGCGGCTAGGCTGAACATTCCATCCGTGTTTGTGAGCGGCGGCCCGATGCTGGTTGGGCGTTGGCGGCCGAATCCCGACTCCGAGAGAATTCTAGACCTAAACTCGGTATTCTCTGGCGTCGGGCAGGTGATCCGGGGGGAAATCTCGGCGGCAGAGCTTCGCGAGATCGAGGAGCTAGCGTGCCCTGGCTGCGGTTCCTGCGCAGGGATGTTCACCGCCAATACCATGAACTGCCTGACAGAGGCTCTTGGCATGGCATTGCCGGGCAACGGTACCATCCCAGCTGTCGATGCCCGTAGAATCCGCCTCGCTAAGGAAGCGGGAATGGCGGTGATGGGGGCTTTCAACAAGGACATTAAGCCCTTGGACGTCATCACGAGCACATCACTCGAAAACGCTTTCACAGTGGACATGGCTCTTGGCGGGTCGACCAACTCCGTGCTTCACCTTCTTGCCGTGGCGCACGAGGCTGGGGTGGAATTTCCATTGAAGGCCATCAATGGTATCGGGGAGCGCACGCCGCATCTCTGCAAAATCAGCCCATCCGGTAGCCATCACATCGAGGACCTTGACAGAGCCGGCGGTATACCCGCAGTGATGAAGGAGGTCCGGTCTCTCCTCGATGAGGAAGCTATCACCGTGGAGGGACGGACGGTAGCGGAGGTCGCCGCCGATGCCGTGGTGCTTGATCATTCCGTAATACGGCCTTTTGCACAACCGTATTCGCCACATGGCGGGCTCACCGTGCTGTTTGGCAACTTGGCGCCCGATGGTGCCGTTGTTAAGAGCGGGGCAATGGCGCCGGAGATGTTTCAGCACAGCGGCCCAGCGCGAGTGTTTGACTCAGAAGAGGCAGCCACCGCTGCAATAGTTGGTGGCGAGATCCACCCGGGCGATGTAGTAGTCATTCGCTATGAAGGCCCCAAGGGTGGGCCGGGAATGCGAGAGATGCTCAGCCCTACCTCCCTGCTTACTGGGATGAGACTGGACGACAAGGTGGCTCTTATCACCGATGGCCGGTTTTCCGGAGCATCTCGTGGCGCCGCCATCGGCCATGTCTCTCCAGAAGCGGCCGCCCGCGGGCCGATTGCTGCGCTTCAGGAGGGTGATACCGTAAAGATCGATGTTCCCGGCTGCCGGCTGGATGTGCAATTGGATGAAGCAGAAATAACTCGCAGGCTGTCGAGCCTGCAGGCTTTCCAACCCAAGATTTCCAGTGGCTACCTTCGCCGGTACGCAGAGGCCGTAACTTCGGCTAGCACAGGAGCGGTGTATAAGTGACATCTAGAGTTTCGGAAGTCGGCGGCGAGAAGGCGGGGACGAGGCTATCTGGATCCCAGATAGTGTGCGAATCGCTACTGAGAGCTGGCGTCGATGTGCTGTTCGGCATCCCCGGCGGGGCGGCGATTCCCTTCTATGACGTGCTGCTTGAATACCCATTCCGGCATGTGCTGGTGCGGCACGAGCAGGCTGCTGCTCATGCCGCCGATGGCTTCGGCCGGGCTACGGGTAGACCTGGTGTGTGTGTTGCCACTTCCGGGCCTGGGGCAACTAACCTCGTCACCGGGATCGCAACCGCGTTTCTGGACTCCTCTCCGATGGTGATTATTACCGCTCAAGTTCCCACATCTTACATCGGAAAGGATGCCTTCCAAGAGATTGACATAACCGGCATAACGCTGCCCATTACAAAACACAACTACCTGGTGGAGAGTGTTCACGAGGTGGGCAGGGTGATGAAAGAGGCATTTCACATCGCCGGCACCGGAAGGCCAGGTCCCGTGTTGGTGGATTTGCCAAAGAATGTGCTTACGGATCACAGCATCTGGGACCCCGTAGAGCCTTTGAAGCTTTTGGGGTACAGGCCTACGCTCTTTGGCCACCGGGCTCAGATCCGGCGGGCTGCCCAAATGATCAACGGCGCTCGCAAGCCGGTGATCGTTGCGGGAAGAGGTGTCATAATTAGCGGAGCAAGCGAGCAGCTTCTGAAACTGGCTGAGACTGCCCACATTCCGGTTGCCACTACGCTACTCGGTATCGGAGCGTTTCCAGAGACGCATGATCTCTCTCTCGGCATGCTCGGTATGCATGGTGAGCTCAGCGCCAACCGGGCTATCAGCGAGGCCGATGTGCTGCTGGCTCTGGGGATGCGCTATGACGACCGGGCAACAGGAAAGGTGTCGGCTTTCGCTCCCAATGCCCAAATCATCCACGTGGATGTTGATCCGGCCGAAATCGGCAAGAACGTGCGCGTGAATATCCCGATAGTTGGCGATGTGAAGAACACACTCTCGGTGCTCATCAATGAAATATCACCGGCGGACCGTAGTGATTGGGTGGCCGAGATTGAGACCTGGAAGACGATACCAAGAAACGGCCAGATTCTGAATGGGTCGCCGACTGCTGAGGGAGTGATGACAGCTCTCAGAGATGTGACCAAAGGACAGGCCATGATCGTCACGGATGTCGGCCAGAATCAAATGTGGGCTGCCAAGAACTATTGCTACACGAGGCCGAACAGCTTCATCTCTTCTGGTGGGCTGGGGACGATGGGCTTCGGTCTACCTGCAGCCATCGGCGTGAAAATTGGCTGCCCGGACGAGGACGTATGGGTGATAAGCGGGGACGGCGGTTTCCAAATGAACTTGCAGGAACTCTCAACCATCGCTCAGGAAAAGCTGGAGTTGAAGATAATTATCTTGAACAATGGCTACCTTGGGATGGTGCGCCAATGGCAGGAGCTTTTCTATCACTCCCGCTATTCGCAGACGAAGATTACCGGCCCGGACTACGTCAAGCTGGCGGAAGCATATGGCATCCCAGCTTATCGGGTGGAGAAGGCTGAAGACGTGGCAAGCACCTTGGAGAAGGTCGCCCGCACGCCGGGAGCCGTCATTGCCGAGTTCGTTATTCCGCCCGAGGCTAATGTCTTCCCAATGATTCCGCCTGGAGCGACTATAGAAGACAGCCTGTTTGAAGAGGAAGACGAATGACCAGAAGCCATACAATCGTCGCTCTCGTTGAGGATAGAAAAGGAGTTCTCAACCGCGTGGTCAGCCTGTTCCGGAGACGGGGCTTCAACATCGAAAGCCTTACTGTCGGACGGACCGACGTGCCACAAATATCGAGGATGACCATTGTCATACATGGCACCGATCCCATTGTAGAGCAGTTGGTGAAGCAATTGTACAAGCTCATTGAGGTACTAAAGGTAAGCGAGGTGAACGTCGAAGAGTCTGTGGTAAGAGAGCTGGCACTCATCAAGGTGAATGCCACGGCTTCCACCAGATCGGAAATCATGCAAATCGTCGACATCTACCGCGCCAATATCGTGGATGTCACAAGGGACTCCGTAGTAATCGAAGTGACCGGACCCCAGGCCAAAGTCGATTCTCTAGTATCGCTACTGCGGGGGTTCGGTATCAAAGAGGTTGCCAGGACCGGTCACGTTGCTATGATTAGGGGCAGTATGGCCACGGCAAGAGCCTCGACTTACTTCCAAGAGTCAGATTGGAAGAACGCTGCCGCTACGCAGACAACTAGCGATAGCTATTAACATAAAGCTTGCCCTTTCACAAAAATTTTGGGAGGAGAAATCAAATGGCAAAGGTTTACTACGACTCGGATGCTGATCTTTCATTACTTAAGGGTAAGAAGATTGCCATCATCGGCTACGGCAGCCAGGGGCATGCCCACGCGCTGAATCTGAGAGATAGTGGCTTCGATATCCGGGTTGGGCTGTACAAAGGCAGCAAGTCCTGGGAGCAGGCGGAAAAGGACGGGCTAACGGTGAAAACCGTGGATGAGGCCGCCGCGGAAGCCGATATCATAATGATTCTGGCGCCCGATAATGTGCAGAAGATGCTCTACGAGACCGCTATCGCGCCCCATCTCGGTGATGGCGACACTCTCATGTTCGCTCACGGCTTCAACATTCATTACAACCAGATTACACCGCCTAAGAACGTCGACGTGAGCATGGTGGCGCCAAAGAGCCCCGGGCACATGATGCGGGACTTGTACGTTGAGGGAATCGGTGTGCCCGCTCTTCTGGCAGTGTACCAGGACGTCAGTGGTAAGGCAAAAGAGGTAGCCCTTGCCTATGCATCAGCCGCCGGGAATGCCAGAGCAGGCGTATTGGAGACGACATTCGCCGAGGAAACTGAGACCGATCTATTCGGAGAGCAAGCCGTCCTGTGCGGTGGGGTAACCCATCTCATTCAGGCCGGTTTCCAGACACTCGTCGATGCCGGATACCAGCCGGAGTTGGCGTATTTCGAGTGCCTTCACGAGCTTAAGCTCATTGTAGACCTCATATACAAGGGTGGCATGGGGTTGATGCGCTACTCGGTGAGCGACACCGCGGAATATGGCGACTATGTTGCCGGCCCGAAAGTCATCGACGATCATGTGCGCGCCGAGATGAAGAAGTTGCTTGACGCAATTCAGGATGGCACCTTCGCCAAAGACTGGATACTGGAGAACCAGGCTGGTAGGCCGAGCTTCAATGCAATGCGCAGAAACGCCGCCAACGCTCAAATTGAAGAAGTGGGGAAGAAGCTCAGATCGATGATGGGCTGGTTGCAAAAAAAGAGGTAACACGATGGACAAAGTGGTCATCTTTGATACAACGCTGCGTGACGGAGAGCAGTCGCCAGGTGTCGCACTCAGCGTCCAGGAGAAAATAGACATCGCCCGGCAGCTTGCTAGGCTGAAAGTGGATGTCATAGAGGCTGGTTTCCCGATGTCTTCCGCTGGTGATTTCGACGCGGTCAAGCGAATCGCCGAGGATGTGAGTGGTGTCACTGTCGCCGGGCTGGCGAGGGCGAAACCGGGTGACATCGACCGTTGCTGGGAAGCAATAAAGGGGGCGGAGGACCCTAGGATACACACGTTCATCTCTAGTTCGGACATCCATCTCAAGCATCAGTTCCGGCTAAGCAGGGATGAGGCACTTCAGGTCGCGCGGGACATGGTGAAGCGCGCCAAGTCCTACACAAACAATGTCGAGTTCTCGCCGATGGATGCCACTCGTTCTGATGTTGATTTCCTCTGCCTGATGGTCTCCGAGACAATTGCTGCTGGAGCCACCACGGTAAACATCCCGGATACCGTGGGCTATACCACGCCGACCGAATTTGGCAAGCTGATTGCCACTCTCTTTGAGAAGGTTCCCAATATCGGGAATGCCATAATATCGGTCCACTGCCACAATGACTTGGGACTGTCGGTGGCCAATAGCCTGGCCGCGGTGGAAGCCGGCGCCAGACAGGTGGAATGCGCAATAAACGGGATAGGTGAAAGAGCCGGAAATGCCTCTCTCGAGGAAGTTGTCATGGCCCTCCGCACCCGCGCTGACATTTATGGTCTAACCACTGGCGTGGATACCACCCAGATCATGCCTTCGTCCCGAATGATCAGTCTGTACACGGGAATGACGGTTC
>JAMCWQ010000100.1 GCA_023480825.1 Chloroflexota bacterium | reverse complement strand
CGGGTGGTAATCGAACACTGCCCGCTATTTCCCGGAAACCAGCCATGTCGTCAAAGATGCATTCCTCGATTTCTGGTCCGGCAACGGAGGTCTGGCAGTATTCGGCCTTCCCATATCGTCCCAGTTCGAAGAAAATGGGCTGACGGTCCAGTATTTTGAGCGGGCAGTGTTCGATTACCACCCGGAACTCGCCGATACTCCCTACGCCGTGCAACTGCGAAATTTGGGCACGCTCCTGACGAGCGATCGCCAGTTTCCGTCTGTTGGCCAGTTCGAGAGCACTCCTTCAGTCTGGTACTTTCCTGAAACCCAGCACTCCCTGGCCTATGGATTCCTGAATTTCTGGCTCAGCAACGATGGCCTCCGCAATTTCGGTTTCCCGATTTCCGAAGAAATCACCGAAGACGGCTTCACAGTTCAGTACTTCGAGCGGGCCCGCTTCGAGTACCACCCGGAATTCGCCGGCACCCCCTATGAGGTGGAATTGGGACTGCTGGGTTCCCAGTATGTTTCCATTCATCCGCTACCGGACCAAGCCACGCAGGCGGAACCCGACCCTGCCACTGGCCAGCAATCGCCGTCGACCAACGGGTTGGTCACGCTCGGCTGGTGGGGAACCGTCACCACCCCATATCTCAATGCGCGCAGCGGCCCATCCACCTCCAGCTCTGTGGTCGGGTGGTTCTCCCAGGGGATGACAGTCAAAGTGCTGGAGGAAGTGCACGGCGAGGCCGTCAACCCCGGCAACGACGTGTGGTACAAAGTAGACGGCGGCCGTTACCCCGGGTCGTACATCTATTCGGGGATGGTGCAGGCTATCGCGCAGCCCACTCCACCGGCGGTGATCACAGTGCCGGCGGGAGTCGGCCCAAACGAAGTTTGGGTCGATGTCGATCTTACCCGAATGGTCCTCACCCTCATGGAGGGCAACAAGCCGGTCTTTGTAACCTACGTAGCCATAGGGACCAGTGTCAACCCGACAGTCGTGGGGACTTTTCGCATCTGGGTCAAGCACCGCTACACGGATATGGTTGGCCAGCCGCCACAAGTACAACACGCCTACGACCTGCCGAATGTGCCCTGGGTGGAGTACTTCTACAACGGGTGGGGCCTCCACGGGACCTACTGGCACGACAACTTCATTTCCCAGCGTAGCGCGGGCTGCGTTAATCTGACCATCGGCGACGCCGCCTACATCTTTGGCCGCACGTCTCCCACTCTGCCGCCCGGCCAGAATACGGTGTACCCTTCGGCATCACAGCCGGGGACGGTGGTGGTGACACATTACTAGAGGCGTTTTCGAAAGACTGGGCTGGCGGACAGAGGTAGGGGCATGGCGTTGACATGCCCGAAGAACCACCAGCCGGTCACGTCGGTCCTTCCGCAGAAGGATGCCCCCTACCAGATATGCCCTTTCGAAAATCGCTGCAGTAGGTAGCTGGCTAGTCTTGGCCGCGGTAGGTTTTGCGGCCGGGGGCTGAGAGCTTGTGCAGGCGAATGAAGAATTGCAGAGCCTGGCCTTTCCGCCCGGTTTCGTTCACGAGCAACTTCCTGGTGGACTGCAAGTGCTGTTGCTGAACTTTCTGGCCGGAAAGATACAAGGCCGGCAGACCAGTCACGATCCAGCTGTGGAAAGCGGCATCCGGGAGTGTTGCCACCCTCTGGAGAGCGTCCCCCAGAATTTTGCGGAGGCGCTGGTCACGCTCTTCGGGGGAGGAGTAGTAGCTGACAAGATTGAGGTCGCCCCCGGCGGCGTCCTCGGCCTGGTCGATGAAGTAATCCAGCAAGATGTGAGTGGCGCACACCGCCGGGAAGTAAGCCGAGCAGATATCCTTGGCCTCGGTCGGGGCAAGCCCGGGCTTTGCCGCCGCCCGTAGCAAGGCAAATATCCCGAGAGTCGAACCACAGGCCGCGGCGAACTCCCACCAGTAGAGGCTATCGTCCCATTCACGCTCGTGCCAGGCTTCGAGTGAAGGCACCCGCCGTGCCACGGGTAGCTGGTGCTTGTAGACCTGCAGGTCGGCGTACAAGAGGGCCAGCCGCTGCACATCCCCGGAAACGACATGGTAAGAAGGGAGGCCAACTAGCTGCCGCTGGCATTCCCTCACCAACGATTTGAGATAACCCCCATCCTCCCGCTGAGGATGAAGAGCGTAGTAGTCCCCAGTTCTGCCATCCGTTGCAAAGGCATCCATCCAGGCGTCGTGGAGGCGCCGGAAGTCCTCCGGCTCACCCGCTCCGCTTCTATCGCAGAGGTTATCCAGATAATCGCTGATAGTCTGTATCGCCACTATCAAGGAAACGAGAGAGTGGTTCACCCCATCAGGGGTCAAGGAGTAAGCGCAGCCGCCCTCCGCATGGAAGCGCTTCTTATGCAGACTATCGAGCGCCTGCTTACGGATCTCGGGATCGGGTATGGCAGAGGCGCGCACCCGCCATTTGCCGTCTAGCTCGACGGCGGCCAGTGGCAGGACCTCAAAGACGTGACGCCAACTCAGCTTCGCCAGGGCCAACAAGCCAGCCCCGGGGCACTTGTACTCTTTCACGATAGCGGCTGCGGGATCAGCAAATGCCCTCCTGATAAGGGGGGTAGGGTGGTTGGGTATATAGTCAGCAAGCTGCCCGGTCCCTCTCTGAAAGACGAATTTCGCAGCATGAAATAGTATTACCTCGCTTTTCGTCAGCCCGCAGGGAATGATCCCAGAAGCTAGTCTGCCAAATACGATCGGCTACATCTAGTCCCAAGCACCCCGCTGGCACAAGTTCTTGTACTGCCCAACGAACGTGGGCCTTGCTCGGGTAATCGCCGGGCATTAGAGTGACCTAAAGTAGGAAGCGGGGGACAAGCCCCCGCGCTACGGTTACTGTATTTACCCAGGGAAGCGGGGGACAAGCCCCCGCGCTACGGTTACTGTACTTCTTCAGACAAGCCCCCAGCGCTACGGTTCCTACTCGCTTCACTTTGCGGGCTTCGGCGGCACACCATTCTTACCGGACGACGCTGCGCTGCTGCGGGTCAAGAACATCGCGCAAGGCGTCACCGAATAGGTTCGTCCCAAGGACCATGACGAAAATCACCAGGCCGGGGAAAGTCGGCACCCACCAGTAATCCAGAATGTAGAGGCGGCCCGTGCTGATCATCGCTCCGAGCTCAGGCGTCGGAGGCTGGGCACCCAACCCGAGGAAGCTGAGGGCGGCGGCGGTCAGGATGGTGAACCCGATGTCCATCGTCATCATAACGACTATCGGTGATAGGGCGTTAGGTAGCACATGCCGGACAATAATGCGCAGGTCGCGGGCTCCAATCGAGCGGGCGGCTTCCACGTATAGCTGTTGCTTTAGCGAAAGCACCTGCGCCCGGGCCATCCGGGCGTACCAAGGCCACCAGACAGTGGAGATGGCCAGCATCGCGTTGGTAAGGCCGGGGCCCAGGGAGGCGGCAAAGGCTAGCGCAAGAATCAGCGCCGGAAAGGCTAGGAACATGTCCGTAATCCGCATCACCAGGTTATCAAGCCAGCCACTGGACCACCCGGCTATCGATCCCATTATTATACCCACGCTGACGGCAATGGATAGGATTACCGCAGCGGTCTCGATAGAGATCCTCGTTCCATAGATGGCCCTGCTCAAAATATCCCGCCCGCTCTCGTCAGTTCCGAACCAATGAGCGGCGCTGGGACCCAGAAACTGCGTGGAGAAATCCACCTTGATGGGATTGTAGGGAGCAATCAGCGGACCAACCAGAGCAACGAGGAATACACATGCAACAATGCTTATGCCACCCACGGCCAGAGGGCTCTTCCGCAACTGACGAAGTACCCGCTTGGCTTGCTTAGATCTTGTCAGCATCTCTTTCTTCGGCACTGCTTCCTGAGCAAGACTCAATTCGTTCTCCTTTCCACCACCTGGTATACCAGCCTATTCCAGCCTGATCCTGGGGTCGAGGAATGAATAGGTCAAGTCGGTCACAAGGTTCGCCAATACATAGATGCTGGCAATAAGCAATGTTACGCCCATGATGGCGGGGATATCGATTGTGGTCATTGACTGCACAGCATAGTAGCCAATGCCCGGCCATGAGAAGATGATCTCCACCAGGAAATCACCGCCTAGTAGATATCCTACCTGAAGTCCCACGAGAGTAACCGTCGGGATCAAGGCATTCTTGAGAGCATGTCGCAGGATTACTCGCCGCTCGGAAAGACCTTTGGCCCTTGAAGTTCGAATGTAATCCTGGCCCATCGCATCAAGCATGCTGGAGCGGACCATTCTGGTAATAACGGCAAGCGAGCCGAAGGCCAGAGTCACCGCCGGCAGGATAATATGCTGCAACGAACTTCCCAGGGCATCCCAGTTGCGCTCCAGTATGCTGTCGATTATGTACATGCCGGTGATGCGGTCGGGCGGCGTGACCATCATATCCAGCCGCCCTTGGGCCGGAAGCCAGCCCAGTTTCCCGTAGATAGCCAGCTGCAACAGCAGCCCTAGCCAGAACAAAGGCATAGATACACCGGCCAGGGCGATGATCCGGCTCATGTGGTCGACCATCTTGTCTTTCTTGGTAGCGGAGATAATGCCAAATGGGATACCGACCGCCAGCATGATGGCGAGGGCAACCATGGTCAGCTCTGCGGTGGCCGGGAAGTACTGGCGAATGTCTTCGAGCACCGGCCGGCGGGTACGAATGGAAGTGCCCATGTCGCCGTGGAGGATGTTGCTCATGTAGATCAAGTACTGCTGGGGTAAGGGCTTGTCCATGCCATAGCGGCGGCGGAGGTTCTCGATCTGCTCCGGCCGGGCGTTGAATCCTGCTGCCGCCCGGATTGGATCAGCCGGCACAACATGGGAAATGACGAACGTCATTATGGATATCCCGACAAGCACAAACACGAGCCAGATAAGCCTTTGCGCAATTACTCGTCCCATGACTCTCCAACCATTCCTGATACTTGTCTAGTCCCACACCCGCGGGCATGAGCCTAGTTCGGAAGACAGCCGAATTGCGGAAAGTGGCTTCCCATAGCAACCTGCCAGGCTACTTGGCGAGCGGTTGAACGGATCGGCTGGCTTGGCAGGGGGGTAATGCCATCCTTCAACAGAAGGACCGCCAATCTCGCGACTTCCCTCTTGCGAGGAATTCCTTCAGCGCGTCTCGCGCTCCGACATCATACCGCGCCCCATCCGGACTGTCAACAAAAGTCCTGCGCCCTTGGAGCACAACGGCTGCCAAGGGCGCCCCTCCTAGACTGAAAACAACTGTTGCCCGATGTCTACCATGCGGGCACTAGACCTGGCGGTAGACATCATAGACTATTGGAGACCACTCCCGCACCGGAGCCGGATCGAGGTTCTTCAGGTCGGAGCGGTAGGCATTCCCATCCATCTGCTGGCAAACCATTATCCAGCCGGCGTCTGCCCGGACGATGTCATCGACCTGCGCATACATTGCAGACCGCTTTGCCGCATCCGGTTCCTGCTGCACTTTGTCCAGAATCTCATCCACCGTTGGATTGCTGAAGTACCCGAAGTTGGAACCGGCGCCTGTGTACCAGAGTATTCTCACGATAGAGGAGGGATCACGGTTGTCCGGCCCCCAGTAGCAAAGATTCAGCTGAGCGGCCGTCTCCGGCTTGGCCTCCATTTCCCACCACACGGAAGTGGATACCGGACGGATCGTCAAGGTGACCCCCACCGAAGCCAAATCGGCCTGGAACATCTCGGCGATACGCCGCAGTGGATCGTCGCCTTCGGAATAGATCATCTCCACCGGGTCCTTGTAATTCGCCTTGTCGAAGTACTCCTTGGCCTTGGCCAGGTCCTTCTTCGGCAGCTCGATGTTGTTGCGATAGCCTTCCATCCCTTGGTCCATTGTTTGCCCGTTGCGAATGGCCAGCCCGCCATAGATGTTGTTCACCGCCGCATCGTAATCAAAGGCGTAGACACAGCCCATGCGGAAGTTGATGTCATTGGTTGGCGCCTTCGTGTGGTTCATTTGAATGTTGGTAAGGAAGATGCTCGGCGTCTTCACGGTGGTGATACCGGGCTTACCTTCCAGAGCCTTAAAGTCCTGAGGTGGCAAGGGCTGCATGATGGCATCTAGCTCACCCTTTTCCAACTGCATTCGCTGCGTGGCCACCTCTCCTATGATGCGATGGACCAGCTTGTCCATGTGGTTGCCATCCCAGCCACCCCAGTAGTTCTCGAACTTCTCGAGCTCATACTGCTGGTTGGGTGTCCAAGACACGAACTTGTAGGGGCCGGTGCCTACACCGTTGCCCCGGAACCACTCCTTGGCCCAGGGATCGGCATCGGTCTTGTGCGCCTCTACCGCCTTCTTGCTAACGGGCCTTGACGGGCACCAATACCCGGCTATGTACTGAATATAAGTCGCCACCGGCTTCTTTAGCGTGACCTTAAAGGTGTACTCGTCGACCGCCTCGAATTTGTCCACGTAGTCGTTGACCATGTAGGCCGTGGCCTCGCCTATGCCTACCTGCCGCTCCCAAGAATACCTCTGGGCCTCGGCATTGTAAGGCTCTCCATCGTGGAAAGTGACTCCCTTGCGCAGATGGAACGTTATGGATAGATTATCCGGGGCTATATCCCATGACTCGGCAAGCTGGGGAGCCACCTCCACAGTGTCGTCCGCGCGGTTCCATTTGTAGATTACCATGTTGTCATACATGGCGCCGACTACATCCGATTCCTCACATTCCCAATAGATGGCGGGATCGATGTTGCTGCCGTCCCTCGCGTAGGCCAGCACAAGCGTCTTCTGCCGCTCTGTCAGCTCTCCTGTAACGGCTGCCGCCGTCGCCGTTCCCGACGCCGCAGCGGTAGCAGTCCCCGTCGCGCCGGCTCCCGACGTCTCGGTCGCCGCCGGCGTGGCGGCTCCTCCACCGCAGGCCGCCAGAATCGGCCCGGCCGCCGCTGCGCTCAGCCCAAGCTTGGCGCAAATCTCCAGCAAATCTCTCCGGCTGATCTTGCGGCTCGCTAAACGTTGCAGAAATTCCTCGTGTTCGTCCCCCATGTCAAAAACTCCTTCCTATAGTTGGTCCCATACCGCGGGGAAATGTGAACCGAACCAAGAGCGAAGCGAAAATCGATGGGAACGCCCATCCCGGCCTCGAGCCGGTGGCGGGAAGTCAATTACCACTTCATCATGGAGGTGGTAATCTCAGGGTAAGCTACGAACAAATGCCAGGACGACGCGGCTATAGTCTTGGGCACATTCTGCCGGTCGGTAGCGGGACACTTCGGTGCTTCTCAATGCGTGGAGATAATAATCGCTGTGGCGCTGATTGTCAACAATGAAGTGTGGAAGGGGGCAATGCCCCTTCCACACCATGCTGAACTGAGAACGTGTACCGGACGGCCGCTAGACCTGGCGATAGACGTCGTAGACAACCGGAGACCACTCCCGCACCGGAGCCGGCTCCAAGTTCTTCAGGTCAGAGCGGTAGGCATTTCCATCCACCTGCTGGCAAATCATTATCCAGCCGGCGTCTGCCCGGACGATGTCATCCACCTCTGCATATATCGCCGAGCGCTTTGCCTTGTCCGGCTCCTGCTGCACTTTGTCCAGAATCTCGTCCACTCTTGGGTTGCTGAAGTACCCGAAGTTGGAAAGGCCGCCCGTGTGCCAGAGAATATAGACGATAGAGGAAGGATCACGGTTGTCCGGTCCCCAGTAGCAGAGATTCAGCTGAGCGGCCGTCTCCGGCTTAGCTTCCATATCCCACCACACCGAGGTGGATACCGGACGGATATTCAAGGTGATTCCTATGGAAGCCAAATCGGCCTGGAACATCTCGGCGATGCGGCGTATAATGTCGTCGCCTTCGCCATAGATCATTTCCACCGGGTCCTTGTAGTTCGCCTTATCGAAGTACTCCTTGGCCTTGGCCAGGTCCTTCTTCGGCAGCTCTATGTCGGTGCGGTAGCCTTCCATCCCTTGGTCCATTGTTTGCCCATTACGGATGGCCAGCCCGCCATAGATGTTGTTCACCGCCGCATCATAATCAAAGGCGTAGACCAGCCCCATACGGTAGTTGATGTCATTGGTTGGCGCCTTCGTGTGGTTCATTTGAATGTTGGTAAGGAAGATGCTCGGCGATTTCACGGTGACGATGCCCGGCTTACCTTCCAGAGCCTTAAAGTCCTGAGGTGGCAAGGGCTGCATGATCACATCGATATCGCCCTTCTCCAACAACATTCGCTGCGTTGTCACTTCACCGACGATGCGGTGGACCAGCTTATCCATATGATTGCCATCCCAACCCTGCCAGTAGTTCTCGAACTTCGCGAGCTCATACTGCTGGTTGGGCGTCCAGGACACGAACTTGTACGGGCCGGTGCCTACCCCATTGCCCCGGAACCACTTCGTGGCCCACGGGTCGTCGGCAGTCTTGTTCGCCTCTACCGCCTTCTTGCTTACGGGACGGGAAGGGCACCAGAAACCGGCCAGGTACTGAATGTAGGTTGCCATCGGCTTCTTGAGAGTGACTTTGAAGGTGTACTCGTCCATCGCCTCGTACTTGTCCACGTAATCCTTAATCATGTAAACCGTATTCTGATTGATCCCTACCTGCCGCTCCCAAGAATACCTCTGGGCCTCAGCATTGTAGGGCTCGCCATCGTGGAAAGTCACTCCCTTGCGAAGGTGGAGCGTGATAGACATATTATCCGGGGCTATGTCCCACGATTCGGCAAGCTGAGGCACAATCTCAATGGAGTCGTCAGCCCGGTTCCACTTAGTAGCTACCATGTTGTCATACATGGCGCCAACGACGTCGGTTTCCTGGCACTCCCAGTAGATGGCAGGATCGATTGTGGCGCCGTCCGCTTGGTAGGCCGTCACAAGTGTCTTCTGCCGCTCTGTCAGCGCTCCAGTAGCAGCCGCGGCCGTCGCCGTTCCCGTTGCCGCGGCGGTACCAGTCTCGGTTGCTGCCGAAGTGGCAGTTCCCGTCGCGCCGGCTCCCGACGTCTCAGTCGCCGCCGGCGTCGCTGCTCCGCCACCGCAGGCCGCCAGAATCGGCCCGGCCACCGCTGCGCTCAGCCCCAGCTTGGCACAAATCCCCAGCAAATCCCGCCGGCTGCC
>JAMCWQ010000014.1:5488-9268 GCA_023480825.1 Chloroflexota bacterium | reverse complement strand
AGGAAGCATCTTCAGCTCCGTCTTTACGGCCATCTAGGGTAACTCGGACAATGCTGTGAAAGGACCTGCCGGATGACCGGCAGGTCCTCAAAGGTTCAAGTAGTTGCTACTGGAGTTTGGGCGGCTAAAGAATAAGGCGGAGGGAGGTGAATTGTGATGAAACGCCTGCTTACCCCTAAGAACGAGGAAGGTCAGGGACTAGTCGAGTACGCGTTGATACTGTTCCTAGTGGCCATCGTCGTAATCGCCATCCTGATCCTGCTTGGCCCGCAGGTAGGGAGTGTCTTTAGCTCGGTCTTCACGGCAATCTAGCGTATGTTTGTATGGAAGAGGGCCTTACCATGCTGCGGGTAGGGCCCTTCTTGTTTATGTGGGGTCTGCTGGTCATGGCAGGCCCGAGCTTCTTGCCCGGTAGGAGGAGACAGATGGTTAGGCGACTTGCCTGCCGGGGCCTGAAAGGGCAAGGGCTGGTCGAATACGGTTTGATACTGCTTCTGGTCGCAATTGTAGTTATCGCGGCCCTTGCACTAATCGGTCCTCAGCTAGGCAGCATGTATAGCTCGATATACCAAGGCATCTAGGCCACCCAAGGCCCGCCCGGCACCACAGATAGTGGTGCCGGGCGGGCCTTTGAGATTTCGTTGCAGTGGTGCTCGAAAATCTATATCCGGTATGGGCACGTCGGCCCTTCCCAGAATGATGCCCCTACCGGCGTGATAACGTTTCACGCCGGCAAGTTAGTCATCGTTAGTGGCACTGCTGCCAGTATTGGGAGGCGAAACCCCCTTTATCCCCCTTATCAGGGGGGCATGACCTCGGCTTGTCTCTGGAAGACGAACCGACTGAACGAAACGAGTATTGGGCGGGTGTCCCATCTCAATGTTAATGAAATGCGCTCTAGGGTTCGAGCCTGTGAACACCGTTAATCCGCTCGAAATCTCTATCGAAGCTGATAATCTCCTGTGTCCTCAGATGCTTCATGAGGACGGCATGATAAGCATCGGCAAAAGGGAGGTTCAGGTCCACGAAAAGGTCAAAGACAGCGCGATAGCGGCGCTTTCCAGGAAGGATCACTCCCGGCAGCTCGATCAGAGGCAGAACCGCCTTCGTGATCTTGTCCTTTGGCTGTTTGTAGAGACGCTGGAGGGTGAACACCAGCTCGAACACCACTGTGTCCGAGGTATACACTTCAGCCTCCCCATCCTCAACACGCTGAAGAAAGGCAGTGGCTCTAGGCGACTGTTCGGGATGGTCTGCCAAGAGGTGGCGGAGCAGGATGTTGGTGTCTAGAAAGGGCGCCGGCATTTATCGCTCTGACCTTTCTACAACTTCACCGGCGATTTCCTTCTCCGCTTCTTCGCGCAGTCTCTCAGCCGATTTAGCGGGCTTGCCGGTTCTCAGCACACCGGCGGTACGGTTCACCACGCTGCCGCGCTTCACCAGCTTCACCTGACCCTTTTCCATAATGAAGGCCACCTTATCGCCTTCCCGCAGGCCCATAGCCTCACGTATCTCGGCCGGCACAGTGACCTGGCCCTTCCTTGTCATGACCGTCAATGATTCTCTCATGACACGACCTCACTACTCTAGTAGTACCGTTGTTATTGTGGTACTACTATTCTATATCACGTAGTACCCTGGCGCAAGACTTGAAGAAAATTGAATCGGTAAGAACCTTGTAGGTCCCGATTTATCGGGACGGCCGCCGAAGCGGCCAATGCGAATGAATTCGCACCTACAAATTGTGGAGGATTCCGCGAGACACTCCGGGGGCGCTCTACCCTTCCAGCGCCATTTTGTCCAGCTCCATCTGCACGGGGACCGGATAGTCTGATGTGAAGCAGGCGAGGCAGAACTCTTCGCTGGGCAGGCCGATCGCCTTGATCATCCCATCGAGACTCAGATAGCCCAAGCTGTCGGCCTCGATGTGGCGGCCGATCTCCGGTATGGACATCCGGGCGGCGATCAGCTCGCTGCTCCTGGCGGTGTCCACCCCCAGGTAACAGGGGAATTTCATGGCCGGCGAATGAATCCCCACGTGGACTTCACTGGCGCCGGCCTGCCGGAGCATCCGCACCAATGGTTTCGTGGTGCTGCCGCGGACAATCGAATCGTCCACCACCACGATTCGCTTGCCCTTGAGGACCTCCGGCAAAGGGTTGAACTTCAGTCCCACGCCGGTGCTGCGCAGTCGCTGGTCCGGCTGGATGAAGGTCCGGCCGATGTAGCGGTTCTTTATCAGCCCCTCGCTATAGGGCAAGCCCGATTCTTGGGCGTAGCCCACCGCCGCCACCGTGGCGGAATCGGGCACGGGAATCACGAGGTCGGCGTCCGCCGGATGCTCGATCGCCAGTTGGCGCCCCATCGCTTTGCGGGCGTTGTAGAGCAGCCGGTTGTTGATCACACTGTCCGGCCTGGCAAAGTAGATATACTCGAACACGCATAGGGCCCGGCGCTCGGATACCTGCCCCTGATAAACCTGCACGCCCTGTTCATCGACAACTACTATCTCACCGGGCTCGATCTCCCGCAGGAACTCGGCGCCAATGGTCTGCAAGGCACAGGACTCCGAGGCGATGGCCCAGCCCTTCTCCAAGCGTCCTATGCACAGCGGCCGGACGCCCAGGGGGTCACGCACGCCGATCAATTGCGTGGGAGTGGCTATCGTCAGGCTGAAAGCGCCCATCATCCGCGGCATCGCCCGCGCAATCTTCTCCGGCAAAGTCCGGCCGTAGGACGAGGCGATAACCTTGGCGAGGATTTCGCTGTCCGTCGTGGAATCGCACCGAATTCCCTCCGCTTCCAGCTCCTCGCGCAGGTGCATGCTGTTGACCAAATTGCCGTTGTGCGCCACGGCTATGTCGCCCACAGGGCTACCGACGAGCACCGGGCAGGCATTTATCAGCTTGCTGCTTCCCGTGGTGGAGTAGCGGGTGTGGCCGATGGCCAGGAATCCTTTCAAACGAGCCAGGTCCGATTCATCGAAGGCCTGGGCCACCAGCCCCATTCTAGTGTGCAGATTGACTCGCTCCCCATCGCCGGTCGCTATGCCGGCGCTCTCCTGTCCACGGTGTTGAAGGGCATAGAGGGCGAAGAAGGTGGTCCTCGCCACATCCTCACCGGGAGCAAAAATCCCGAAGACCCCGCATTCCTCCTGCGGCTTACCCTCTGCTCTTCTCAGACAACCATCGCTCATAAACACCTAGTCCCCTTTTGGTCAGGATATGCTAGCCTGTTGGGGAGCAGACATAAGCTCTTCCAGCGAGTGCTCCCAACTCTGGCTCATTGCCTCCAGCCCTGCCTTGATCCACGGCCCGACGCGCAACTCAGCGCCGCCGGCCGCACCGATCTCGTAGGCTGGAATCCCCGCCCTCTCTGCCAGGGACATCAGTTGATCAATATCATTCTGTGATACAGAAACCACAATCCTCGATTGGCCCTCGCCGAAGAGCAGCCCCTCGATTGAAGAGCCCGCCCCGGCCATCTCCCTCAGGTCGCCAATTTCGGCCCCAATTTGCCCCGTAATGCAGCTCTCCGCCAGCGCGACAGCCAGACCGCCATCGCTGCAATCGTGAGCGGATTTCGCCAGCCCCTGCTCGATTGCCTTCCGGCAGCACTCCTGCACCCGCCGCTCGAGGTCCAGGTCGATGTCCGGTGGAGTCCCGGCCACCAGTCCATGCACGGTTTCGAGGAACTGGCTGCCACCAATCCCCTCGTCGCTCAACGGGCCGAGCAATACGATTCTATCCCCCGCCTCTTTGAACGCCATATCACAGCGTT
>JAMCWQ010000014.1:0-5478 GCA_023480825.1 Chloroflexota bacterium | reverse complement strand
GGAGCAGCGAGCTGATCGCCGCCCCTGAACTCTCGTTGTACAAGCTGACGTTTCCACTAATCACCGGAGTCTGTAGCACTTCGCATGCCGCGGCCATGCCCTTGATGGCGTTCTCCAGTTGGTAGTAGATCTCCAGCTTTTCGGGATTCCCAAAGTTCAGGCAGTTGGTCAATCCCAGCGGCCGGGCGCCCGTGCAGGAGACGTTTCTGGCCGCCTCGGCCACGGCAATCTTGCCGCCGGTAAAGGGCTCCAAGTAGCAATACCGGCCATTTCCATCGGTAGCCAGGGCTATGGCTCTTGAAGTCTGCTTTATGCGGATAACCGCGGCGTCCGCCCGGCCGGGGGCTATGGAGGTATTGTCCTGAATTGTGTGGTCATATTGCCGGTAGACGTAGCGCTTGCTGGCAATATTCGGCGCCGAAAGCAGGTCGAGCAGGGCCTCGTCATAGGTAATAGCCACAGAGGTCGACGATGGTGGGGCCTGCTCCCTCTCCAGCCTCCTCTCTTCCGTCTCCGAGACCAGTTTCGGCAGGTCCGAGATATCGAATCTCAGCAGCCGCTCGATTTCCGTCGCCCGGCGGCCTTCCCGGATATACATCGGCACTTCGTCGGTGAGCAGGTAGACCGGAATCCCGGCAACCGTCCGGTCACCCTCTTTGATGCGGTATATGCCATCGCTCGTGACCCTGCCGATGATGTCGGAGTGCAACCCCCAGCGGTCGAAGATCGCTTTGACGGCATCCTCGTGGCCTTTCTTGGCCACCACCAACATTCTCTCCTGGCTTTCGCTCAGCATGACCTCATAGGGAGTCATCCCAGATTCCCGCCGGGAGACCTTGGAGATATCGATCTCCACGCCGCTGCCGCCCTTCCGGGCGGATTCCACCGTGGAGCTTGTCAGGCCGGCGGCTCCCAGGTCTTGAATGCCCACGAAATGGTCGGTACGCGAGAGTTCGAGGCAGGCTTCGATTAGCAATTTCTCCAGGAACGGGTTGCCCACCTGCACCGCAGGGCGGCGCTCTTCGGACCGCTCGTCCAGCTCCACGCTGGCGAAGGTGGCGCCGTGGATACCATCGCGGCCGGTATCGGCGCCGACCAGAATGAGAACGTTTCCTTCTCCCTCTGCCTTAGACCGGACCAGATTGTCCCGGAGGGCCAGGCCGGCGCACAGGGCATTCACCAGAGGGTTTCCGGAGTAGGAAGGAGAGAAGTAGACCTCGCCTCCAACCGTGGGCACGCCGATACAGTTGCCGTAATCGCCTATTCCCGCCACTACCCCTTGGAGCAGGTAGCGATTGTGCGGCTCATTCAGGGGGCCGAAGCGGAGGGAATTCAACGAAGCAAAGGGCCGCGCCCCCATCGTGAAGATGTCGCGAACGATGCCGCCAACACCTGTAGCTGCACCCTGGTAAGGCTCGATGGCGCTGGGGTGGTTATGCGATTCGACCTTCATCACCACGGCAAAGCCATCGCCGATATCGAGGGCGCCGGCGTTTTCTCCGGGGCCCTGCAGGACGGCCTCCCCCTTCTGAGGCAGAAGACGGAGCAGCGCCCGAGAGTTCTTGTAACCACAATGCTCGCTCCACATGGCGCCGAAGATCCCTAATTCGACGATATTCGGCTCCCGCCCCAGCTTCTCGACCACCAGCTCGTATTCGGCCGGGCTGAGCGCCACCTCGTCAAGTACTTTCTTGTCTACCAAATCCTACTCTCCATTGTTCTTCACCGTTGGGAAACGGTTGTAGATACAAGGTGCAATTACAACCTCCCCCACCCCCAACCCTCTCCGTACACGGGGAGGGAGCCTGTTTCGCCCATGTACGGGGGGGACCAAGGAGGGAACCGCCTAAACCGATATGCCACTATGCAACCGGAACGCCTAGTGACATCAGGATAGATCGGAATATGTACAAACCATCGTCACCGCCGGTAAGCTTCTCCCCGGCCCGTTCCGGGTGGGGCATCAAGCCGAATACATTGCCCGCCTCGTTGCGTATGCCGGCAATATTGTTCAGCGATCCATTGGGATTCGACTCGCGAGTCGTTTCACCCGCCGGGTTACAGTAGCGGACCAAGACCTGCCCATTTCGCTCCAGCCTCTCCAATGTCTCCGGATCGGCAAAGTAGTTCCCATCCCCGTGAGCGATGGGAAGATGCAGCACCTGGCCCTTCCGGCAGTTGTTCGTGAATTTGGTCTCGCCGTCCTCCACGCGAACATCCACCCACTGGCAACGGAACTGCAAGCTGTCGTTGCGCAGGAGGGCGCCAGGCAGCAGGCCGGACTCTGTGAGCACCTGAAAGCCGTTGCAAAGCCCCATCACCAACCCGCCAGCGTTGGCAAATTCCTCGACGGATGACATGATAGGGGAAAAGCGGGCGATAGCTCCGGCCCGCAGATAATCGCCGTAGGAAAACCCGCCAGGTAACAGCACGCAGTCGAGACCAGACAGGTCTGTATCCTGGTACCACACATAGCTCACATCGTGGCCAAGAACATGCTTGACCATGTGGTAGCAATCGACATCCCCATTGGACCCCGGAAATACCACAACTCCAAATTTCATTCCGTCTTCTGAACCTCAAAGCGGTAAGTCTCGATCACGGGGTTTGCCAGCAATTTGTCGCACATGGCGTCCACCTGGCCCTCTGCGTCGGCCTTGTCCGCCGCTTCTAGAACAATCTCGATGTACTTGCCCGCCCGGACGCTTTGCACGCCGCCAAAGCCGAGGCTGTGAAGCCCGCCTTTTATCGCCAGTCCTTGGGGGTCATTGACCACCGGCTTGAGCGTAACAATGATTTTTGCCAACCACATCACATTTTTCTCCTGAGGCATGTCTACTCCCCGGAAGTGAGCCGGCGATAGGCTTCCCAGTACTTCTCAGAGGTCTTCTGGACGACGTCTTCAGGCAGAGGAGGGGCCGGGGGCTCTTTGTCCCAACCACTGGCTTCCAGCCAGTCCCGCACATACTGCTTGTCCAGGCTAGGCTGGGAGCGGCCGGGCTCGTAGCTGGCGGTATCCCAGAACCGGGAGCTATCGGGAGTGAGCAACTCATCGATCAAAATTACTTTCCCATCCAGAAGGCCGTACTCCACCTTTGTGTCCGCGATTATTATACCCTTTGCCCGCGCATAGCGCTCGGCTGTAGCGTAGACTCTGAGGCTCTTATCCCGCAGCTCCCTTGGCCAGACCGGCCCCACAAGCTCGCCCATCTCTTCGATACTGATGTTCATATCGTGGCCGGACTCCGCCTTGGTGGACGGCGTGAATATGGGCTCCGGCAGCTTTTCGCTCTCGCGCAGCCCCGCCGGCAGCTTGATCCCGCAAATGGTCTGCGATCTCTTATACTCCGCCCATCCCGAGCCGGCGAGATAGCCGCGTACTACGCACTCAATGTCGATCCTCTGGGCCTTCTTCACGAGCATCGAGCGCCCAGCCAGCTGGTCCTCGAAAGGCTTGAGGTCTTCCGGGAACTCGGCGAAATCCGCGGTTATCATGTGGTTCTCTTGAATACCGGCCGTGCGGCGGAACCAAAAGGCCGACATCTGGGTAAGTACCTCACCTTTACCCGGAATGCCGGTTGGGAGAATCGAATCAAAAGCGGAGATGCGGTCGGTGGCGACGATCAGCAGCTTATCGTTCAGATCGTAAGTATCACGCACCTTGCCGCGGCCGTAGAGCGCCAGCGAGGGGATGTAGGTCTGCAACAACGGCTGAGCCATTACTTGTCCTCCTGTTTGCTAGTCGACGCAGCGCCGGATTCCAACCCGAGCCTGTCAAAGGCGGTATCGATATACTTTAGGTGATAGCTTATGTCGAACAGCCCCTCCAATTCTTCGTCGGATAGGTAGCTTGTCACTGCAGGATCGTCCTTCAGAAGCTGGACGAAATCGGCTCCCTCCGCCCACACCCGCATGGCATCGTTCTGGACGATCTTGTAGGCTTCCTGGCGCCCCATTCCCTTGTTGAGGAGCGCCAGCAGAACCTGCTGGGAGAAGATGAGCCCATGAGTGAGATCGAGGTTGTACTGCATGCGCTCCGGAAAGACCTGCATGCCGGCGAGAATGCGGCCCATCGACCGGAGCATGTAGTCCACGAGAGTAAAGGAATCGGGGAAGACTATCCTTTCCGCCGAGCTATGGCTGATATCGCGTTCGTGCCAGAGAGCAATGTTTTCCATAGCGGTTACAGCGTAGCCCCGCACCAGGCGGGCCAGGCCGGCCATTCGCTCCGACTTGTGGGGATTGCGCTTATGTGGCATCGCCGATGAGCCCTGCTGCGTGGCGCCGAAGGGCTCCTCCACCTCCCGCACCTCGGTGCGCTGGAGGTGCCGGATCTCCGTTGCAAACTTCTCGATAGACGAGGCGATGAGAGCCAGAGTTAGGATGACCTGGGCGTGCCGGTCGCGCTGGATAATCTGCGTCGAGACCGGAGCCGGCTTCAGTCCCAGTTTCTGGCAGACATACTCTTCGACCTCCGGCGGCACGTTGGCATGGGTCCCCACCGCGCCGGATATCTTCCCCACAGCAATTTGCTCCTTGGCCTCCACCAGACGCTGATGATGCCGCCTCATTTCGTCTACCCACACCGCCAGCTTGAAGCCGAAGGTCATGGGCTCGGCATGCACGCCATGCGTCCGGCCGATCATCGGCGTGTCCTTGTAGCGAACCGCCTGCTCGCCAATGGTCTTGGCGAGATCATCGACATCGGCGATGAGCAAGTCTATCCCGTCGATGATTTGCAGCGACAGGGCGGTGTCGATCACATCGGAGCTGGTGAGCCCGACGTGGATGTGCCGGGACTCCTCACCAACGGTCTCTCCCACCGCTCGCAGGAAAGCAATCACGTCGTGATCGGTCTGCTTCTCATATTCCGCCATTCGCTGCAGGTCGCAAGAGGCCTGGCGGATCTTTCCGAGCGCTTCCCGCGGCACCACGCCCAGCTCCGCCCAGGCTTCACAGGCTGCAATCTCCACTTGTAGCCACTTGTCGATCTTGTTTTCCTCGGACCAGATACGCGCCATTTCGGGATAAGAATACCGCTCAATCATTTCGATCTCCCCGTTTCAATAGCTCCCAAAATTGAGAGAAGTTGCCCATCGCCCTCTGGCAGTTATCTTCCCCCCGTGTACGGGGGATAAGAGGGGGGACGCTGCCGGAATAATTGTCTCCTCCCCACCATCCCCACCCCAGCCCTCCCCGTACACGGGGAGGGAGTTGGACGCTTGGAACAGCGGTCTGTTCCCATACCAGCCGGGCCGAGCACAGAGCTTCTACCTGGCCAGCTTGCCTAACAGGCCGTCCGGCGATACCGACACGATGGATACCGGCCTAATGCAATTCGCCATATCACCGTCCCCGGAGAAACTGATGAGGAGTTCGAGGAGACCCTGGCCTTCACCAGAAAAATCGGTTTCAGCAAAGTGCATGTCTTTCCCTTCTCGCCCAGGCGTGGCACTCCGGCAGCCTTGATGCCAGGGC
>JAMCWQ010000013.1 GCA_023480825.1 Chloroflexota bacterium | reverse complement strand
CCCTGGCAGCGTCTACACAATCTGGCATGGGGGCCGGGACCACCAGATTGACATGGCCTGTCCCTAGCATCTACACTGCTTTCGATATGGTTTCGTGTTGTCCGCCCCGGCGACAATATTATGAAGAACGACTACCAAGGGAAAAGGCGAAGAGAATGGCAGACCCGGCGTATTCCGAAGACAACTGGTGCTTTGCTTGCGGCAAAGAGAATCCCATTGGATTGAAGCTCAAGTTTGAACAAACGGAAGACGGAGTGCGAACGACTATCGTTCTCGACCGCGTGTACCAGGGTTGGCCAGGGATCGCCCATGGAGGGATAGTGGCCACCCTGCTAGACGAAGCGATCGCTCACGCCGTGATGACCAGGCTAGGCCCGGCAGTCACCGGCGAATTAGTGGTGCGCTTGAGGCGCCACGCGCCAATCGGCCAGCCGCTTTCACTCTCAGCAAGGATCATATCCCGCAAAGGACGGCTGGTTCAGGCCGAAGCCACCTTGGCCAGCGAAACAGATGGAAAAGCCCTGGCTACCGGCCAGGGCAAGTTCATGCTGGTGAATTTCGCGGACCGGCAGTAGCGCCACGCCCGCCGGTATCCCTTTAAGCGCTTTTGACTTCGCCCTCAGGCATTTTGTCCTCGGATAGTATCTGCTCCATCGTTATCCGGCCGGTTGGTTCCCACCGCCCTGGTTCCCTGAGCGCTGGCAAGACTGTGACCGCACCCTTTTTGCTTCTCGTCTCCTCGATCAGTCTCTCATATACCAAGGCATACTCGCGTGCGGCGCGCTTCCAAGAAAACCTTTGCTCGGCGTATCTCCGGCAGCCAAGGCGATCGATCGCAGGAATCCTCTGGAAGGCGGCTACCAAGTCCTCTAGGCTGTCTGACGGGGAGACGAATCCACTAACGCCATCCTTCATGATCTCCGGCACAGACCCCCAATTTGTGGCCAGCACAGGCGTGCCACAAGCCATAGACTCGACCATGGTTAGCCCAAACGGCTCCGGCCAGCAAATTGTGAACACGAGAGCGTAGGCATTGCCAAGAAAGGCATCCTTCTCGCCCTCGTCGATCTCACCGATGAATTCGATCAGGCCGTGATCAATCCGCGGTTTGATCTCCTTTTTGTAATACTCGAAGTCTTTCTGGTCTACCTTGGCAGCGATCTTCAGCTTCATACCCACTCTCTTGGCGAGATCGATTGCCAGGTCCGGTCCCTTCTCCGGGGAAATCCTGCCCAGGAAGGCCAGATAGTCACCTGGCTGGGACCTGGGCGTGAAGTTCTCCAAGGCAATACCATGATAAACGGTGGCCCGCCAGTTCAGGTCCAGGTTGGCCAGCGGCCGGCGCTGGGAGTTGCTGATAGATACGAGGGGAAGCTCCCTGAACTCGCGATAAATATCCTGCAGCTCCGGCAGATCGAGGCGTCCGTGGAGTGTCGTCAATATAGGAGTGTCTAAGCACCTCGTGATTGGGTAGATGAAGTAGTCATTGTGGTTGTGAATTATGTCAAACTCTTGGGCGTCATCGGCGATTCGCCCGAGTTCCAGGGTATTGAACACATAGGGATCAATGACTTTGTGGTCAAGTCGCAACGCTTCCTTGGAAAGGGGAACCAGCTTGGCGGACGTGACGGAATCACCGCTGGCATAGAGCGTTACATCGTGTCCCATCTTCACGAGTTCTTCTGTCAAACCGTGAACAACGCGCTCTGTCCCCCCATACAATTTGGGGGGTACGCTTTCCCACAGAGGCGCTACTTGTGCTATTTTCATTTCTCGCTCCCTGTCGACTGGTTGAATTCCAAGGTGTGCAACGCGACAGCTACCCGCGGGCGCAATGCAGCAACCAGAGAAGTGTCGCGTGAGTACTACTATGCAGAATCCATACCACTTGTGTGGTTGTTTGTTATATCCTATCTAATATACACTATGCTGTCGCATCTTGACAATACAAGCGACCTCCATGTTATCAATCCGCATGGGCGCGTTTAGTGATGTTCGCGAGGGCTGCGCCCGCGCATCGACTAGGAAGAATCCGCTGTAGAGGAAATGCGGGGTCTGGACTCCGGGTCCGAATGATTGTCCTTGTGTAATGAAACTGGTGTTTTGTCGGTGCGAATTACGCACTTAAGAGATAAAGCGGGTATCTTGTAGGCGCGACTTAAGTCGACCGTAAAAGCTGTTGCCCGATTATTTTGTTAGACAGCACAATTCGGCCCTACCAAACAATATTCCTAAGGTGGATTATTCTTAATCCGCGGCCCTCTAGGTAAACAAAGCGCTCAGCGAAAGGTCCTTATGAATGCGCATTATTGCTTCTGCGAGAAGCGGGGCGATGGTCAGAACCTTGATCTTAGAATCCCTCATCTCCGGTGCAACGGGGACGGTATTTGTAACCACCACTTCGCGCATCACCGATTGCCGCAACAATTGCGGCGCGTCGGCTGCCAGGATAGGATGCGTCGCGGCGGCGTATACCTCTCTAGCACCACGCTCCATCAACACCTCAGTTGCCTCCACGAGTGTGCCACCGGTCGAGATCATATCGTCGATGATTATCGCCGTCTTCCCAGCCACATCGCCCACCATCTCCAGCACTTCGGCGACATCCGGCTCCGGCCTCTGCTTGGCAATTATGGCAAGCGAAGCGCCAAATCTCTCCCTGAATTCGTTAGCCCGGCCCACGCCACCGGCATCAGGCGACACCACCACGATGTCCTCCACACCTAACCCCTGGAAATAAGAAGCCAGTAACGGCGACGCCCTCAGGTGATCAACCGGGATGTCGAAGAAACCCTCTATGGCCGGAGCGTGAAGGTCTACCGTCAATACGCGGTCAGCCCCGGCGGTGTGAATAAGGTTCGCCACCAATTTGGCGGAGATCGGCTCTCTCCCTGCGGTCTTCTTCTCCTGCTTGGCGTAGCCATAATAAGGAACAACCGCGGTAATACGATTCGCCGAAGCCCGCCGGAGAGCGTCAATCATGATCAACAATTCGATAAGATTGTGGTCGACGGGTGAACACGTCGATTGAAGAACGAACACGTCCGATCCCCGAACATTTTCCTCAAGGCGAACCCGTGTCTCACCATTCTTGAACGTCGTCACCAGCGCCTTGCCGAGGGGAATCTCCAATAATGCGACTATCTCCTCTGCCAAAGCCAAGTTCGAATTGCCGGCGAAGACCTGTAGGCGACGATCCATTCATTCCTCCTCTAAGCGCAACTGCGCTCGTTCTTTCCGCTCAGATTTCTTTGCTCTAGCCGGGACGCCGTACACCACCGCGCCGTCTGCCACATCATGGGTGACGACTGACCCTGCTCCTGTTTTTCCTTGGCTTCCGACCTTAACGGGAGCGACCAGCATGGTATCACTGCCGATGAACGCGCCATCCCCGATTACAGTCTGGTGCTTAGCATTGCCATCATAGTTGCACGTCACTGTACCCGCGCCGATATTGACATCACAGCCGACCTCGGCATCACCCACATAGCTAAAATGCCCCATCCGCGTGCCGGCACCCAGTGAAGAGGATTTTACCTCGGCGAAATTCCCGATATGTGCATCCTCGCCAATTGCGGAGCCTGCGCGCAAGTGAGAAAACGGCCCAACGGTTGCGCCCGGTGATAAGCGCGAGCCCTCGACAGCCGAAGACCAAACCCGGCACCGGTCACCAATTATGCAGTCGATCAGATGGCTATTCGGCCCGATGCCGCATTCCTCGCCAATGACCGTCTTGCCCTCAACCGTAGTGTTGGGATAAATGATGGTATCCCGCCCGATTTGGACGCCTGCGTTGATATAGGTGCTGGCGGGGTCGATGATAGTCACACCTTGGAGCATTAGGCTTTCGTTGATCCGCCTTTGCATCTCCAGCCCGGCCTTGGCAAGCTGCCGGCGGTCGTTGATTCCCATCGTCTCGACCGCATCTTCCGCACACAACGTCTGGAGTGGGTAAGCTCGGGAACCCCCCGCCGCCTCGTATTCTGCCACGGCCATTGCGACGAGATCCGTGAGGTAGTACTCGCCTTTTTCGCTGAGCCGGACACGGGAGAGATGGGGCCAAAGCCAGCCGGAGCGGAAGCAGTAGGCTCCCACATTGATCTCATGGATTTCTTCCTCCGCCCCTGCTATTTCCACCTGCTCGATGATGCCACACATCCTGCCCAGGGAATCCCGCTTGATGCGCCCATATCCCCGAGGCTCCGGCATGACAGTTGTCAGTAGGGTGATCAGAGCGCCAGATTGCCTGTGAATGCCCAGTAATTCTTGAATAGTGGAAGCCCTCAGAAGCGGCGTATCGGCGTACAACACCATCACATCTTCGCATGCTCCCTCGAGCACAGGCCTGGCAACGCGGACTGCATCGGCGGTGCCCAAACGTTCTGATTGCTCGACGAGCATGGCGGAATCGCCGAGTTCTGCGCGCACGAGCCCGGCCTCTCTCCCTACTACGATGGCAACGACCGAGGGCTTCAGGGTCTCCGCGGCTTCGAGGATGTAGCGCACCATAGGTCGCCCAGCCAGCTTATGCAGCACCTTGGGTATCCTCGATTTCATTCGGGTCCCTTCTCCGGCTGCCAGCACAATCACGCCTGGGTCGCCCATATTCTGACCTTCTCCCTAAGAAAACGCAAAAAGTGAAGCGAATTTGCTTCACTGCTGCTGCGGCCGCTCAAAGCGAGCACTCTGACGACTGCAAAAACACCCGGCCGGTTTTCGGTGGCAATCGTGGAATCCTTCTTGGAAGGACCGTTCCAGCGCTGAATTATGTTATCGGAGATAGGGCGGCCTGTCAAGGCTAAGAACTCATTATGGCTCACCTCCGCTCCCGGTTCCTGTACCGGCTGGCATTGTTTTTGCACAGCAAAGCGCATGCAATTCCTATCCCTGCAAACCCTGCAAGAGCTACTGAATAGCTACGGCTACTTTGCCGTCTTCCTCCTCGTCATGCTCGAGAGCACGGGAATTCCTCTACCTGGCGAGACAATGCTGATCATCGCCGGCGTCTATGCCTCCACCGGGCACATCAGCATCGCGTGGGTAATTATTGCCGCGGCTTCCGGGGCCATCGTCGGGGATAACCTCGGGTACTGGGTAGGACGGTCAGGCGGCCGCCTCTTAGTGGCCCGTTACGGAAGGTTTGTCGGGCTCACCAAGTCCAGGATGGCAAGGGCGGAACACTTCTACCAGCGCCATGGGGATAAGACCGTCTTCTTTGGTCGCTTCATCTCCGTGCTTCGCGCCTGGGCCGCTTTCCTGGCGGGGGTCAATCATATGCGCTGGCCCCGTTTCCTGTTTTTCAACGCCGCGGGCGGCATACTTTGGGCCACGGGCTGGGGAATTGTGGCCTACGTTCTCGGCCAGAACCTGCCACTCCTGCTCCGAATCGTTCGCTATTTCGGTTACGCGACCATAGCCATTGTGGCGGTAGTAGTAGCGCTGGTTGCTGCGATTACGCTCTGGCGCAGGCAAAGACAAAAATAGTAATGGTTCGTTATCGGTGTCCGGAGAACTATAGCCGTTTTCAGGAAGACTAAAGCCGGTTCCGGCTTTTCGTCTAATGGCCTTCGCGGTGGGCTTCCAGCCTGATTTCAGCATGCATGCCCTCAAGACGATAACCTGCTGCTTGCCAACCGTGTAGGCCGCCCTTGAGTGCTTGCACGTTTCTGAATCCCCGTCTTAGCAACAGCAGCGCCGCCCGGGCGCTGTATTCCTCTTTCGCTCAGGTTCAGTAAAAGATGATGGAGCGGTCACGCGGTAACTCACCAGCCCGGCGGCCAAACTCCCGTAGCGGCATCGAAATCGCTCCCGGAATGTGTGAGCGCTCAAATTCCTCGCTGGTCCGCACATCGACGAAGACCGCTGTCTTCATCTCGAATTTTGCCTCCGCCTCGGACAAACCAATGCGAGGCGCATCGTCCAGTGACGGGCTCCCCTGCATTCCTTCACCTCCTCTTCACGTTCATCATTGGCGATGGTTCCTCAACCACAACTTACATTCCGAACTTACCTCCTCCACCCAACGGAAAGTGCGCACTCAAGATTTGCTACCGCTGCCGCCCAGAACTTCTAAGGCCCGTAACACCTGGGTATCCTGGCTTGCCTGCAGCTGTTGGGGAGTCATGTTCGTCTCTGTCTCGGGAATAAGAGGTAGTGCATTTGGTGGCAAGTCCACCACTATATCCGGCGTGATCCCCTTATGCCATATCACCCGGCCATTCGGCGTGAGCCATTCGGCGGTGCCAAGCAAGAGCGCCGAGCCGTCGCTCAGATTGAAGGTAGAGAGCAGAGTGCCGGTGCCAAAAGTCGTGGTGCCGACTAGCTCTCCGCGCTTGTGATCCTGGATGGCGCCGGCAACTATCTCCGATGAGCTCGCGGTACCATCATTGACGAGCACAACCAAAGGTATGTCGGTAGCGATGCCCCCCGGCTGCACGGGCGTCGGAGTCCGTTTCCCCGTGGCATCCTGCGTAAGAAGTACGTTTCCGCTCTTCAGAAATTGGCTCGCCACCCCGATGGCCTGGTCCTCATAACCACCTGGGTTGTTGCGGAGATCGAGAATAATCGAGGTCGCTCCCGCTGCCTTGAGGTCTTTGATGGCGGAGACTAGTTTGTCGGTCGTATCCTGGGCGAACTGATTGATGAGGACATCGGCAGTAGTGGTGCCCGGAAGCATCGCCCAAGTGACGGTCGGAACATTGATCTTCGCCCGGACAATTGTGACATTAACCGGCGTGGATGAGCCCTTATGCACAATAGTCAGCGTCACCGAGGTACCGGCCGGACCGCGCACTAGGTTTACAACCTGTGACAGGCTTAGCCCGCTGATATCCTGCCCATTGACGCGAGTGATGACATCTCCGGGACGCAGCCCCGCCCGCTCTGCCGGCGACCCGGCAATCGGAGCCAGGATCGTCGGCATACCGGCCTGTTGCACCATTTCCGCGCCGATCCCTTCGAGCTGCCCGGCCAGAGATTCCTGTTCCTGCTTCAATTCGTTGGCAGTGAGGTAACGCGAATGGTCCACATCGCCGAGCGATGTAACCATCCCATCGATGGCCCCTTGGGTCAGCTTAGTCGGGTCGACGGCCGATCTATCCACGTAGTCCTGCCGCACAATGTTCCAGGCCTGCCAAAAGGGGCTGAAGGTGGACGCAACACTTTGCGGCTCCAAAGCCACCGAGCCTGGCAGCATGTTGTTCCTGTCTAGAGCCACCCCGGCGCCGAAACCACCACCCAACAACACAATCGCCACAACGAAGACTGCGAGCACAGTCCAGAAGGATAACCGTGGTCTATTCATCATTCACCTGCGTCTAGTAAACTGCCGGAGCCAATATGCAAAACCTATACCACGGAATTCAACACGGTGCAACCAGCCCCCCGCATATACTCTTTCACGCCGGCATGTGCGTAATACCCCCTTATCGGTGTGTAGGGGGTTAGGGCTTTGGGAATGGATAAACGTTGTCATTCCGAAGGAGCGGGGGGATACATCAAGTGTTCGGGGTAAGAACGCAGGAGCGACTGAGGAATCCGTAACCGGTTGGGGATGGCCACTACCAGGAGCGGATTCCTCAGCCCCGCCCAGCTAAGGGCCAGCAGTTGTCTAAGGAAAGAGGCGGGGCTTTCGGAATGACAAATGCGGAAATGGTGTACCTCAACCCCGCTTTGCCCTTTGACCCCTTGCCTCTTTCCTCAGCTACCAGCTCTACCCGTTCTTCAGCTTGTTCGTCCAGATGATTAGGGCCTCGAGAAGAGCCCGCACCCGGTCTCGAGTGTCCTCGTCGGTGAGGTTGCCCTCCGCGTCGAACCGCTCCCTGGCCCGGAACACATAGACTTCCGGCTCCAGCATGGCAAATGATTTTGTGAACTGGAAGGCCTGGCGGAGGGCCAGCTGAGCGCGGGCGGTGCCGAAATTTCCAGTCGACGCTCCCATCATGGCTACCGGCTTGTGGCGCAGCACAGCCCCCTCCGGCGGGCGTGACGCCCAATCGATGGCGTTCTTCAACACGCCGGGAATGGAGTAGTTGTACTCCGGTGTAGCTATAAGCAAAGCGTCGGCCGCGTGGATCTTGCTCTTGAGCTCCCGGACCGGCTCCGGGTCCCCTTGGGCCTCCACGTCCGCATTGTAGGGGGGGATGGGAGCCAAATCGAATGTTTCGATCCGTGCGTCATCCGGCGCCAACTCTGCCGCCGCTCTCAGCAGACCACGATTATAGGAGTGGGCTCGCAGGCTGCCGGCGATTCCCAGAATTCGAAAGCCTTGCCCGTTCATATATGACTCCTCCTTGCTGTGCTCGCGCTCGTCAGGGTCAAGTAAACACACCCCTAGTAATGGCATAATTCGGGCCAGACTCCCGTCTACCGCCAACAAGGACAAGAGACCTCTCGATCCTGCCATGCAGCCGCGGTTACATGGTGGCCCCCGTCGCCGTGAGACGATTGGCCGAAGTGTCGCGAGTTTTCCGGCCACCGATTGCCGCTTGGCACGGGAGTTGCTTCAGGTCCCCACAACTGGCCCCGAATGAGACAGCACGGGCCGTAGCAGAAGCTTCCGCGGACGATGAGGCCGACTTGGATCACCCGCTCATCGGGCGTAAGCCCAGTTCTGTCAAGAGCGCCTTTCAGCGCCAAGGTGGTGCTCGCAAGGCAATTGGGTGCTCAATTAGCCCCGGCAGTTCAAGGGGAGACTTCAACAAGGAGCAGAAATGAAAGTACAGGAGGCTGTCAATCGGGGCGTCAATTTCTTTGGCGTCGGACTGCTAGCGGCAGCGGCCGGCGCTGTGGCGGCCGTCGCGTTCACCGAGACGGATTGGGCGGACAGGGCTGATGATATTGTGGTGGCCATTTTGGCCCTCATTGCGGTAGGATGGTACTTGGTAGGTAGCAACCGGTTCCACCGGTCCTTTGTGCCTCTGACGGTGTTGGTAATTACTCTCATCATCAAAGCATTTACCGCGGCCTTCGGAGAGGCCGATGATCCTACCGCTCAGGGAGACGACATCGGTATCACAATATCCTACTTCATCGGCGGAGTACTGTTGGGCTGGCAGCTCTACCGGTGGAGAAGCCCAGCCGCGGAGAGTTGACAACGGGTCATCCCACTGGCATGATCAGCACCGCGGCGCCTTCGATCTGGCCTCGCCGTAGACGGTCGAGCGCCTCATTGGCCTGCTCGAGTGGGAAGAGCTGGACCTCGGTCTTAACCGGCACCTGCGGCGCTATGGCCAGCAGCTCCTCACCGTCCTGCCGGGTCAGGTTGGCCACCGACCGCACCACACGCTCGCCCCACAGCAGGGAGTAAGCGAAACGGGGAATATCGCTCATGTGAATGCCCCCGCAGACCACGGTGCCACACTTCGCAGTCGCCCGTAGTGCAGCGGGAACCAATTCGCCCACAGGAGCGAAAATCAGCGCCGCGTCGAGAGGCTCCGGCGGCGCCTTGTCGGAGTCACCGGCCCATGCTGCTCCCAAGCGGCGGGCAAACTCCTTGGAGGATTCGTCTCCCGGTCGGGTGAAAGCATAGAGCTTCTTGCCCTGGTGCACCGCCACCTGGGCGATGATATGGGCCGCGGCACCAAAGCCGTAGATGCCCAGGCGCTCCACGTCCTCGCCGGCCATGCGGTAGGAGCGATAGCCGATCAACCCCGCACACAGTAGAGGAGCAGCATCGGGATAGCTATAGGCTGCTGGAAGCGGAAAACAGTACCGTTGATCGGCGACGGTGAATTGAGCGTAGCCCCCATCAAGAGTGTAACCGGTGAAGCGGGCGTTATCGCAAACGTTCTCCTGCCCCTTGCGGCAGTAGTGGCAGTCGCCATCCGTCCACCCCAGCCAGGGGACACCAACGCGGTCTCCAACGGCGAATGCGGTGGTTCCCTCTCCAAGCTGCACCACTTCCCCGGCAATCTCGTGGCCGGGGATCAGGGGCAGCTTGGGATGTGCCAGCTCGCCGTCCATTATGTGCAAGTCCGTCCGGCATACGCCACAGGCATGCACCCTTATCAGCACTTGGCCAGGCCCCGGCCGAGGGACGGGGACATCCATCGCCCTTAGCGGTTGCCCCGGCTTCTCCAACACCATTGCCCTCATCATATCGGGAATCGGCATATTCCGTCTCACCTCCTGATTCCGGTGGGCCGTAGCGGCCAGCAAACAACTACACCTATCAAACAACTATTATCGCGCCGGCAAGGCATTATTTGACTCATTATTGCCCACCCGTTATAATGCGCCGCGGCAAATCAGACTACCGCCGGAGGAGTGAACAGTGGCCTCAACCGATCAGGCAGCATTCGACGATTCCCAGTCTCTCGCAGACTTAGACCCCAACACAGTAGTAATACCGCCTCACGGCGGCACACTTGTCAACCGCATGGCTTCGCGGTCGGCAAAGGCAGACCTTCTGGAACAGGCCGGACATTTCCACCGCCTCCAGCTAAACGCTAGGGAATTCTCCGACCTGGAGATGATCGCCACCGGTGCCATGAGCCCGTTGGAAGGCTTCATGGGTAAAGCCGACTACAGCAAGGTCGTCGATGAGATGCACCTTGCCAACGGCCTGCCCTGGACCATTCCGATCACGTTGTCTACTTCCAAAGTGGAACTCGGCGGCGTACGAGAGGGGCAAGCGGTCGCCCTGACCAACGAGTCCCAAGAGATTGTGGCCGTAATGCAGGTCGAGGAAATCTTCACCTACGACAAGGAAGCGGAAGCCCAGAAGGTCTACCGCACTACCGATCAGGCCCATCCCGGCGTTGCCGCCCTGTACCGCCAGGGTGAACTCCTGATTGGCGGCCCTGTCGTCGTTCTGGAATTGCCGCAGCACACGGATTTTCTGGAGTATCGCCTCCGGCCCGCCGAAACGAGATGGGCATTTGCCGAACGGAACTGGCACACAGTGGTCGCCTTCCAGACGCGCAATCCAGTGCACAGGGCCCACGAGTACATTCAGAAATGTGCCATGGAGATCGTGGATGGGCTGCTTCTTCACCCATTGGTCGGCGAAACCAAGAGCGATGATATCCCTGCCGGCACGCGGATGAAGTGCTACGAAGTACTGCTGGAAGGATATTACCCGGCTAATCGCACCATGTTGTCGGTATTGCCCGCTGCTATGCGTTATGCTGGGCCACGAGAGGCCATCTTCCACGCCATAGTCCGCAAGAACTATGGGTGCTCCCACTTCATTGTCGGTCGGGACCACGCGGGAGTGGGCAATTACTACGGTACCTATGATGCTCACTACATCTTCCGCGAGTTCACGCCGGAGGAGTTGGCGATCACGCCTCTCTTCTTCGATCACACATTCTATTGTCGCCGCTGCGGGGGAATGGCCTCGGCCAAGACCTGTCCCCACGGTAATGAAGACCATGTCGTGCTGAGCGGCACAAAGGTGCGGCAAATGTTGCAAGCGGGCGAGGACCTGCCGGTAGAATTCACCCGGCCGGAGGTCGCCAGAGTGTTGACGGAACAAAATGGAAAATAACAAGCTTCTGATCATCGGACTGGACTGTGCGGCGCCACAGCTTGTTTTCGAGCTGTGGCGCGACCAATTGCCAAATCTATCAAAACTGGCCGGCGAGGGGCTCTGGGGAGAACTCCGAAGCGCCGACCCGCCGATCACCGTTCCTGCCTGGACCAGCATGATGACCGGCAAGGACCCGGGTGAGCTTGGCTTCTACGGGTTTCGCAACCGGAGCGACTACTCCTACAAAGAGATGGGCTTCGCCACTTCCGTCTCCGTGAAGGCCGATACCGTCTGGGACATCCTCTCGCGGGCAGGAAAAAAGGTGATTCTGGTGGGAGTGCCACAGACATACCCGCCAAAGCCTGTGAACGGGGAGATGATAACCTGCTTCCTCACCCCCAGCACGGACAGCCAATATACCTATCCTGCGGAATTGAAAAATGAAATCGAGAAACACTTTGGCAAGTACATACTCGATGTCGATGACTTCCGCACAGAAGACAAGGACGCCCTTCTCGAGCGCATATACACCATGACGAGGCAGCGCTTTGCCGTCGTGCGGCATTTCATGCAGACCAGGGAATGGGACTTCCTGATGTTCGTGGAAATGGGCATAGACCGCATTCATCACGGGCTATGGAAATACTTCGATCCCAAGCATCCCAAATACGAGCCGGGAAACGGCTACGAGAACGCCATCCGCGATTACTACAAGTACATCGACCAGGAAATCGGTGTGCTTCTCAGCATGGTTAATTCCGATACCAATGTGATGGTGGTATCGGACCACGGCGCCAAACGCATGGATGGCGGTATCTGCATCAACGAATGGCTGATGCAAGACGGGTATCTGACGCTGAAGAGCGCGCCGCCAAAGGTTGTGCCGCTGGAAAAGGCAGAGGTCAACTGGGAGAAGACGATGGCCTGGGGAGCCGGCGGCTACTACGGCCGGCTATTCCTCAACGTGAAGGGAAGAGAGGCGCAGGGGACGATCGATCCGGTGGACTATGAGAAAGTCCGCAGTGAGATTGCCCGTAAGCTGGAAGCCATCACAGACGAAAACGGCCACCCCATCGGCACAAAGGCCCTTCGTCCTCAGGACATCTACCGGGAGGTAAGGGGCATCCCGCCCGACCTGATCGTCTACTTCGGCGACCTATATTGGCGAAGCGTCGGCAGCGTGGGGCACGGCAAGATTCATATCTTCGACAACGACACCGGGCCGGATGACGCCAACCACGCCGAGAACGGAATATTTGTCTTGCGCGGCCCTGCAGTCCGTGAGAGCCGCCGCCTATCCGGTCTACAGCTTATGGATTGCGCCCCGACAGCTTTGCGCTTGCTCGGCGTCGACGTTCCTACAGATATGCACGGCAAAGACATCTTGGAAAAGGAGTCCAAATGAATCAAGGCTTCACACTCTGGTTTACGGGCCTGTCCGGCGCCGGCAAGACCACCGTATCGCAGCTTGTGGAAAAGGAGCTACGAAGCAGGGGACTGAACGTCGAGGTACTCGACGGCGACGTGGTGCGGACCAATTTGAGCAAGGGACTGGGTTTCAGTAAGGAAGACCGGGATATCAATATTCGCCGGATCGGCTTCGTCTGCAAGCTCTTGAGCCGCAACGGAGTGGCAGCCATTGCTTCGGCCATATCCCCCTACCGCGAAATCCGGGACGAGGTCCGGCGAGAAAACGGGCGGTTCGTCGAAGTCTTTGTGAAATGCCCCTTGGAGACCCTTGTGGAGCGAGATGTGAAGGGGCTGTACAAGAAAGCAATTGCCGGAGAGATAGCCAACTTCACGGGCGTATCGGACCCGTACGAGGAGCCATTGAGCCCGGAAGTGGTGTTGGAGAGCGACAAAGAGGCTCCTCAGGAGAGCGCCGGCAAGGTCCTTGCCAAACTGGAAGAACTGGGCTACGTCCCTGCGAAGCGGTCAAAACAGGCCTACTCCGCTGAGGAAGAGCAGCAAGTCACAAAGCGGTTGAAAGGGCTAGGATATATCTAGAGGCCCAGCGTATCGCCTGTCGAGGGGTAGTGGCGGCGGGGCCACTGACATTTAGCTGAGGGCGGCCCTGCCCTCCTTGGGGGCCTTTGGACTGCGGTCCTTCGGCGGAAGGACCGCTTTAGAAAGCCAAGGCGTTCCTTGGTACTGCAAAAGGGTCAGGGCGCAAGACCCCGGCCTACGAAAACCGGTCACAGTGGCGCACGGCTCTGTGCGCCACTACATCTATCCTTTCAGATTTGCCCCTTTGACCCCTGACCCTACGACCCTATTCCAGGCGGGGCTTTCGGAATGGCATACCCTACTATCGATGCCTGCTTTACGCTCCGGCCTCTGCGCGCTGTGCTCGGGAGCGTCCTGCGGCTGACCGCCCTCTTCTGGTCTCGCCCTCCGGCGCTGGAAGTCCGCCAATGCGAACAATCGCTCCGGGGCGGTGGATACGCAAAGCCAGGCTTTCCATCACCCGGAATGGATGGTCGAGGTTCTCTTGAGTCAAGTAAGCCACCGTCATGTCTTGCCCGATCACCAGGTCCAGATTTTGAGGCCCCGTGGACACGACAATACTGGTACCATCAGGTACAGAGGCCGTGAAGAAGACACCGGCTGTCATGACCTGCCTAACCTGCTCGACCTCAAGCCTGCCGGTATTGCCATACAGTCTAGACATCAGCGCGAAATCCGCCGGGCTAACCACCATAGCGTAAGGGCCAAAGAATCCATGCCCTACCAACTGGGTCATGGCATTGACAGCATCGCCAAATATCGTGCCCACCTGTCCCCAATCGGAGTGATCGACGGTCATGATATCAGAGGCATTCAGCAGTCCCGGCTCCTTCAAGTCGTCGGAACCCCAAAAGATAAGATTGTCCTCCATGTCCGCCACAAAATACGCAGCGGCGCCGGCGGCTCCCAGCTCCAGCGGGAACCCAAGCCGGCGTGACAGTTCGATATCACGCCAGTGCAGTATGAAGTCCTTGGAAATCACCGGCATAGGCTGGAAGACCCTGCCGGTTGCGCTGATCGGCGTATCATCGTACGTCTCGATCATGTCCAAATGCGCCGGCCCAAGAACTTCATACATGAAGTTGGGGATTGCCTGCATACCGGAGCCCACCGGACCGACCACATTGATGAAGCGCCTGGCCACAAGGCGCTTGCTGGCTGCCAATGCCACGATAGTATCCAGTTGCGACCACTCCTCCGGCGTCAGGGGAGCTTCGTTCCGATTGAGAAAATCGGCCACCTTTACACCTCCAAATAATTGTTGGGTCCGCTACCGCACAACGCGGAAAGCGGATTGGCTACTACGATTGCACCTTGCCAAGCAAGCTCCCCACGGTAAAGGCTTTGGGCTCCATTGCCGCCTGCTGTGGCTGGACCTGTGGTGCAGATTCCGTGCTCGCTTGGGTTTCTGTACCCGCCACAGGAATCACCTGCGCCTGCCCGGCCTCAATCCCGAGCTCCGGATGAGGGCTCTCCAGTTCATCCTTCTGCTTGGCGTCCAAAGCATTGAGCGCCGCCATGAACTCGGCCACATGCTCCTTTTCCTCGTCACGAATATGGGCTATCACTGCTTTGACCTGCTCGTCATCTATGGCGTCGATGTGCGCCTGGTAAAGGTTGATAGCATCGAGCTCGGCGGCAACATCAATCCGTAGCGCCCTCATGAGCTCCTCAGTGGTTAGTTTCCGTGGGGGAGTCATCCCCACATACGGGCTAGAGAAATCCATATTCCGATGCCTCCTTCTCTGTCGTCTCGTCCATCCGGCGCGCCGAGACGCAGCCGGTCGGTCCGGTTTCCTGCCAGCCAGGGCTCTGAACAATGGGGCCGGGTACTAGTAGGAAGCTCGTCCCCCCTCCCGAGCTACGCCCCGGTAGTAAAGCAAGAACCGTACCATCAGCGGGCAAAACAGGGATTCTAATGCGGAAGTTGGTATGGTTCTTGCGGTACGGTCCCCGAGTGGGAAGACTTCCGGAACTTAGTCGCGTTGAAGCGGGTTAGCTGAGCGGGGGGCTTGGATGAGCACGCGCGGTGAAGGCGTCGTCAAGAAGGTTCGGGGACTGATAAAGACAGTCACCTCGTGGCCGCCGGTCCGTTTCTTCCAAAAGTATGGAAACGACCAAACCGGCTTCCTGGCCTCTGGGATAGCATATCAGGCCTTGTTCTCGATGCTGCCTATCCTTCTCATCATTCTGACAGCCGTCAGCATCGTCTTAGCCGATCAGTCAGTCAGACAGAAGTTCATACAAAGCCTTCATGCCATTCTCCCTGCCCAGATATCCGATAGCGTCATGTCTCTTCTCAATGCAACCACCTCCAACCTCAGCCTGCTAGGCGTTATCAGCGCTGTAGGGCTGGTATGGTCCGGTGTTTCCCTTTTCGGCTCCATAGAATACGCCTTCAGCAGAATGTACAAAGTCAGGCAAAGAGACATAATATACGCCACACTACTAAACTTCGCCATGATGATCTTCTTCATCATCTTCGCTTTGCTCTCAATAGCAGCGTCCAGCATCACCACTTTCCTCACGCAGGTCTCCGTGCAGGCGCTTCCGTTCCAAGTTCCCGAGCTTGGGCTGCTACAGAACCTCGCCGGATGGTCCGTCAGCTTCTTTTCAGGCTTCCTACTGTTCTTCGTCGTGTACTGGGTGATACCCAACGTCGCACTCACCCCCCGGCAGGTCTGGCCCGGCGCCTTGGCGGCCACCCTACTCTTTTTCATCATCATTCAGATCTTTCCCTTCTACACATCACATTTCGCTACCTTCAACCAGTATGGAGCGCTGATCGGCCTATTCCTGGTGATCATGACCTGGTTCTACCTGCTAGCCCAAGCACTATTGCTCGGCGCCGAGCTAAACTCCTTTCTTTTCCCATCCAGTATCTCGGAGCAGAGAAGCCGATTTCTTCCGCTCCTCGATACCGATAATGGTGAGCGCGAGAAGGCAGAGCCGGAAGCGACCGAAAGACGGCCAGAGGGACCCAGTGGCCAGGAGACCCATGGAAATCGCGAACCCCCGCGTGAAAGTGTGGTACACGATAATAGGGAGGAGATACGTATGGACGACATTCGAAACGCTAGCATGGCAGATCTTGTTAATCGGCTGCTGGACAACATCTCCAGCCTGATTGAGCGGCAGATCGAACTGGCGAGAGTGGAGGCAAAGGAGGACCTGTACGCGGGCATTAGAGCTGGCAGCATCCTAATTGGTGGGGCGGTGATACTCTTCCTGGCCCTCATCAGCTTGATCGTGGCCTGCATCCTGGCCCTGGCTCTGGTCATTCCGGGCTGGCTTTCGGCAATCATTTTTGGAGTGGCCTTCGGCATAATAGGTACGATCCTTGCCCTCTGGGGAATCCGTAAGATCGAGATCAAGCCGATGGAGCACACTCGTGAGTCAATTCAGGAGGACGTCGAATGGGCAAAGCATCTTCTGACATCGAGAGCGAAGTAGAATGGATCAGGCGGGATACAACTGCTATTGTCGACGAATTGCAGCACAGGCTCTTCAGCACGCTGGACGCCGGCAAGCAGGTCCGCGAGCACCCGCTTGCAGTTGGCTTGATTGGCACTTCATTCACTGCTTTGCTCGGCTTTGCGGGCTTCGCCGTGGTAAGCCGCACAAGAGAGAATAGCCGAAACCGCGCTTTAGTAAAGCAGTACCTACAATCGGCACGCGCCTTGATGGCCAGACAACAGGAAGAGCTGAAGCGGGCCCTACCTGTTGACGTCGAGCTAAGGCCGGTTGGCGCCGCGTTCAGCCGGAGCCAAAGCAACAGACAGAAACAGGGTCTGTTTGCGCGCCTGCTGTTCTCTGCCTTGTCCGCGGGCGTATCGGCCCTGGCCTCCTACGGGGCAAAAAGGCTGACCGGTTACCTTCGGGCAAGATATATGAAAGAGAACCAGACGGTGGCCGTTCAGAGTGGGCCGTGACACCGTACTGCGAGTCTAGATTGCCAGCCTAAAATAGCTAGTCAATTGTTAAGAGCAGGGCGAGGGCTTGCCCCTTGCCGTACTATTGGGTTGGAGCATCCAGGCTGACCACAAGGATCGGCCATGGGTTCGCGAAGGGGCCGCCGCTACGTTCACCGCATTTTAATGCTGTACCTGTAGGGCAATCCTTCTGCGGAAGGATTGCCGTGTCAGGGCGGGCGGTTCACGAACCGCACCCCCACGGCCTCGCACAGGGCCGTGCGCCACTAGGCCTTCCCTTCCCTCTCCCCTTGCCCCTTTCTCTTTACCTCCGGCTCCCCGCTGGGTCCTCCACTTGCGGCCCAGCACCCAATGGTGTATTCTGCATAATGCTTATGTCACATTAAATCTGCCGCCCACAACTGTGGCCGGTCTCTCGACGGAGGAAAACTCATGCCAGCGGACTTTCCCGGGAAGGGGCGCGTCGCCGTTCTAAAGACCAGCCCGGCTACCGTATTGGATGACTATCAGAAGCTCATGCACCTGGCCGGTTACCAGCAAGCTCTGCCCGCGGACCGGGTCACCGGCCTCAAAATCAACATTTCCTGGCAGGTCTTCTACCCCGCTTGCTCCACCACTCCCTGGCAGTTGGAGGGAGTCATCAAGACGCTGCTCGCGGATGGCTATCAGAAAGACATGGTGCACACCAGCAACAACAACACTGTCGTTGTCGATGGTCGCGAGGGCGAGCGAAACAACAAGCTCAAGCCCGTGATCGATAAGTTCGGCCTCCAAAGCACCAACATCGGTGATCCCCAGACGGAATGGGTGGAGTATCGGCCGAAGCATCCTACCCTCGTGCTCCACAAAGTGTTCCGCGATGGCATCTTCATACCAAAGTACCTCATCGGGGAAAACGTGATTCACCTGCCCACTATGAAGACACACGTCTTCACAACAACAACCGGAGCGATGAAGAATGCCTTTGGTGGACTGTTGACGGAGAAGCGCCACTGGACTCACTCAGTCATCCACGAGACCCTGGTCGATCTCCTCTCAATCCAGCGGGAAATCCACCCCGGCATTTTCGCCGTCATGGATGGCACCGCTGCCGGCGAAGGGCCTGGCCCACGGGCCATGAAGCCGCACATCAAGAACTATATCCTGGCCAGCTCCGACCAGGTGGCGATCGATGCGGTGGCAGCCAAGATGATGGGCTTTAACCCCATGAAACTGGACTTTATCAGCATTGCTCACCAGTTGGGCCTAGGCGTGGGAGACCCGCGGGAAATCACTGTGGTCGGTGAGGACATCTCCAACGTCAACTGGCAGTTTGAGGGCAACAAGGACACCTTTGCCAGCAGAGGACAAAAGATGATCTACCACGGCCCGCTCAAGCCCTTCGAGAACCTTCTGCTCCGTACGCCCCTTGTGCCTTGGGCCTTTTTCGCTTCCAATATCTACCACAACTACTACTGGTACCGTTACTTTGGGCGGCGCCGGGTAGCCGAGTACATGAAAAGCGACTGGGGCAAGCTCTTCAAAAGCTATTGAGGCGCCTTTTGAAAGAAGCTCTGAGCCGCAGTTAGTTGGGTATCGTTGCCGGCCTGGATGTCGCTTTCAGTTAGCGTTACCGCGAGGTCGGGGGTGAGCCCCGCACCCTGAATTTGCCGTTTGTTCGGCGTCAGCCAATGGGCAACGGTGATGCGCGCGCTGGAGCCATCGGTGAAGGTGCGCACATCTTGCACGGAGCCCTTGCCGAAGGTCTTCTCGCCAATCAGCGTGGCCCGTTTCCTGTCCTGCAGCGCTCCGGCCACGATTTCCGAGGCGCTCGCCGTCCCTCCATTCACCAGCACCACCATGGGGATGTCGTAGGCTTTGATGTCTCCGGTTATCACATCTTGCGAGGTCTCCCCGCCGGGGCCTTGGTCAGTGTCCTCGTACAAGGCTACACCGCCGGGCAGGAACCTGCCCAGCATCTCCCGGGCGGTCTTAACATAGCCACCACCGTTGCTCCGTAGGTCCAGTATCAGCCCCTTAGCATTCTTGCTTGCGGCGTCTCGGAGAGCTGCGTCAAACAAGGCGGTCGTGTCATCTCCGAAGACCATGACCTGTATGTAGGCTATATTGGAATCCAGCATCTTGGACGTGACACTCGGCACCTTGATCTCATCCCGAGTTATCTGGAAGGACCGTGGCTCTGCCGAGTCGCCTCGCAGAATGGAGATGGTGACTTTGGTACCCTTTGGTCCCTTCATCATCGCCACTACTTCTTCAATCGATAGGCCCTCGATGGACTTGCCATCGACCATCGTAATGACATCGCCGGTTCTGATGCCGGCCTTCTCCGCCGGCGATCCTGCTATCGGCGAGACGATTGTTAGCTTCTGATTGCGCATCTCCACCCAGACGCCTATCCCCTGGAAGCTGCCCTCCATGTGTGCCTGAATGTCTTGGTTCTCAGCCGGTGTGACGAACATGGTGTAATCATCGCCGAGGGATTCCATCATCCCCTTGGCCGCTCCATACACCATCTTGTTCTCGTCCACCGGCCGGCCGTAGAATTCGTCCTCGACGAGCTTCCAGGCTTCCCAGAATACGTCGAACTTGCCCTTCAACTCCGGCGGCGTATTCTGGCTGGCAATCGCCGGCACATTAGTATCACCGGATAGAAATCCATTCACCAACGGCGATCCGGAGCGAGCCACCACCAGAGCCGACCCGAATCCGGTGACAAAGGAGGCAATGAAACCGACAAGGACCAATAGCAAGACCAGATTGCGTGTGCGTGCAGACATTGAGGCCTCTCTCCAAAACTTGAGCTGCGTCCACTCCCACTGGCCTGGCAGATGTTGCGAATGAGGAAGGCACCGTGGAGGAATTACTCGGACGGCTATCGTTCTATGATAAACCCCATCCCACCAGTGGTCAACAAAGAGACAATGACCGGCAATTCTAATTACCGCGATGTGGGACGCAAGCAGAGCGCCAATCAGCCGAGTAGGGCCTAGCTTTCACTTGACAGAAAGGGCGAAATTGGCGATTATTTAGGCGCATAGGGAAGCAGGAAACTGGCGACAGAGATCAGAAAGGGGATAAAGGTAGAAGAGTAATGGCGGATCTTCCCGAATTCACGATGACCGGTGGACCCCTTGAAGTATCGGACAGGGTGCTGCGGGCGATGGCTAGGCAGACCATGTACCATTACGATCCATTGTTCCTCGAACTCCATAACGACACTATCGACAAACTGAAGAAGATCTTTCAGACCAAGAACGACCTAATTATCATGCACGGTGAAGCCGTGCTCGGCCTCGAGGCCGCCGCTGCTAGCACCATCGAGCCTGGCGACAAGTGCCTCAACCTTGCTACCGGCCCCTTCGGCAAGGGCTACGGCCGGCACGTCACCACCTTTGGTGGCGAGTTGCTGGAAATCGAGGTCCCTTTCAATGAGTCCATTGACCCGGAAGCTGTACGGGACATGTTTCGGGCCCATCCGGACATCAAGGTCCTCTCCGTGGTCCATTCCGAAACACCCGCCGGCACTCTCAACCCCATAGAGAAGCTTTGCCCGATTGCCAAGGAACACCAGGCGATAACCATTGTGGACGCCGTATCATCGGTAGGCGGCATGCAGTGCCTGCCTGATGAATGGGGTGTAGATATCTGCATAGTCGGGCCCCAGAAGTGTCTCGGGGCGCCTCCCGGCTCGGCGCTTGTCTCCGTCAGCAAGGACGCCTGGCAAAAGATGCTAGGCAAGAGCGAGCCCCTACGGGGATCAGTGCTCAGCATGCTCGATTTCAAAGAGCGGCTGATCGATAACGGCCGTTTCCCCTACACACCTTCCGTAAACCAGGTGTATGCCGTGCGCGAAGCAGCGGCCCAATTGCTGGAAGAGGGGCTGGAGCATGCCTTCGCCCGCCACCGTGCTGCGGCACTAGCCTGCCGGGCAGGGATCAAAGCCATGGGGCTGGAGCTATGGCCGGCATCGGAAGACATCATGTCCACCTGCGTGACCGCCGTGAAGATGCCGGATGGCGTGACGGATAAGGCGTTACGGGCGATGATGCGCGACAAATACGGTGTGATGATCTCCGGAGGCCATGGCGATCTCATCGGAAAGCTCTTCCGGATTGGTCATATGGGCAAGATGGCCGGGGTCTCTTACGTGCTGGTGGCACTGGCCGCTCTGGAAAAGACGCTCACCGACCTGGGAGTGAAAGTGCCGGCGGGAGCCGGGGTATCGGCAGCATTGGCCACCGCTTAGTATCACACATTAGAAGGAGGACGCAGAAAAGTGGCTAAAGAGGAAGCGTGGCTCCAGGCATTCGAGCGAAGAATCAGCCGGCGCAGCCTACTGCACGCCGGCGGGCTGGCCATCGCGGGGTTGGCCGGCGGCGCGGTTCTTAACGGCTGCGGCGGGCAAGCATCCACCACTCCAAGCTCAGCTGGCGCTGCCCAGACCACTACGACCTCTGCGCAGACTGCGACGGCTGCTGCCTCCCAAACTGCGACGTCCGCCGCCAATGCCCAGCTGACCAGCAAAGAGCTGAACATCTGGACTTGGGGCATCTACGCTCCGGATTTTGCCGTGAAGTCCTTCGAGGAGCAGTACGGCGTCAAACTCAACGTCACCTTCTATCATGGCAACGAAGAGCTATGGTCCAAGCTCCAGGCCGGGCACCAGGGAGTGGACATCATCCAGCCAAGTAACAACTACGTCCAGCGCATGGCGCAAACCGGCCTTATCGCACCGCTGGACGAAGCAATGGTCCCGCATTTCGAGGGCGTCTATGATAGCTTCAAGACAGCCAACTACGCCTTCTTCGACAACAAGAGATATAGTTTCCCATTTGTCTTCGGCGTCACCGGCATAGTCTACAACACCCAGCAGGTGACTCCCAAGCCGGATTCCTGGCAGGTGATGTGGGATGAGAAATACAAGGGCAAGATCACGATGGAGAGCAATGAGGAGTGGATCTACGCCGCCGGAATGTTTCTTGGCCTCGACATCGAGAAGCTGGACCAGGATACCGACGCCAAACTGGCGCAGATCGAGGCAAAACTACGCGAGCAGAAACCTCTCTTGCTGAAGAATTATGAGAGCCTCGAAGAGGTGAAGAACCTACTCGCCACCGGAGACGTCTGGCTGGGACAGACCGACGATGGGCTCGCCTGGGGCCTTGCCATCGACGGAATGCCTATCCAAACGGTCATTCCCAAGGAAGGCGCTACCTCCTGGGCCGACCAGTTCTGCATTCTGGCCGATGCTCCGCACAAGGACGCGGCCTACGCCTGGATAAACCACATGTTCGAACCGCACAATGCAGCTGAAATGGCGAAAGAAGTCGGCTACATGACGGTGAACGCCAAAGCCAATGAGTTCCTCGATCCGAAGCTTCAAAAAGTGATGACCCACACCGACGAGGAATTGGCCCGCGTCCATTGGCTGCCCTACTACGCACCCGAGATAATGCAGAAAATAACTCAGGTCTATGAGGACGTGCGAGCCGGGTAGGATGGAGAGCCGCGCTCCTTCGCCAAATGCCCCCTTCTCAGGCTGGCATTTGGCGCCGGTGGCGTGAAGGAGTATCAGACCGCCAGACCTTCCTCTTCTGGATCGAAACGTTCATCTCCAGTGACAGGGCTGTCTGAGGCCCCATGTGCTTGCAGCTCCTCCTCCGCCGCCAGTTCTTCAAGCAGAGCCTTGGCCTCCTGCAAATCAGCCGTCCCGAACCCTTCCGTGAACCAGACGTAGACATCTTCTAGCAACCGCCTGCCCTCAGCAGTCTTGCCCTGCCGGCGCCATAGTCTGGCGAGGCTAGTGGCCGCTCTTAGCTCCCAGGCCTTGGCCTGCTGGCGGCGGGCCAACTCCAACGCTTTCCAGAAGGATTCCTCCGCCTCGACTTCGCTTCCCTGTCCGCTCATCAGAAGAAGCTCGCCCTTCAGCCGGTAGAGGTCAGCCTCAAAACCACGCTGGCCGGTAGCCCGCACCCTTGCCAACCCCTTGTCCACCATAGCGAACCCAGTTGGGGCCTGTCCTGTCCGGAGACACACATCAGCCAACAGGTGGCACTGGAAAGGCCCAGCATAAGAGATGCCGGAAGCTTCCCAAGCGCGAACCGCACTCATCATTTGAGCAATTCCCTCTTCAGGGGCACCAGTGGCAAGACCGAGCCTCCCGCGCACCAGGTACAACCAGGGCTCGAACATTTCGAAGCCCCTATCGAATATGAGGCTCTGGAGATCAGGCAGAAGCCGTTCGACTTCCTCCGCTTTTCCCGACAGCAGCAAGCAGCTAAGACTGCTCACCAAGGCATCGACCATGCTCAGGAGGCTGCCGGCGGTTCTCGCCGCGGCTATCGTTTCCCGCACGCACTCGATGGCCTGGTCGGGGTAGCCCAAGCCCCACAAGATCATACTGTAAGGGGCAAGGGAATCGACCCCCATGTCCAAACCTATTTGTGCAGACATTGAAGCGCCCTGCTTGGGATCGTGATGCCGCTTGACCTCGTCCAAGTGCTCCTGAGCTGCCAGCAGGTCACATTTCAGATATTTGCCAAGGCCAATGGCGTAGTGGGCCATAGCGATCAATCGCGCGTCAGCCAGTTGCTCCGACACCTGGAGCAACTGCTCGCCAAGCGCCAGCGCCCCATCCAAGTCGCCAGAGAAAGCCTTGATATGGGCAATCAGAAATAGAGCCTCGACTTGCTTGCGCTTTTCTCCTAGCCGCTCACCAAGCTCGTAGGCTCTCGTGCAGGCTCGCACTCGCCTGGGTGACACGAAACTCTCGATGGCGGCCAATGGGACGGTTAGGGCCATCTGCACACGAAGCTCAAGCTCATCGCGCTCCCGAGTCTGCGGCGAAGCGGCGATTAGTTCTAGAGCATGATTGAAATGCGAAACCGCTACCCGGTGACCACTGATCTGCACGGCCCTCTCTCCTGCTAGGACCAGGTAGGGAATCGCCCTTGAGGGTAGACCAGCCTTCTCAAAATGCCACGCCAGCTCGAGCGACTTCTCAGACCTGCCCGATCCATACAGCGTCTCCAGAGAGCAAGCCACCGCCTCGTGCCGGTGCGCCCGCTCCACTTCATCCAGGTGCCGGTACAAGTACTCCTGGAACAACTGATGCCGGAAGCGGTAGCAGGACAACCGCCGGCCATCCAGACGCTTCAGACTGCACGCCGTCACCAACTGATGTTCCCTGCTCAAGGCCCCACTGAGGCGCCGGTAGATTTCTTGCTCCTGGACTTCCAACACCTGCGCTGCAACCTCAGCCGTGAACTCGGCGCCCTCGACGCTGGCCACCCGCAGGACCGATACCAGCGCACCCGGAAGCCGGTTTAAGCGCTCGGCGATGGCCGCCTCCACCCGCGGAGGCAAACGCCACCAGCGCGCTTCCGGGGCCTCCACCCAGTGACCTTCTTCGTCTCGCACCAGGTCTCCCCGCTCCTGCATCCCTCGCAGTAGCTCTACCGAAAAGAGGGCATGCCCGCCGGTGTGGCGAAACAGCATCTCCCGGAAGCTGCTGCCAAGCCTGTTCGGCTCGGCATCTACCAAAGCCTCCACCAAAGCCCGGCCATCGGCCTGCTCAAGGTCGATCTTCAGATCCCCAGAGTACCGCCCCAACTCGTTCACCACCGGCTCCAGAGGGTGGCGCTCCTCGGTGAGACGACCCATTACCTCTTCCGGCCGGTAAGCTCCCACAATTAGAATCCGGCTGCCCGATAGCCGCCGTCCCAAGTGAAAGAGAAAGCCGATAGATCCTTCATCCGCCCACTGCATGTCGTCCAGCAAGAGCAACAAAGGCTGGTGGCTCGCAATGTCCCGTAATACCTTTGTAACCTGCTGGAATAGCACCTCCCTAAGCCCGACCGATTGGGCGGCCGCCTTGCTTTGCACCAGCGTCTCCAGCTTATCAAGCCACTGGCCCCCAGAGCTACCGGGAACGAAGGCTCGTGCTCGCAGAGCAAGATCCGCCCCTGGCACCAACGCGTCGATCAGGTCGGGACCGTGGCTGACTATCGATTGCGCGGTGGCGGGGAGAGCATCCCACAGGCGGCGCGCTTGCTCGGCGCATATACTTCCTGAGGCCCGCCTGGCCTCCACATCACCGGCCAGCATCTCCAGAATCTCCCGGAAAGGTAGGTAAGGATCACCGGCGCCGGTGTAGGCGTTACCGCTTCCGTCTGCGGCCAGTAAATCAGGGTGTTCATCCATTGCCCGCCGGGCAAACTCATGCAACAAGCTCGATTTTCCGCTACCGGCCTCGCCGGTCACGAACACCACTCGCCCCTGCCCGGCCATCGCTGCCGAGAGGTGTTCTTTCAAACTTGCCAACTCTCGGCCTCTGGCTACGAACAAAGCCTTTGGCTCTGCTACCACCCCGTTATCGGGAGCCTTTGACATCCCCAAAGAACTCGCCGAGCAGCCTAGATCCAATTTTCCGGCACGAATGCTCGCGCATAGCTCGTTAGTCTCCCTCCCCGGCTCGGCCTCCAGCTCCTGGGCCAAAATCCTGCGGCAGACCTCGTACTGCGCCAGAGCCTCGCTGCGCCGCCCGCTGGACGCCAGCACGCGCATGAGGGCACAATGAGCATCCTCATTCCAGGGCTCCAGAGCAAGCTGGCGGCGAACGAAAGACTCCGCCTCTTTCCACTCACCACGCCGCTCATGACTCGTCGTGAGGCCGCGAAGCGCCGCCATCGCCTGTACGTTCAGCTCTTCTCTCTTGAAGTACAGCCATTCCTCGTAGGCCGGGCTGTCGTCCAGAGCGAAGCCCTCCAGGAATTGGCCCCGGTAAAGCCCTACTGCCTCTCGTAGACGCTCTATAGGTAACTGCCTATGCTCATGCCCGGCAAGTAGCTTCTGGAAGGCCGCCACATCGCACCACCAATCGCTGTGGGAGTCCCATTGCACGCTGTTTCTTGTCACAAGGAGAAAAGGCGATCCGGCCCCTTGGTGCTCGACTGTCTGCCGGATATCGAGAAGCGCCCGGCGCAGGCTGCCAAGCGCCAGCTCATCCGGACTCTCCGGCCAGAGAAGGGCCGCCAGTGAGGGGCGCCGGTGCGGTGCGCTGGCTTCAACAGCCAGGTAGAAGAGTAGGGCACGCGCCTTGGCCGAGGTGAGGCTTGCAGTAGGTTGACCGTCAATCGTCAATTGAGAGGGGCCGAGCAAGGACAAACAGTACTTAGCCATCATCCTCCTCCGGTAGCCGGCGAGCGACGGCCACGCAAATCGGCTTGGGAACCCTTCCCAATAAGAAATTGTAAGACCGCTTCGAAAATATGTCAATCTTCACGATAAATTCACGCTGGTTTCGCACCTAGCTACTATAGTTTTCGGTGGACAACCGGCTAGCTTTAGCCGGGGGGTGGAATTTCGAGCTTTTTGGTTGTCTTGGGGATTCGTCCTTGGCACAGGAGGCAAGTGCAATGATGCATCGTTTCACTTCACGGCTCGCCACGATCAGCGCACTATCTTTGGCGCTGGTACTCTGGACCGCCATACCGGCTGGCGCCCAGACTATCGTTGCAACGGTGCCCGTCGGTACCGGCCCCCAGTATGTCGCGGTGAACCCGACAACCAACCGTATCTATGTAAGCAACGAGACTAGCAACGATGTCTCCGTTGTCGATGGAGCCAGCAACACCACCGTCGCCACCATCCCTGTCGGCACAAGCCCCCAAGGCGTTGCAGCAAATCCAACCACCAACATGGTGTATGTCGCAAATCGTGATAGCGGCAATGTCTCGGTGATCGACGGGTCCAGCAATTCGGTAGCCGCCACTATCACTGTCGGTAGCAAGCCAATCGTGGTCGCCGTAAACCCGGCGACGAACACGGTCTACGTGGGGAACGGCGATAGCAACAGCGTCTCGGTGATCGATGGCAGCACCAACTCCGTTGTCGCCACCATCCCGTTCGCCAGCGGCCCACTGGGCTTGGCGGTGAATCCGGCCACAAACCGGCTCTATGTCATCACGACCGGCTCCGAGGGTGTCCTCTCGGTGATCGATGGCTCGAACAACAATGTGATCACCACCTTGCCGTCTGGCAGCAACTCCTCCCAGGTGGCAGTGAACTCCACAACCAACCGGGTCTACGTCACCAACCAGATGATCGGGAACGTCTCCGTGTTCGATGGGGCCACCAACACGCTCCTCACCGTTGTCGCACTGGCACAGCCACCCATAGGCACCTTTGGCGTTGCAGTGAATCCGCACACTGACCGGATCTATGTCACTAGTTTCCAGCCAGGAGCCAATAATCTCTTCATCCTCGATGGGACAAACAACACCGTCGCCGGGACTGTCCCCAATATTGGCGCGGCCGGCGTGGATGTTGATCAGGATACCAACCGCGTCTATGTGACCAATCCTCAAAGCAACAACCTATCCGTCGTCGAAGATTCTGCAAGCGCAGCCGCTTCGCCGACTGCCGCCGCTTCGCCAACCGCCATTGCCTCCCCAACCTCAACCGCCTCCGCCAGCGTTGGGCTGCCGGCCACCGGCGAGCCGGGATCGGCCATGCCGGCAGCGGCGGTCTTCGGGGTAATGCTGCTGGCAGTTGGTCTGGTCGTGAGGCAGGCAGCGCACGGCCGGACTAGCCGTGACTGAGCGCTCGTCTTCCAGTCTGGCGTTGGAGCGAAGGGCCATGGTTACAGCCAAGGCCCTGGCCCGGTCTCTGAAGCGGTGGGCGCTCCGCCCGGTAATAGCGTGCTACAGGTCGGACAATCAAGGTCAGGGAGATCAGCCATGGACCGGCAAGAGTACATATCCTATCTGCTAAGGCTCTGGCGTGACGGCACTGGCGCACCCGTATGGCGCGCCTCCTTGGAGAATCCCCGCACCGTCGAGCGGCAGGTATTCTCCGACCTGGAGTCCCTGTTCATCTTCCTGCAGGACAAGTGCAGCGGCACGTCGTCGACTTGCGCGGATGGGGAGGATAACAACTCGACCTGACCAATGGCCGGCCGGCGAGCCGGCAAATGTGATAGGGAGTCCCCTTGTTTCGCAATCTCGCTCCTTCATATCGACCTGTGGTTCTTGGGACACGCACAATCTGTGTCAGACGCAAAGTAAGGCAAACGAGAGGAACAGCTTTCCGTGTGTTGCAGCGAGATCTTGGGAAGTGATATGAGAAAGGATCACCGAAATGACAGTCAATACTAGAACCAGGAACCTCATCCACATCTTCGTCGTCTTAGCCCTATTGCTGTCCCTGCTTGGCGGCCTGGTACCTAGCACGGTCAATGTCGCATCGGCGACGGGAAGTACCTGGTTCGTGCGAGCCTCCGCGCCCGCCGGCGGGAACGGCACCTCATGGGGCACAGCCTATAACGACCTGCAATCGGCACTATCGTCCGCGGCCTCTGGCGATCAGATCTGGGTGGCGGCCGGCACCTACAAGCCGGCAAGCGGCACCGACCGCAATGCTACGTTTCGGATGAAGAATGACGTAGCAATCTATGGCGGCTTTGCGGGCACTGAGACCAGCCTCGACCAACGCGACTGGAAGGCCAACGTGACCATCTTGAGCGGGAATATCGGTGACACAGGCGTGAGCACCGACAACTCCTACCATGTGGTAACCGCGAGCACGTTGGCCATGCCAAGCAACACCTCGGCAGTGCTCGACGGATTCACCATCACAGGGGGCTACGGCCCGGCGCCCGGCGCCGGCATCTACCAAGACTACGGGGCCACAACCTTCAGAAATCTAATTGTAACCGGCAACGCCACGGGGGATGTGAATTACGGCGGCGGCGGCATGTTCTACTGGAGTAATGATACCGCCTGGACGACGTTGACGAACGTCACCTTCAGCAACAACCAGGCCTCCGTCTCCGGAGGAGGTTTGTTCGCAACTGGGAAGATAGCCCTTGACAACGTGGATTTCGACTCGAATACTGCCGGAGCCGATGGCGGCGGAATGGCTACCACGTCACAGTATCAATACCCCACCCTAAATAACGTCCGGTTTACCGGAAACCAGGCCGCCGGGTCGGGTGGCGGGTTCTCTGATATCGGAGCAAATGCTGTCCTGACCAACGTCCAGTTCACCGGGAACGAGTGCAGCTCCACCAGTCGAGGCGGGGGTGGCATGGACGTCTACACTGGCAGCCCAAGCCTTACCAACGTCCTCTTTAGGGGTAACATCTCCAACAGCTACGGTGGCGGTGGTCTCTATGTCTTCCCTGGGACTGCCGTACTGACTAACGTCACCATCGCAAACAACTCGGCGCCCGACTGGAGCGAATTCTTTGCCCAGTCGCTCACCACTCAAACAATTGCCAACTCTATCATTTGGGGGGCAGGTGCTAACGGCGGATGGTTTGCCGGCGAGTACACGGCTACCTACAGCGACCTAAAAGATCAATGGGGGGGAGTCTACCCAGGCACCGGCAACATTGATGCCAACCCCCAATTCGTCTCCTCCACCGACCTCCATCTCCAACTCACTTCTCCGTGCATCGATAAAGGCGATAATACTGCCGTTCCTAGCGGCGTGACCACCGACCTCGACGGTAACCCCCGCATCTTCAACGGCACGGTAGATATGGGGGCGTACGAAGCCCAGGTGGTACCGGGGTCCGTAATCTACGTTAATGCTGGTGCTACTCCGCCCGGGGATGGCACATCGTGGGGCACGGCATATACAAGCCTCCAGTCGGCTCTTTCTGCGGCTACTTCCGGCAAACAGATTTGGGTGGCCGCGGGCACCTACAAGCCCGGTGCAACGGACAGGACCGCCACCTTCGCGCTGAAGAACGGGGTAGCGATCTACGGTGGGTTCTCCGGAGGCGAGATCAGCCCCAACCAGCGCAACTCCGACCCGGCTACGAATGGCACTATCCTGAGCGGTGACGTCGGCACGGCAGGAACTGCCACCGACAACTCCTACCACGTGGTCACCGGCTCCGGAGTTGATAGCAGCGCCATCCTCGACGGCTTCACCATCACCGGCGGCAACGCCAATTATACTGTTTATCCTACCTACCATGGGGGCGGTCTGTATATCGAAGCCAGCAGCGCCGGCAGCCCGACACTCCGCAATCTCAAGTTCGATGGTAACTTCGCCAGCCAATACGGTGGCGGCGCCTACCTTGGTGCCGGCAACACCTCACTCACCAACGTTACCTTTACTAATAACCACGCCAACTCCGGGGGCGGAGCGGCGTGTGTCTACATCGGCAGCCCCACTTTCACCGACGTCACCTTCACCAACAACTACACCTCCGTCAATGGAAAAGGCGGGGCGGTATATCTGGACTCCCCATCGCCCACCAATGTGACAATGACTAACGTGACCTTCCAGGGCAACTCTTCCGCCACCGCCGGCGGCGCCATAAACATGGTTCCGGGCTATGGCGGCATTAACCTGACCATCAACGGCGGCACATTCAATAGCAACAGCTCATCCGGCGATGGCGGGGCCATATATGGCGACAACCAGAACAGCTACTACACCATGAAAGCGGACCTGACGAACGTCAAATTCACCGGCAACACCGCCGCCGGGTCGGGCGGCTCTACGGGCGCCAACGGCGGTGGGGCCATAAGGTGGGGCGGCAGCGGCCTCAGCAACGAGCTGAAGGTAACCAACTGCCTCTTCCAGGGCAACCAGGCAACGGGGGCAACTGGGGCGGGCGGTGCGATAAACGTCTACTCGTACAGCACGGCTACCATAACCAACTGCACCTTCAGCGGCAACACCAACGCCGCCGGCTCAGCTGGCGCTCTGCGACTGGGGATGAACATCACCTGCAACGTCAGCAACTCTATATTCTGGAGTGACTCCTCGCCGGAGATCAGCTCAGCCTCGCCTTTGCAGCCGGCCGTCTCCTACAGCGATGTGCAGGGAAGCTATGCGGGCACCAAGAACATCAATCTCGATCCCAAGTTCACCTCCGGTTTCCATCTCGGCGCCGGTTCCCCTTGCATCGATGCCGGCAACAATTCCGTCATTACCGCCGGCACCGACCTCGACGGCAATCCCCGCTTCAAGGACGACACCGGTACACCGGACACCGGCAGCGGCACTGCGCCGATAGTCGATATGGGGGCCTATGAGTTCCAGGGAACCACGCCGGCCACCGCACCTTCGATAACGAGTGCCAACAATACTACCTTTACTGCTGGCACAGCCGGAACTTTTAACATCACGGCTACCGGCACCGCTCCGATCTCTATTAGTCAAACGGGGACACTTCCAAATGGTGTGACCTTCGTGGACAACAGCAATGGGACAGCTACCCTTAGCGGCACCCCAGCGGCCGGCTCGGGTAAGATCTATCCGCTCACCATCACTGCCACTAACAGTGGTGGTAATATCAGCCAGCCCTTCACCCTGACCATCAATGAATCGCCCAAGTTCACCAGTCCGGCCAGCACTACTTTCATGATTGGGCAGACAGGCGTCTTTACCGTAACCACCAGCGGTTACCCCATTCCCACTATCTCTAAAACGATGGGTACATACAACTTCCACGACAATGGGGACGGGACAGCGACGATTAGCGGCACTCCGGCTTCCACCGAGGGAGCCGATATGATCTACCTAGTGGCTTCCAACGGCATCTCTCCTGATGCCACCCAGACCCTAACGATCAATAGGGTTGCTCCGGATACCGCTCCTCAGATAACATCTCCTGACCATACCACCCTTACGGTGGGCGCTTCGGGCACGTTCACAGTCACGGCCACGGGCAAGCCCACTCCTTCCATCTCGAAAACCGGGGCGCTTCCCGCTGGGGTGAGTTTTGGTCAATATATGGCTGGACCGTACCTCCTCCAGGGTACTCCCTCTTCCGGCACTGGCGGAGTCTACCCGCTTACAATTACTGCCTCCAACGGCATCTCGCCTGACGCTACCCAGGCCTTCACCCTGACCGTCAATGAGAAGCCCTATGTCACTACTCAACCCCAAGACGTGACAATAATAGTGGGCAACATGGCGACCTTTACAGCAGCGGCGAGCGGCTACCCAACGCCAACCGTGCAGTGGGAGGGCAGCCTTGATGGATCGTACTGGGCCTATCTCCCCGGGGAGACCAACACGACCCTTAGCATAGGTGATAGCTGGGCTGGCTGGCGATTCCGGGCGAGATTCACCAATGTCGCTGGCACCACCTACTCTGGTGCCGCCACCCTGACTGTGACCAATCCGGTGCCGGCAATAACCAGCGCCAATAGCACAACCTTCACCGCCGGCACGTATGGCGGCTTCCTGATCACTACTACCGGCAATCCCACGCCTACCATCACTGTGACAGGAACGCTGCCAGCTGGGATAACCTTTAGGGACAGAGGGGACGGCACTGCTACTATGAATGGCACCCCTGCCGCTCACTCGGGTGGTGTCTACCCACTTGTCATCACTGCCTCTAACAGCAGCGGCCAGGACACTCACAACTTCACCTTCACTGTCAATGAGGCGCCTCAGATAACGAGCGCGAGTAGCGTCACCTTCGTGATCGGGCAATACAACTCCTTCACGGTCAGTACCACCGGCTACCCCATTTCTGCTATCTCTTCGACCCTAGGTGAACCATTGTGGATGAGTATCGTTGACAACCATGATGGTACAGCGACTATCAGCGGCACGCCCAATGAAGGCGCCGGCATAGATTACATACACCTAAAGGCCTCCAACGGGGTCTCGCCTGACGCCACTCAAACGCTAACCATCACAGAGGTTGTCCCGACCACTGCACCTCAAATAACCAGCGCCAACAACACAACCTTCACGGCCGGAACCCCTGGCAGCTTTACTGTCACTACCACCGGCGACCCCACATCCACAATCACTAAAACAGGATCACTGCCGGGTGGGGTGAGCTTCGTGGACAACGCGAACGGCACTGCCACCCTCAGTGGGACTCCTGCCGCTCACTCCGGTGCTGCCTATTCGCTAATCATCACGGCCTCCAACGGCACCACTCCTAATGCCACCCAAACCTTTACTCTCACCGTCAATGAGGCACCTTACCTCATAACCCAACCCCAAGGCGTGACGGTAGCAATGGGAGAGACGGCAGTCTTCACCTCGACGGCAAGTGGCTACCCAGCGCCAACCGTGCAGTGGCAGTCGAATGATGGCTTCGGTTGGGCAGACATTACTGGAGCTACCTCGACCACACTCGAGCTTCAGAGCGTTGGCACGAGCAAAAACAACTGGCAGTACCGGGCGGTCTTTACCAACTCTCAGGGTTCGGCTAACAGCAATGCCGCTACCCTGACAGTGACTACTACCAATAATCCGCCCGTTGCTCAAGACCAAAATGTGACGGCGACGGCAGGTGTAGCAAAGACAATAACGCTTGTCGCGACCGATGCCGATCCTGGTGATAGCTTAACGTACTCGATAGTCACCACACCCACTCACGGTACTCTGTCTGCCGTCAGCGGTAACCAGGTTACCTACACGCCTGCCTCGGACTACACGGGACCCGATACCTTTACCTTCAAGGCCAATGACGGCAAGACCGATTCTAACGTGGCTCAGGTAAGCATTACCGTCAGCGCTCCCACCTCCTCACCCGTCTTCACGAACGCCGATACTACCACCTTCATGGTAGGGCAATCCGGCACCTTCACGGTTACCACTACGGGTAACCCCACCCCTACATTACAGGTGTTCTATGCCCCAGCCTGGCTTTCGGTAGTCTACAACGGGGATGGAACGGTGACATTGAGCGGCACTCCTCCCAGCGGTCAGAATGTCTACTTGACTATCATGGCCAACAATATTGTCGATACTGTCTACCAGGACCTCACTCTCCACTGTTACCAGGCAGCATCCATCACGACTCAACCAACTGATCAAACGGCAACCGTGGGAGGGACAGCAACCTTCACTGTAGCGGTAGCAGGCTACCCGAATCCCAGCATAAATTGGCAATGTAGCACAGATGGAGGAGCAACGTTCACCACCATCGCGGACGAGCATCAGACCAGCCTGACCCTCTCCAACGTCCTGCAAACCATGAACGGATGGAAGTACAAGGCGGTAGTCTCTAACGCTGTCAACACCCTATACTCCAATGTTGCCACCTTGACGGTAACGGCGGCCAGTACTGCACCCCAGTTCACGAGCCCCGCTACGGCAACGTTTGCAGTGGGATCCTTCCGGCTATTCAGCGTGACCACATCTGGTAATCCCGTTCCTTGGGTTAGTAAGACCGGATCGATGCCAAGCGGAGTAGACTTCGCCAGCAATAGCGGTGGAGGAGCTACCATTGTCGGTACCCCTGCCGCCCACTCTGGCGGTCTCTACCCGCTCACTCTTACCGCCACTAACGGCACCTTGCCGGATGCCACCCAGTACTTCACCCTGACTGTGAATGAAGCGCCTTACGTTACCACTGATCCTCAGAGCCAGACAAAGACGGCGGGAGAGACGGCGACATTCACTGCAGCGAGGAGTGGCTACCCGACGCCGACTGTCCAGTGGCAACAGTTGACCACGGCCAGCGGGGCGACATGGGCTGACATGAGCGGCGAGATTTCTACAACACTCACCCTGAGCAGCGTGACCACGGACATGGAGGGCTATCAGTACCGGGCGGTCTTTACCAACTCTCAGGGTTCGGCCACCAGCAATGCCGCTACCCTTACTGTAAATAACCCCGCTCCGGTGCTCTCCACCATCGATCCGGCCACCGCCCAGGCGGGAGATGGCGGCTTCACGTTGACGGTCACCGGCTCGGGCTTCCTCTCCGGCTCCGTCGTGCGCTGGAATGGCGCTGACCTCACCACTACCTTTGTCAACTCCACCCAGCTAACCGCCTCTGTGCCCGCAGCCAATATCGCCAGCGCCGGCACGGCCGAGATCACCGTCTTCAACCCTACCCCCGGCGGTGGCTCCTCAGCCCTCTTGGGCTTCTTCGTTACCCCAAGCACCACAACCGTAACGAGCCAAGACGTAGGCACGGGCTCTGATCCTGCAGCATCGACGGCTGACGTCACGGCCACCGGCACAGGCGAGGGCACCGTCATCGTGGCAGAGTACTCCGGCAACCCGGGCGGATCGGCCCTCAGCACCTTCACTGGCGCCTACTTCGACGTCTACGTCTCCTCCAGCAGCAGCCTCACCTCCCTCACGGTCGAAGCCTGCAACCTCAACGGAGCAACTACAATCTACTGGTGGAGCGGGACCGAGTGGGTGAGCGTGAGCCCCCAGAGCTACGACTCGACCACCGGCTGCGTAACTATGACCCTAGACGGCTCCAGCACCCCAAGCATCGGCCAGCTGAACGGCTCGATCTTCGCAGGCGGGACACTCAACACTGCGCCGGTAGCCAACCCTGTCTCGGTAGCCACTAACCAAGGTACTCCCGTTACCATAACCCTTGATGCCACCGATGCCGATGGCGACCCTCTCACCTATTCCGTCGTCTCCGGCCCGTCTCACGGCACTCTCTCGGCTATCACCGGCGACCAGGTCACCTACACACCAAGTGCCGGCTACTACGGCTCCGATTCCTTCACCTACAAGGCCAATGACGGGAAGGCCGACTCCAACACAGCAACGGTCAGCATCACCGTAAACCAAGTCCTGACGCAGGCAGACCCGAGCGTCAGGCTCTCGGCCTCCCCCAACCCGGTGAATGCCGGCGCCAACCTCACCTACTCCATCGTGGCCTCCAACTCCAGCTTGGGTATCGCTCAGAACCCCGTTGTCACCTTCGACGTGCCGGCAGGCACCACCTTCGTCTCCGCTACCGCTCCTACCGGCTGGACCCCCACTAAACCAAATGCCGGAGGAACGGGTACGGTGACCTTCACTAAAACGAGCATGGCCACAGGCGAGCGGACAACCTTTACTGTTGTCGTGAAGGTAGACAGCGCAGCTACCGGCACCGTGTCGGGCACTGCTAACATCACCTCCAATAACCAAGACCCGAACACGGCCAACAACACCTCCACGGTAACAACCAACGTGCGTAACCGAGCGGACGTGAAGATCACTCAGGATGCGCCGGCTTACAACAGCAGCACCAAGACCATCACCTGGACTATCAAGGTAACCAACAACGGGCCCAGCACCGCCCAAGGATTGGAGATAAAGGACAACCTGGCCAAGGGCACGACATTCAAGTCAATAGTAGTGCCGAGTGGTGCGACCTACAAAGTGGTAAACAACAGCAACGTAACAGTCGACTTGGACAGCCTGGCAGCAGGCGAGACGGCGACCATTACCATCGAAGTCCAACTGAACAAGCCGGTTGGCACGTTCTCCAACACCGCTTCCGTCAAGACCACTTCCTATGATCCGGTTAGCACCAACAACAGTTGCACCGCATCCAAGAAGTTCTAGGATTAGGCTGCTGGACATGCCCAGGTAAACCTCAAGGGGCCGCCCGACGGCGGCCCCCTTCCAATTTGCTCTTCTAATACTCTTTCAAGCCGATAAGTTCGTCGAGTGTTGAAATACACCCGAAGTAAGACAGCATTACCCCTACCCCCCCTTTCTCCTTCGAGGGGAAGAGGGGGATGTCGAATGCATTCGACCCTACAAGATAATACCCAGTCATCTTGTTGAACAGCGTAGTTCAGCCCATGTTCATGCGGGATGCCTAGCGGCCGGCGCTCTCCACCACCCGCTTGCGGCCATCACGCACTAGGGACAACACGGCGGCGATCAGACAAATGACAACCGATACCCTAAACGCTATCTGCATGCCGAAAACGAAATCGGCCATCAGGGGCGAACCGGACCCAACCGCGGTGCCGACGAAAAGCTGCAGCATTACCTCACGGGGCAGAGTACCAGCGGCTATCGCCAGAGACAAAGCATAGCTAGCCACCATCCCCGTGTTTCGCAAAGTCGCCAGCGTCCCTGCCGCAATTCCCAGCCTCGCCTTGGGCGCTGCGCCCATCGCTGCGCTGGTATTCGGCGCCCAGAACAATCCTCCACCGATCCCCTGAAGCATCAAGCCGGCAGCGATATACACGTAAGACGACTGCATGGTAACAGTGCTCAGCACGAACAGGGAAGCCGCCTGCAACACCAGACCAATGGAAGACGGCACACCCGGGCCTATTCTATCCGATATCCTTCCCCCGAACGGCCCGGCTATCGCGTTCGTAATAGACATCGGTAGGAGCAGCAGAGCGGCAGAAAGCGGCGAGAACCCCCTTGCCGCCTGCAGGTAGAACACTATCAGAAACTGGGAGGCGAACATGGCCAGTGACTGGAGAGTAGCCGCGGAAACCGAAAAGTCATACAGCCGGCTGCGGAAAAGCTTAACATCAAGCGCCGGATATTCCACCCAGCTCTCCCAAAAGAGCAGGAAAACCAGCATCCCGGCGAATACAGCGAACACTCCTAGGATCGGCGGCGATGCCCAGCCAAATTCTATCCCCTGAGTCAGAGCAAAAAGAAGTGAAAACAGGCAGACCGTAAACGCGGCAGCTCCGACTATATCCAGCTTCTCATCCTTCTTGCGCTTGGAAATATCACGTAAGTATAGAAAGGCCAAGGCCGTGCCGGTGATTCCGATGGGAACATTGATCAGAAATATCCAGCGCCAAGAAGTGATGGCCAGAATCACCCCGCCTAGAACCGGACCAACGATTGTCCCGGTCCCCCATACTGCAGAGTTTATCCCCATCGCCGTGCCGCGTTGGTTTGCCGGAAAAGTCTCGGTGATTATCGCCAGACTGTTGACTATCAACATACCGCCTCCGGTACCTTGTATGACCCTGGCGGCGATAAGCTGAAAATCGTTCTGGGCGAAGCCGCAAAAAGCAGACCCAATGGTGAAGACTGCGAAGCCGATAGTATACAGCCGGACGCGGCCATACATGTCTGCCACACGGCCCAGACCCAACAGGAAGATGGTGCTGACAAATATGTAGCTCATCAGCACCCAAACCATGCTGACCAGATTGGAGTGAAGGTCGGACATGATATCCGGCGAGGCCAGCACCACAACGGTGCTATCGATGGCTACCATGAGGACGCCGACTGATGTAACACCGAGAACCAGCCATTTGTAGCCGGTCGACTGGGGATGCGACAGCATTGACTCTCCTCGCATACAATAAGGTTTGATTGACCACATCAGGAGGCAAACTGTGGAGCCTGCCGGACGAAAGCGCGAAGAACATTATAATGCATTGCCAGGCAGGAATCGAAGGCCGGAATCTGGTATTATAAGCGACGGGAAGCCAATTGGGCTAGGCTTACTGCGATGATAATCCGCAACGCTCCCACCAAAGGGGCGTTCTTGTGAGAGACGTACCACCAGGGAAAGAAGTTGGACGAGGAGTACGCCACACTGCCGGCAAGCAATACTGAATACGAGA
>JAMCWQ010000110.1 GCA_023480825.1 Chloroflexota bacterium | reverse complement strand
TTACGGAGAAGACCTTGAAAGAGCACACCGGCCGTCGATAGCGCCGCCCCCACGAGCATTGCGCCGATTATCCTCGGCAGGCGGATCTGGAGAAAGATGTTCTGAGCGCTATCCGGCCAGGTCTGGGGAAAATGGAAGATGCCGGTGCTGTTCAGGCTCATTTTGACTATGGCCGCCGGGCTGATCGCCACCGCTCCCACTACTGCCGAAAGCAGGATCACTGCCACCAGAATTGCCAGAGTGAGCAGGAGTATCGAGGGCAACCGCCGGTACCGTTGTGCCCGAACTGCTATCATGCCTGTGCCTCTATGACTGCGGGCAATGGATAGGGAGCGGGACGGCGGCAGTTGGACGAGGATATTATGGGGCATTTGGAAGGAAAGCTTACCATTGAACAGTCCTTGCCCCCCGCTCCCAATTCACATCACCCCCTATTTGAACAAGTCTGGATGTAGTAACTTGGCCACAGCCTCGAGCCCGTCGACTATGCGCGGGCCGGGCCGGCTAACGATATTGGTGTCGATGCCGTACACCGCCTTGTCTTTTACGGCCTTGATATCGGCCCAACCGGCCCGTGCGGCAACCGTATCCGGCGATTGCGGATTGGTGGGCACGGAAGCGTCGCCCAGCACTATTATGTCCGGGTTGGCGGCGACGATCTCCTCCGAGCTTAGCTGGGGCCACTGAGTAGCCGCTTTGCCGGCGATGTTCTCGCCACCGGCCGCCTGTATCAAGATGTCGATGAAGCTTCCCGGTCCGGCTGTGAAGGGCTTGGTCGGGTCGGTCGCATCAACCTCGAAGAAGACTTTGGGCTTAGGAGCGTCCTTCACCTTCGCCTCAACGGCATCGGCCCGGGTCCGCATATCCGCGGTAAGCTTCGTGGCCGCATCTTCGGCGCCCAGCACTTTCCCGACCATCTCGATGTCATTGTAGATGCCGTCGAGGTCCTTGGGACCTAGCACTAGCACCGTGAGCCCCTTACTCTCGAGCTGGGTGGTTAGATCCGGATACTCGCCAATGGTGAGGACTAGATCAGGGTTGAGGGCCATTATCTCTTCGAGATTGGGCTGGAAGCCACCACCGATCTTCTTCTTGTTCGCGACCTGCGGCGGGTAGTCGTCGAGTTCCGAGACTCCCACGAGCTTACTATCCTGGCCGAGAGCGTAAACGATCTCGGTGTTGCTTGGGGCCAGGGACACCACAGCCTTGGGCGCGGTCTTGAAGGTTACCGACCTGCCGGCGTCATCCGTGATGGTCATTGGAAACGCCGCCGTACCGGACGCCGCCTCTGTGGCCGCGGCGGTCGGGGTTTCGGTAGTCGCCGCCACAGTAGCCGTAGCGGTTGCTTCCGGGGTTGTCGTCCCGGTTGCTTCGGCGGTGGCCGTCTCAGTGGCCGCCGCGGTAGCGGTTTCGGTTGCTGACGGAGTCCCCGTGGCCCCCGCCGAGCCGCAAGCTGCCATGATTACCACCAGCGCCAAGCTGGCTAGAACGAGAATAAAGCGCGATTTCAAGTCTGTTCCTTTCTTCATTGAACATATCCAACAAAAATCCCCTTGTTCATCGAACAAGGGGACACTCAAGAACTGTTCATCGTTGCTCATGCCCCCCTTTCTTGCGAAGGCCTCTGGGCTCTCGGTAGCGGCAGGTTTTCTGGCTTAGCCTCTTCGGCTTACAGTTGCGCGACAGCGCCGGACTCTCACCGGACTTCCCCTGGTTTTTCACGGGCGACCCCGCCCGCGCCCATCTACCGGTACGTTATTCACTTGCCTAGCAGTATAGCGCCGCCTCCTCCGGCTGTCAACATGGAATTTAAGGGGAATGTGGTACAATCCCTGCTGCCAATAGGGGTTGCATGACTTGGGGCAGGCGCCTTCTCGCCCCCTAACCCCAGCCCTTCCCCCAATACGAAGGGGAAGGGTGCAGCGAAAGCCCCCCCTGACAAGTGGGGTAGGGGGTTGGGTATCTGATAAGTAGGCTGCCTGTGGACCAGCAATTCGCAGGATTGGGTGGTTAGGCCCTCTATCCCCCCGCCCCCCTTTCCCCTCCTTCTCCGAAGGACTAGGGGAAAGGGGGAGTTGACTACTCCCATCCCCCAGAATTGGGAGAGGGGCCGGGGTTAAGGGGCAAGGCGAGGGCAGAGGAAGAGCCTGCGTTCAGATTCATAATGTACGAAAGGTATTATTCATGAAACCAGTCATCCGCACAATCACCGGATTTATCTCCACAAAGGATTCCCCCAAGCTCGACCGGCTGGTCGATACCGTCCTGGCCGTGCGGGACGAATACCGGCTCGCCGGATACGAGGTGCAGACCGTCCGGATCACCACTGACATCCTGGAGCAAAACGGCGGCATTGACTCTCTGGCCGGCTACGAGAGCTTACTCAGCCAGTTGGAGAGGAACGAGGACGTCAGCTTCTACCACCTCGGAGCCTTGGAAGCAGAAGCGGAAGCGAATCCGGAAAGCGAAGAAAGGCTAGTGGACGCCTTCATGAATCACCCCAAGGCTTTCATGGCGGTGGACGCCGGCGGCCGAGAGGTATCCAAAGCCCTGTGCCTCTCCGGCGCGAGGATCTGCAAGGGCATTGCCAGTATATCGTCCTTCGAGTGCCGGCGGTTCGGAGTCTACGGCGGCGTCACATCCTCCGCGCCCTTCTACCCGGCCTCCAAAGTTCTGGGTAACTCCCTGAAGTTCGGTATCGGCAGCCAGTGCGCCAATCTGGCGGTGGAGGAGGCGGCCAGGTCCAAGGGCGACATGAATCTGTTCGAGAGCAGCCTTCAGGAGAGGATGAACTCCGAGTTCGCCCGGATGGTCGAGGTGGTGCCGCCGGGGCTGCGGGAGCAGTTCATCGGCTGCGACACCTCGCTGGCGCCCTACCCCGCGGACGAGGTCTCCATAGCCAACGCCATCGAGATCGCTCTCGGCAAGCCCTTCGGCTCCAGCGGCACGCTCTCAGTCTGCCGGCTGCTGACCAGGGTGATGCAGAACGTCGACGTCCCCAGGACCGGCCTGTGCGGCCTGATGTTGCCGGTCGTGGAGGACAACGTGCTTGGCAGGCGGGGAGTCGAGGGACGGTACAGTTGGAAGGAATTACTGCTCTACTCCGCGGTCTGCGCCACCGGGCTGGACACTGTGCCCATCTCCGGCCGGACATCGGTTGAGGACCTGGCCGATTGCTACCATGACCTCGCCACGATGGCCGTGAAGCTCGGCAAGCCCTTGTCCGCCCGCTTCTTCGTGGAGCCCGAAAAGCTGCCCGGAGAAACCGTGACGTACGACTGGGAGTTCGCCGCCGAGAGCCCAGTGCTGGAGATCTAGCGCTTGGCCTTTGCCGGCTCCACCCAAGTGTCACCGTCAGGTCGTGGACCGCTCTGTCGTCCGTCCGCCACAGTAACGGCCACCAGGCGATGAAGAAAGGACGTGGTGGTAGGCTAACGGGGAGTAGCTTGCCGCGCGGAAACCGTTTGAGCCACCGCAATGCGACAAACTCATATCGAATTCTTATCTGCAGACTCTTGACACGTGCCCCCTAGGTGCCCATAATATGCTTCGCCATTCCTTTCCCGGAAACGCCCGGTTTCCTGTGAATGTCGCCAGTTCCCGCCAAGGCGACAGCAAGGGGGGGCACCTGCCCAGAGGGCGCGCGGGCGAAAGGAGGTAAGGAACAGACTTCGCACAGGTCTTCGAATTCCCAATCGCAGGGACCGGTGACGGCCCATCCATTCATGCTACCATTTGCTAAGCAGCTTCCAAAGGAGCAACGTATGAAAAGGGTAGTTCTCGCAGTAACGTGTCTGGTCCTTGTCCTCAGCGTTGTCGCCTCCGCAATTGTAGTTCCGGTCACCACCGCCGCCTCCTTCGGCAACCCGGCCATGGAGAAGGTGTGGAACCAGACGGACCTCCCCATCGCCGCCGGTAAGACCGCCCGCACTTGGATGTGGGGTCCCGATAGCTTCGCCACCGTCCAAGAAGCCTACGACCAAGCACCTGGCGGGATGCGCACCGTCACCTACTTCGATAAGAGCAGGATGGAGATCACCAACCCCAACGGTGATAAGAACAGCGAGTGGTTCGTCACCAATGGACTATTGGTCGTGGAGATGGTGTCCGGCAAGATGCAGACGGGTGATGCCAGCTTCACCGATAGGTGGCCGGCTGAGATTCCAGTGGCAGGAGACCCGGCTGATGTCAATCCCAATGGCCCTACCTATGCCTCCTTTGCCCCTGTCGCCTCTCTCAATGGAGACAACAGGGCAGACAACAAGGCGGGACAGGCGGTAACCGCCACCATAGACAAGAACGGGCAGGTAGGAGACAACCAGGCTCTGGCTAGCTATGCCAAGATAGCCACCTACAACCAACAGCTAGGCCACAACATCCCGGATGTCTTCTGGAACTTCATGAATGCCAAGGGACTTGTCTACGATAACGGCGCCTACAAGAATGGCACGGTAGTCGACTGGGTATTTGCCATGGGCTACCCGATTACCGAGGCTTACTGGGCCAAGGTAATGGTAGGGGGACAGGAGAAGGATGTTCTGATGCAGGCCTTCCAGCGCCGTGTTCTTACCTACACTCCCTCTAATCCCGAGGGATGGAAGGTGGAGATGGGCAATGTGGGCAGGCACTACTACGACTGGCGCTATAACGACGCCGGCAAGCCGGCTCCGCAGCCGCCGGCCGATCCCTTCGCCGATGTCCCGGCCGCCGTGGATGGGTCCATCACTCCCTTGGGCGGTCCGGCTGGAACAACCTTCTCCCTTAGCTTCTGGGGATTCACACCCAATGAGCAGGTCGGGTTCTGGATCAACGCGCCTACCGGTGAGATCGTAGGCACAGTAGAGACAGCATCTATAGGCCCCACAGGCCGCGTCGACGGTTTCCCGCTCCGCACTTATGCCCCCATGCCGCCTGGCATCTACAGCGTGGTCTTCCAGGGCGTCAGCAGCGGGCACCAGTCCATTTTGTACTTCAAGATCACAGAGTAATCACCTCGCCTCTGCAGGGCATGGAAGAAGACCAGTCATGGTAGGTGCGGCTTCAGCCGCAATCCCCCTTTGCCCCTGCGAGGGGCAAAGGGGATTAGGGGTGACGCTGTCATGTAGCGGAGCGGCCGGACAGCGATGATGTCAGCGATAGGCATGCAACAGCGACTGAGGAATCCGTGATCTATCCACACCCGGCACGGATTCCTCCGGCCCGCAGAAGAAAGCGTCCAGTAGCCAGCCGCCAGTTGCCCACGAATACTGGCTCCTGGCTACTGGAAACTGGCCCCTCAATTGGGCGGGGCCTTCGGAATGACGGGGTTCGTTCCCCTTCTCCCAGTCCTTCTCTGAAGTACGAAGGGGCCAGGGGATGAGGGCCTGACCACCCAAACGTACAGCGGGCCGCAAGAGCCTGCCCTGAGCTTGCGAAGGGACCCGCCCTACTTGCCGGCCTGGTGGCCGTCGTCCCGATAAATCGGGACCTACAAGGCATTGTGCCTGCCCCCTGCCCCTTCGCCTCGTTATCATCTAGATCCCTCTCACCAGCTAACGTCCTCCAGCCTTGCTCCCAGTTTCTTGAGGTCGAGGGGGATGCCGGCGATCATGAAGTACACCTCATCCGCCACCTCTGCCAGGCGCTTGTTGGCGTAACCCAGAAGGTCGCGATACACCCGGCCCAGGGGATAGGCGGGGACCACTCCCTCACCCACCTCATTGGAGACGATTATCAGGGCGCCGTCGAAGCCTTCGTACCACTCCAATAGTTCCGTAAGCTCGGCGTCCACGGCCGCAGCGGCCGCTGAGTGGTCCCAGTTCTCCTCCATCTCCGGCGTCCAAGCACCGAGGATTACGTTGGAAGTCAACAGTGTCAGGCAGTCCAGGAGCACCACACCGGGCTTGTCCGCCGAACCGGATAACGCCTTGCCCACGTGCTGTGGCGCCTCCAGCGTGGTCCAATCCATTTGCCGTCCCCGCTTGTGGGCCTCAATTCTTCGTTGCATTTCTTCGTCGCCCGCTTCCGCGGTCGCCACGAAAAGAACACTATCGCCGGCAGCAGACGCTAGCTTCTCGGCCAGCGTGCTCTTGCCACTGCGGGCCCCGCCCAGTATAAGAACGAGTCTCTTCATCTCAACCACCAAACCGCAGCCCAGGGCAGATACGCCGCAACCAGCGGTGCGGCCAGTAGGACCACGACCTCACAAACCTCGTTGATCGCCCCATACACATCCCCGGTCAGTCCCGGTATCCGCCGCATCACGAACTTCGCACCGCCGTACGTCACCAGCAGAACCAAAATGAGCAACAGCAATCCGGCCACCTGCCACAGCAAGGCGGCGAGAACAACAGCCAGCGAGGTGGCGACAAGCAGGGCATTGCGGCCCGTAGTTTGCAGGAAGAGCGATCCCAGGCCTCCACCCGCACGCCCGTAGGGAAAATGCAGGGCGGCGAAGACCATGGCCCACCGGGATAGAACCGGGGCGATTAGCAAAGCCACCACCCGCGTGTCGCCGGCCAGCACCGAGATGGTGGCGAACTTCAGCAATAGTGCGCTAACGGCTCCGAGCACCCCAAACGCCCCAACACGGCTGTCCTTCATTATCTCCAGCCGGCGCTCAGGAGGGCTGGAATTGAGAATGCCATCGCAACTGTCCATCAACCCCTCGACGTGCAGCCCGCCGGTGAGCACGACCAGCGCCACCACGAGCAGGGCATTGACCACCACCGGAGCGAACACCAGTCCGAGGAGGTAGTTCAGCAGAACCAGCACACCGCCGAGGAACAATCCCACCACCGGGAAGTAGGGGAAAGAGCGGCCGAACTCCTCTGCACCACCCGCCCCCTCGGGCACCGGAACAACAGTCAAAAAGCCCAGCGCTGTAAGAAGGTTCCTCACCCGTCAACTACTCCCCGCAGTACCATAATATTCCTCACCCGGCCGGAGCCTCCAGCCATCGCTTCTCCCGGCCCCTCAGATGGCAAGTGTCGTTGAGAACTCTAATGCTCCACACGCCGTCGCGCCGGTCCATCACCGAGAAGCCGCCGCGGTCGAATTCCATCACCCACTGCTGGAGAAGAGGCACACCCAGAGCATTCCCGGCCAGGCTGCGAAGGGGGCCACCGTGAGTGACCACCAAGACCGGGGAAAGGCCGGAGCTCATTACCCGGTCGAGGGCGGAGCGCACCCTGTCGTCCAGCGCCCGGAGGGATTCGCCGCCGGGAGGATAGCTCCCCACAGGGTCCGCGATCCAGCGCTGCAGCTGGTCCGGGTGCTTGGACTCGATATCACCAAACGAAAGCCCTTCCCATTCCCCGAAGGACAACTCCCGAAGCTCGGGCATCTTCACGATTTCTACGCCCCGTCCGGCAACAACGATCCCGGCGGTCTGGACTGCCCGGGTCAGGTCGCTGCTGAACACGGCCTCGAACTCTTCACCTTGCAGTCGGGACTGCAATCGCTTGGCTTGCTCCCGGCCAAGGGCGCTAAGCGGCGGGTCCAGTTGCCCGCAATAGACCGAGCCGGGGACCTCCGCCTGCCCATGCCTCACCAGGAATAGCCTGCACCGTGTCGTTGACTGCCCCACCGGTCAAACTCCCAACCGGGCGAGGATGGCCTTGCTGAGAGTCTGCACAACAGGCGCCAGCTCCCCGCCGTTCATCAGCACCAGGTGCGCCCAACCGGCACTGGGCTCGATAATGGCCACCTCTGCGGGCCTGATGGTCTGCTCCCAGTCATGCCGCACCTGCGGCTCCGTCCAGCCTCGCTCGGCAATGTCCCGGGCGATGCGCCGGGACAAGCGCACTTCCTCCGGGGCATCGACATAGACGCCGAAGTCTGTCTCGGCCCGCACGTGAGGATCGGCAAGCACGAAGAGGCCATCGATCAGCAGGACCGTCCGGGGGGCAATGAACCTCGTCTGCGGTAGCCGGACATGCCTCACGAAATCATAAGTCGGAGCGATCACCGAACGCCCGCTTCGCAACATCCTCAGGTGCTCGGCCAGCAACTCACCTTCCAGAGCCTCCGGCCGATCGAAGTTGCTAGCGTGCCGGGCGGCAGGCGGCAGGGCGCTGAGGTCCCTGTAGTACCAATCGTGCCGGAGCAGCCCGGCCACCCCGCCCAAAACTGAAACGACGGCATCGGCGACAACCGATTTCCCGGCCCCGCTTGGGCCGGCGATCGCCACGACCAGTTTGGCCGCTCTGCTCATAATTGCTCCATTTTGTAAGACCACCGAATGTGACTATCTTGTAGGTCCCGATAAATCGGGACCTGCAGATTTCTCCGCTACACCGCGCTGTCCCGGTCGGAGACTCCGGCTTCGGCGAAGGTGGCCATGCCGGAGAGAATCGCCAAGGCCGCGTCTACCAGCGGCATCGCCAACGCCGCGCCGGTCCCCTCTCCGAGCCGGAGGTTAAGATTGAGCAAGGGAACAAGCTCCATCCGCTCGAGAATCGTCCTGTGCCCCACCTCTACCGACGAATGGGCGGCTATTAGGTAGTCGCGAGCAGCCGGGCAAAGCTCAGTCGCGAACAAGGCTGCGGCCCCTGAGATGAAGCCGTCGATGATAACCGGCCTCCGGTTGGCGGCGGCCCCAAGGATGGCCCCGGCAATCCCGGCGATCTCGAAACCCCCGACCTTGGCCAGCACATCAAGCGGGTCCGCCGGGTCCGGCTTGTTCAGAGCAAGGGCCCGCTCGATCACTTCCACCTTATGCGCCCACTGAAGATCGTCCACACCGGTGCCGCGACCGGTCACGCCCGCGACATCCGCCCCGGTGAAGGTAGCGACCATGGCGCTGGAAGGTGTCGTGTTACCGATGCCCATGTCTCCGGTGCCCAGAATATCCAGCCCGCGCTCGATCTCCCACTCCACTATTTCCGCTCCAGCCAGCACCGCGGCCACTGCCTGTTCGCGGGTCATCGCCGGGCCGGCAGCCATGTTGTTGGTGCCGCGAGCGATCTTCCTATCAACTATTCCTAGTCCGGGCGGAAAATCGGCATCCACTCCCATATCGACCACTACCACCCGGGCATTGGCCCGGCGCGCCAGGACATTTATTCCGGCGCCACCGTTGACGAAGTTGTAGACCATCTGCGGCGTCACTTCTCTGGGATAGGCGCTCACGCCCTCGGCCGTCACTCCATGGTCTGCGGCCATCGTCACTATCACGCGATGGTTTATCACTGGCTGTTGCCGCCCGGTAATGCCCGCCACCAGCACTGATAGCTCCTCCAACCGGCCAAGACTGCCCATCGGCTTGGTAAGAGTGTCCTGCCGGGCTCGCGCCGCCGCCATGGCCCTTTCGTCCAGAGGTTGGATGCGCCGTGTTAGGTCTGCTATGGTGTCCATGTCTCCCCCACTGTAATCGATTGGTCATCGCAAAAAGAAAGACCCTGCCATCGAAGCAGGGTCAGGAAACGCCGGAAACAAAAATCCCCTGCCTTACAGACCGGTCAGGGGTTAGCGCTCTCCTTGCTGAAGAGCCCGTACCTTTCCTCGAAGGCGAAATGTTATTCGTAGAAGCCGGAGGTCTGGCTGATCGGCGGCCTGTGCCTGGCGCTCGAAATACAGTTGCGGGACAGCACCGGATTCGCACCGGCTTCCCCTTTTGGCTGGCGCCTTTCGGCGCTTGTCTACTACTGATATTCACTTGCCCGCTATGCTAGCAGACGTTGTTCCGCTTGTCAACGAGGTACTTGTTCCCTCCCGGTCGCTTTGCTGCTAGAATAGGCCAAGCAGGCCTTTGTTCCCGGTACTGATTCCTTAGCTCCTAACAGGAAACAAGCGAAGGAGGCAAAAGAAAGATGCCAGCCGTTAGAGAAGGCAAGCTGGAAATTGATGATGCCGGGCATAAGATCTACTATCGTCTCTTTGGAGAAGGGAAGGAGACTCTTGTCGGGCTGCATGGTGGACCAGGCGCCGACCATCGCTACTTGGAACGTCTAGGGGAACTGGCCGGTGGTGACTTGCAGGTGCTCATCTATGATCAACTTGGCAGCCGGTTATCGGACCATCCCGAAGGCAACTCCTTCTGGACCGTGGAGCATTTCGTCGAGGAGCTGGACATTATCCGCAAGAAGATGGAGCTTGGCCGCGTGCACTTGCTCGGCCAATCATGGGGGGGAATGCTGGCC
>JAMCWQ010000036.1 GCA_023480825.1 Chloroflexota bacterium | reverse complement strand
TCCAGCGCTTCCGCCAGCTGGCGCCTTAGTTCCTGATTCTCTGTCCGCAGTAGGGCAAGCTCTTCCTCGACCGTCACGCCGCCATGTTTACCATAAATTGCCCACTAGGACAAGTGTGAACAGTTACGCCGCGGACTGGATTTCCATGCCGTGGAAGGAAATCCCAGGCAAATTATCGAGGGCGATCAGGCTCAGGCCTGGCTGAAAACCGGGACCAACCCTTTCACTTTCATGAAGGGGCTCTCCGGGATTCTCGGCCCGATGCTCCTGAAGGGGCTGAAGGACACTTATGAGGCGTGCCAAGGAGAGGATGCAATCATTTACTCCACTCTGGGTGGGCTGGCCGCCTATCACGCGGCGGAAAAACTCGGCCTAGGAGTGGTCCCGGCGTTCTTGCAGCCCGCGAGCCCGACCTGCGAGTTCTCCAATAGCACTTTCCCACGATGGCTCCGCTTGGGTGGCCCATTCAATCGCTGGACGTATGGTGTGAGTGAGCAGCTACTCTGGCGGATGATGGGCAAGTCGCTCAACGAGGCCCGCCAGGCGGTCCTTGGCCTGCCACCGTTGAAGAAGGCCTGGTTCGCCGAAGGCCACAGCCGGCGCTGGCCCATCCTCTACGGCTATAGTCCGTCGGTCATTCCCAAGCCAGCAGATTGGGGTGACTGGCTCCACGTCACCGGATACTGGTTCCTCGATCCCCCGGCCACCTGGCGTCCTCCGGCCGACCTGATAGATTTCCTAACCTCCGGGCCGCCGCCCGTCTGTATCGGCTTTGGCAGCATGAACGATCGCGACCGCGAGACGGTCACAGCGATTGTGCTGGATGCCTTGGCGCTGGCAAGGTGCCGGGGGATCCTGGTGAGTGGCTGGGGCGGCATCAGCAGTGTCCGGCTGCCCGCCAACGTGTACCAAATCCACGATGTCCCCTATAGTTGGCTCTATCCGCATGTCGCGGCCGTCGTTCACCACGGTGGAGCCGGGACAACTGCTGCCGGCGTGCGCGCCGGGGTGCCATCGGTAATCGTTCCGTTTTTCAGCGACCAGATGTTCTGGGCTGAGAGGGTCTTCCGGCTCGGTGCCGGGACCAAGCCCATACCGCGTAACCGGCTGTCGGCGAAGCGCCTGGCCGGGGCCATCGGTCTGGCGCTGAATGACAGCGGAATCCGCAAGCGAGCGGCAGAATTGGGAGAGCAGGTGCGGGCGGAAGATGGCGTGGCCCGGGCCGCAGAGTGTTTCGATGGTTTGGTGACCCGGATACAGCCGGTGGGACGATAGAGGAATACTGGCGCTTGGAAAGCATGCCGCCATTCAGCCATGGAGAGGGGTGGAACTGGCATTCCGAAGCAGCGGCATGATAGAAGGATTTGACCAAAAGAAGATCGAAGAGTACCGGGAGGAAGCCCGGCGGCGATGGGACAGCGAACTGGTGGACGAGTCCCACCGCCGGACCGCGAAGTACACTAAAGAGGACTGGGTGGCCATCCAGGCCGAGACGAACGCCATCCAGCAGGGACTCGCTTCGCTGATGGACCGGGATCCGGCCGACCCGGAGGTCCAGAAATTGATAGATCGCCATTTCCGGCAGATCAATGAGCGCTACTACACTTGCACCATCGAGATCTATCGTGGCCTTGGGGATCTATACGTGAACGATGAGCGATTCAAGGCCAACTATGAGATGGTCCGCCAGGGCCTGGCTGAGTTCATGCGAGCGGCTATGCATGTGTATTGTGACAGGATGGCGGCGGATAGGCGTCCATAGCCTGATCTCGCCATGCCGAGCGATATTTGGGGTGCATTCTAAAGCGGCGTCAAGCCGCCGCACTCCAAAATAGCCTGTTATGCAACCCACTGGACTCCGTAACCGTTTATAGTGGCAGAGGCCGCGTGAAGGAAATGCATTCCAGGAAAGGAGGCCCGTCATTACCAGAAGTCGACTTGTCCGGAGCGGGGTATTTCAGGGAAGCCTTGCCGCTCTTCTCCTGATTGCCGCCTTTATCCTTTCCCTGTCCTCCCCGGGAAGGGCGCTGGCCGCGGCGTCGCTTGTGAAGTCGGATCCCACTCCCGGCGTGCTGGAAACGAGCTCCGGTGGGCCACCACCAGCGGTCCGCTTGGTCTTTGGCGAGCGGCTCGACCAGCAGGGGAGCTCGGTCATGGTTCTCAGTGTTCCAGGTTTCGAGCAGGTCGATAACGGGGACTCCCATCTCGACCCCGCAGACCCCAAGGCCATGGCCGTCTCCCTCAAGCCGGGCTTGGGGCCCGGGAAATACCTGGTCAAGTGGACAAGTGTTTCTGCGATAGATGGCCGTGAGCTCTCCGGCGAGTTTGGACTCACGACTTTCCGCACCGGGGAAGCCCCCACGCCGGTAGCAGGGCCAACCAAGCCAACTCCCGCGAGCCCAACTCCGGCTGCAACTCCGGATTCCAGCCAGATTGCGGCTTTGCTCCCCGCTACTGGCGGCGGATTCGATATCCAGCCGGTCCTACTATTTGTCCTGTTCTCCATTGTAGCTCTCCTTGGTGGAGGGATCGCCCTACCCCAGCACTGGCGGTGAGCGCTCTACCCTCGCCAGGCATCGACAGGGTAGGTGCGGACTTCCCAGTAGCCTTTGAATGGCTTATCGGTCAACTCCAGGCCGTTTACCCATTTTACGCTCTTGTACCCGTACATCGGCGCCACGACCAGCCGGAGAGGGAAGCCTTGGACCTCAGCGAGAGGAGAGCCGTTGGCCCGGTAGGCCAGCAGGACATCCGGCCTTCGAGCCTGCTCAAGGGACAGGGCATCGGCATAGACTCCCTGCACGGTGTGGAAGATAACATACTTGGCCTCAGGCTTTGCGCCGGCGGGCTCCAAAAGCGTCTGGATACGGATCCCCTCCCATTTGACACCCCTCACCTGCCAGCCCTCGACGCACCGGAAATCGCTGGTCTGAACCACCCCGGGCAGCGCCAGCACCTGGTTGATGTCCAATGACACCGGCGTCGAAACCAGACCACTCACCCGCAGCTTCCAACTGCGGAGATCCACCGCAGTCGAGCCGTCGGCCGTCTCTATTTGGAAGTCTTGTATCGCTTTTGGTGTGGGCTCAAAACCGGCTGGCGCAACCGTTGTTGCCTGCTGGCTTGGCTGCGCCGTGCTGTTGGATGGGCCCATACAGCTGCCCACCAGACCGACAGCGCCCGCTGCGGCCAGGGCGAGAAAAGACCTTCTTTGTATCACTCTGTGTAGCAACGTGGTCAACGCGTCCAAGATTACCCTACCCTTCTGTGCCCTCCGGCAGGATGTGAGGACGCCGACCCAGCCTCGAGCCCAATCCCATGCCGTATTGTACGTCAAGGCCATTAGCTTTACCATAAGTATCTCAGGCGGTGTTTCTGTCCAGAACCCGTAACTTTTCCCTTCGGATGTGACTTACTAATCGTGAAGTGATGGTGATTCGCCGGATGGAGGTGAAGAAAATGGTTCGAGCTCGATTTCTCCCTTTGACTGTAACTGTAGGCCTGCTATTGTTCTCCGGACCTCTGATTGCCTCGTGCAGTCCTACGAGGTCAACAGCAGCGACAGCAACCGTAGAAGAGGCAAGCAACAGCCAGCGGTCAAACGGAATGGCTGTGATGACGCCAACACAGTTCGCTACCGCGCAGCCTTCTCCCGAGCCTGCAGAGCCATCGGTCACTCCAACCGCGCCGCCTACAAACGTGCCGGCTGCAGAGCCCACCGACGGACCGGCAGAAGAAACGGCCACTCCGGTCATAAGCGCACCTGAGAGTTGGCTTACTTACGTCAACGACGTATACGGTTATGAGTTCAGGTATCCGGAGGGGGCGATGATTACCGAGGCCCCCAAGGACGCTTTCACCGTGCCGGCTGAGGAAGCTGATGAGGGAGTCACCATCGATGAAGCCTATGCGAAGTGGACGGGGAAAATCTGCGTGAAGCTGGAGTACGAGTTTGTCTACATTATAATTTCCGCCCCGGCCAACGAGGGATTCGGTTATGTGACATGCGGCAGAACCGGAATGGCCTACGAGGGCCCGGACCGGGAGGACAGCCTTGTCATCGACGGCAAGCCCCTCATTGCCAAAGGTTTCGAGGAACAGGGGCCAGGAGACACTCTGAACTTCCACGACGAGACGCTGGTTGTTGTCCTAGATGATGGCACACGCATAGAGTACGGCTCAACCCCATCCGTCACCGCTACTTACGACGATTACCTGAAGCTCAAGCCCGAACTGCTCACAATCGTCCAGTCCTATCACACGACGGCCTAGATCCTCACCTCCTGGAAGGCTGTCTCGCATGGGTTGCCGCGGGTTATCGCCATAACGCCATCTGCCGGTTGGAAGACGAGGGCTGAGACCGTCTTCGATCCACCATTAGGCGTCTCCTCATGCCGGCAGATACTAGCCGGGAAATTGGCGTGGTCGCACAGTATCCTCTGCAATCCAGCCATATCGAGCTTGCCGGTCCCGGCTTTCAGCAGGTCCAGCATTCGCCCGGAGCGCATGTAGGAGTCCGGTATGCAGCCCGAACACTCAATGCGCTTCAGCTCTGGGGTCTCATAATGATTGGCGTGGGCATAGACTCCATCCTGAACGTATTGGAAGCCGTGCTTTCCGGCGCTGGTCTCGATGTCCGCGGTTGCGAAGGTGGAACCAATCAAGTAGTTCTGCCCGCAAGCTCTTTGGCAGCCTATGATGGCGCCCACGCAATCGCTCATGGTGGTCTGCTGGAGAGCTTTGCGGACGATCACCGGGTTGGGCACGCCGAACCTCTGGTCGTGGGAAATCAGTGTGTTTTCGCAAAGCGCCAGGCCGGCGGCGTTCATCCCGGCGGCGGCCAAGATACCTGGAAAGGTGAAAATGAGCTGCTTGGGCTCGTTTCCGGCCTCAATTCTCAACACCACCGGCTCGTAGAAGGGCGCCATATCGTAACCCTGGCCGATGTAGACCTGGCCGTCTCTGGTGGCTTCCGGCAAGACGGCAAAGGCGGTGCAAGCGGTGGCCGGAGTGGCGCCGGGAGGCAGGGGTTGGCCGCAGAGTCTGGCGGCAATTTCCGGCAGCGATAGCCTCCCCAGCTCCTCGTAGCAGTTCAAGAAGAGGATTTTCCCGGCGGAGAGTCCGGCGCCCTCGGCAATGCCTAGCAGTTCCTCGTGGAGGTCGGGCGCATACTGCTTGCTATGAGGGACATGATTCCCGGCAAAGTCGAACAGTTCCCTCTCACCCAGCCGCAAAGCCGATTTGCGGCTGATGGTGTCCAGCAGTGTCGCATAGAGCTGGTGAATTTCCGTTCGCAGAGCTTCGCCGTGCTGCCGCCCGCGCTCCCGCGGGGTACCCTTTAGGTCTATGAGTTTTACTCCGCTCATACTTCCTCCTCTTGCACTGGAGACTTTAACCTGGCGCTCTGTCATTCCGATGGCCCTGCTACTGCCCCGCGTCATCCCCTATTGTGATGATAACGGCTGGTACCGGCACCGGTCGCAAGGTGCGGGCGATGGCGTCGAAAAGGCTGAGGTCACCATAGCCAACCAGATGCACGCTGCGGCCGTTAATGACAGTGAGCAGAACGGCAGTCTTGGGCAAGGAATCGGATTGCAGGTCCAGCCGGATTGCCGGTGTTCCGCCGGACAGCTCCCACTGTTCCTCCCGCAAGACCTGATAAGGTGTGCTACCATACCCGCCCTTGGCCCCGGCTACCATCTCGTCCAGCGTCTTGGTCTGCTCCTTCTCGTCTGGCGCCAAGTCGATCCTGGTCAGGGCGGCGGACAGGCCTTCATGTGGGCCCAGGGCCCTGGGATCGAAGGAAGTCAGGCTGGCCGGTCCACCAAGCCGGGAGACGACATGCCAGTCTGTGGGGTATTCAATGGCGTAGCCGATTACCGTATCCGTGTAAGTGAGAGTCTCGGTAAGAGTAGTGGGCCGGGGTATAGGCGTGCTGGCGATCGTAGGGGTGGGTGTCGCAGATGCCGGCGGTGCTTGCAAGCTGACAGCCGGCTGGGGGCTGGGGGACAGTGTGGCACTCCCCATCGCAGCGCCATCCGGCAACCGCGGCTTCTGTTGTGCGCCGGACGCAAACAGTCCGGCACATGCACAAAGGATTAGGCTGGCAAGAATGGTGAAGAGCGCCACTTGCACCATAGCCACAGTCCTTAACATGGGTTACCCCTTCCATTCTCCCTACGCAGTATGGGCTCGTCCCTATTATCCCACGAAACGCGGGGACGATGATGGCCCCTGATTACTTTTGTGTATGACCCGCCAGGCCACCCCCGCTACACACCCGAGGAACTGCGGAAGATAGTGGATTCGATACGCTGATGCCGGTACTGTCGGGGCGGCCGGTTCTCCGGCCCCACAGCTTTCGGGGTTGGCCTAGCGAGCAGAGGCGGCGGCCAAGGTGGTTACAAACTTCTGCACCAGGCGTGGGTCGAACTGCAAACCGGCACATCGCTGGATCTCCGCCATAGCCTCTTCATGGCTAATGGCCGGCTTATAGGGCCGGGCATGGGTCATGGCATCGTAGGCGTCTACAATAGCCGTGATGCGGGAGATTATCTCTATTTGATCTCCCTTCAGCCCGCGAGGATAGCCGGCACCATCCCACCGCTCGTGATGGCTGAGTATCGCCATAGCCACTGTGGAAAGCTCGGGTGTGGATTGGGCAATGCGGTAGCCGATCTCCGTGTGTTGCCTCATTATCTCCCACTCGTCTGGGGTGAGCGGCCCCTCTTTCATCACTATGTTGTCGGGTATGGCTATCTTCCCGATATCGTGCAGCGCCGCCAGAAGAGCCAGTTTATCGAGCTCGGTGGTGGATAGACCGACTGCTTCCCCGACCTTGAGGGCAAGGGCCTTGAGCCTTTCGGCGTGTTCCTCCGTCTCATAGCTTCTCTCGGCCAGAGTCCGGGCCAGCGATGCCACTACCGAGCTACGGGCACTGCTGGAGTCCAGAAGCTTCTGCCGGTACATTCGCTCTTCCGACTCCCGCAAGAGGTCTTCGATGGATTGCCCGGCGCTGGCCTTCGTCGCCGTGCCGAAGGCCAGGCTGGCTGGAATCGGCCAATCCGCAGCGGTTTGGAAGGATTCTTTTATCCAATCGCAGACTTCCAAAGCCACGGACTCCGGGGTGTTCGGCAAGACTATCACAAAGGCGTCGTCGCCCCAACGGCACACCACGTCGTTCTTCCCGGCGCAATTGGCTAGGACATGGGAAATGCTGGCCAAGACCTTATCCCCCGCCTGGCGTCCAAAGGCATCATTGATGAGCTTCAGCCCATTCACGTCGAGGGTGACCACGCTTAGTGGCAGGTGGCTCTCGGAGTCCAAGCCTTCCAGTTGCTGTTCCAGGTAGGTGCGATTGTGCAAACCGGTGAGCCGGTCACGGAACGTGAGGTAGGCTATTTCCTCGTCCCGGCGCTTGCGCTCGGTGATATCCTCTACAATTGGCAGGAAGCAGAACGGGTCTCCGGCTTCGCTTCGCATGAGGGCCAAAGACAAATGGCCCCAAACCACCTGGCCATCTTTACGAATATAACGCTTGTCGGTATGGTACCTATCTATCTCGCCGGCTAGTAGCCTGCCAACCGCATCCGCGCTCTCCGTCAAGTCGTCGGGGTGGGTGATATCGGCGAAAGAGAGAGTCACCAGCTCCGCTCGGGAATAACCGGTGAAGCGGCACATCGCCTCGTTGACCTGCTGGAAGCGATAGTCGAGGGAGGTAATGGCGGCGCCGATGGGCAGGCGGCCGAAGGTGAGCCGGAATCGTTCTTCGCTCTCTCTCAGGGCGTCCTCCGCCTGCTTGCGAGCAGTGACGTCGGTGTGGACGGCCATCAGCCCGATGATATCTCCGGCTTCGTCGCGGATGCAGTCCGCGCGCAGATCTATGGTCAGAACGCGATTGTCCTTCGTCTTCATCTCCGCTCTGCCGTTCCACGGCTTGCCACCACGGATGGTCCTGGTAACCTCCCCCGCTATCTGTTGATCGACAAATAGCGCCTTGGGGCCGCCGATCGCCGAAAGCTCTTCAGAGCTATAGCCGAACGTGTTTTTCCAAGCGGGGTTGACATAGTATGTACCCGCCGATAGGCTGGTAATGCCCACTCCGTCGCTGGTACTCTCCACCGCTTTCTTGATCCGCGCCAGGTCCGTTTCCGCCTGCTTGCGGGCGTTGATATCGCGGATGACGCTGAAAAGGATCCGCGTATCTCCGATGCCAGTGCCTTGCGAGCTGACCTCGACCGGGAAGGTAGAGCCGTCCTTGCGCCGGTGCGCGGTCTCAAAGAGTATGCCATTGGATTCTGCTTGCTCCAGTTGACCTGGAAGAAACGGAAGAGATTCCACGGCTCGCAGATCCTTGATGTTTAGCGCAGTCAGCTCTTCTCTTGTGTATCCGTAGGCCCTCACCGCGGCGTCGTTGGCATCGAGGATTCGCCCGTCTCTGGCTACGAGCAGGAATATATCCCGGGCGTTCTCGAAAATGAACCGGTACTGCTTCAGGTTCTGCTCGGCGCGGATCTTCTCCGTGATGTCTTCCACCATGCCGATCAGAAACCTGGGCTCCCCGGCCGAGCTGGAAACCAGGGAGAAATTGAGCCGCGCTAGGACTTTGGTGCCGTCGTGGCGCTCATAGCTCCTCTCCACCTCGAAGTGATCGAGCTTTCCTTCTAGAAGGTCTCTGAACAGTCTTCCCTCTCGGGAAGAGACGTCGGGATCGATGAATTCGGCGAATACCATCCGGCGAAGCTCGTCCTTATTGTAGCCTAGCATCTGCTGCAGTGCGGGATTGGTCTCCTCGGGCCCTCCCGCCATGTCCACCAACACCATGCCGATCCCCGCACCCTCGAAGATGGTGCGGAAGCGCTCTTCGCTCTCTTGCAGCGCCTCTGTGATATGTTTCTGCTTGGTGACATCCGTCATCGTCAATACTGCTCCCAGCAATCGGCCGGTAGCATCGCAGATCGGCGCCGCGCTAGTCGAAGCCGATATGGTCTCTCCGAGACGGTGGATGCCCAGTAGCACGGACCGAACCGTCTCCCCCCGCAGGGCTCGCATTGCCGGCAACTCTTCGACCGGGAACGGCCGGCCGTCTTCCGTCCTTACGTCCAACCCCGCGAAGCGGCGGTCCTTTGGAAGGCGGAGATCCTCCTCGGAATACCCCATGATGCGCCGGCCAGCCGCATTGATACGCGCAATGGCGCCATCCGGAGAGTAGATAACCACGCCGTCGGCGATGGAGGAAATGGTAGCCTCCAACTGGGAGGCGCGGTTCTCGGCTGCCAATGCCAGCTCTGAGGCGGTGGCGTTGGCGAGCAGCAGGCGCTCGTTTACTGTTTGCAGACTTTGCAGCAGCCCCTCCCGCTCCTCTTCAGCCCGCTTGCGCTCGGTGATGTCCCTGACTACGCTTACTACCCCGATGTATTGCCCGTCATCGTCGTACATTGCTGAGATGAAGTGCTCGGTTGGGAAGACCTCCCCGTCTCTCCGCTTCATCCGGAACTCGCCGGAAAAATAGCCTTGGCTGTAGAGGACGGGCTCGCCGATGGCAGCAAATTCGAGGAACTCTTCCTCACTGACATAGAGAATACTGGTATCTCTGCCTATCAACTCTTCCCGGCGGTAGCCGAAAATCTTTTCGACAGTCTCGTTGCAGTTGGCAATACGCCGGTTATAAGGCTCTACCATGAGCACCACTTCGTTGAGGCTGGATAAGGTGTTCTCTAGGAGCCTGTTCGACGCCCCGATCTCCTCCTCGGCCCGTTTTCTCTCTGTGATGTCTCTCACAGCGCTGACGGCGAGGACGTATTCTCCTTCGTCGTTGTGGACATGAGTGACAAAATGCTCTGTTGGGAAGACTTCTCCATTTTTCCGTCTCATCCGGAACTCGCCGGCGAACCATTTTTGGATGGCCAGGACAGGACCGTTGATACGAACGAACTCCTGGAAGTCTTCTTCGCTCGCATACAGAATGCTTGTGTCCCGGCCGATCAGCTCCTCGCGTGTGTAGCCGAAGATGGTCTCGGCCGTCCTGTTGCAGTCTTGGATCACCCGGGAATAAGGACTGATCATGAATACTGCTTCGTTGATACTGGACAGCGTTTCCTCGAGGAGCCTGTTTGCTGCACTTAGTTTCTC
>JAMCWQ010000096.1 GCA_023480825.1 Chloroflexota bacterium | reverse complement strand
CAATTTCGCTTTGGACACCGGAGCTAGCAAGTCCGTGATTAATACTCCAGTGGCTACCCAGCTTGGCCTACAAGTTGTGGGTAGTGCTGGGCAGGTAACGGGAGTAACCGGCTCGGTCAGTGCGAATTTGGTGCGTGTTCCAAACTGGAAAGCAGGCACCGTCTCACTCACACCTTCGGACATCATCGAACTCGACCTGGGCGGGGCGACCGGCAACGTGGGGCTCCAGGGCTTGCTCGGATCGGATGTCCTAAGCGCCTATGGCGCAATCACGGTTGACTATGACCATCAGGTGCTGATCTTAACGCCACACTAGAGGCATCGATCGCTTTAGTGTCACTGTGAGGGGTCGCCTACTCATGACTTAGCCCGACTTCCAAGTAATGGGCGGGCCTGAAGAATCTCTGTAGGACAGGTAGACAGGAACACAGTTGGATACCTCAACTACATCTTCTTCTTCCGGCATCCTACGGAGATTCTTCGCTTCGCTACTCACCCAATCCTTTGCTTGCTGAAACGGCTGGTCAGTTCTTCCGACAACTGTCCGCCTGGCATACTGGACGCTCGCTCAGACCGACACTTCCTAATGAGCGAATGTCTCATGGAAAGCCCTGACCACTCGGGGAGCTTCGGCTTGGGGAACGGCAAAAGTACTCCGGATCTCCGCCTGCTCGCTGAAGACCGGCTCGATCCCGAGCTCCACGAGTAGCGATTGAGCGCGCCCAAAGGACCGGGTCACGAACGCCGCACTGCCGACCAGGGAAACGAGGCTCTGGTCGCCGGCAAGCCGCTCCACGCCACATCCCTGGCCTCTTAGGCCGCTCTCCAACGCCGGCCGCCAGTCCGGAGACGCGGCGACCACTGTGACATCATCCGCGCCCTTCATGGCAACGCCGGCATATTGATCGTAGACGTCCTCCGGTCTGAGGCCGGAGGGCAGTCCCCCGCGGACGGCGAGCAACTCCACCGGCCCCAGACTGGGGATTCCCATGAGTTCTGCTCCCGCCTCATCGACGGCGATACGCGTGCCAGGCGCGTCGTCAAAGGTTGAACGGCAAACGACCGGCACGTTTCCTCGCTGGCCGATGCGCACCGCACCCGGGTGCATTACCCTGGCCCCGAAGATGCCCATCTCGTACATGCTGTCGTAGCCGATCTCCTTCAGAAAGCGAGCCTGGGGTACCACGCGAGGGTCGGCGATGGCTACCCCGGGGACATCCGTGTAGATTTCCACCACCTCGGCGCCGACAGCCACGCCCAACGCCACACCAGAAGTATCGCTCGCCCCACGCCCAAGGATTGTCACGTCACCCCGATCGACCGAGACCCCCTGGCCTCCGGTCACAACCGGGATCTCGCCCCGCCGCACGTGTTCCAGCAGCCGCGATGGGTCGATGCGGACGATACCGGATCGGCGCCAGCGGCCATCAGTGTAAATCCTCGCCTGTCCACCGGTGAGCGCCACAGCCCGAAGGCCGTCCATCTTGAGAAGGTGCGACATAATCGCCGCAGAGATGATTTCTCCGCAGTGAAAGATGAGATCTTCGTCGCGCCCGTCAACGGGCTCGCCATGGGCGCGGATGAGGTCCAGCAGAGTGTCGGTGGCGTAGGGTGCCCCGCGCCGTCCCATCGCCGAGACCACGACCACCGGGCTGTACCCTTCGGCCACTGCACGGCGAATGTGTCCGACGACGCGCTGCCGGCTCTCCGGGCTGGCAACGGACGTGCCGCCGAATTTCTGAGCTATGAGCTTTTCTGCCATTCCTCAACCAACCCTTGCTCCACCAGAAGTTGTGCAATCTGCACAGCATTCTGGGCTGCACCTTTGCGCACATTATCAGAGACCAGGAAAAGATTGAGCCCGTTCTCGATGGAAAAGTCCTCCCGTATCCGGCCGACGTGCACGAGGTTCCCGCCGTCGACCTTGATCGGCTGAGGGAATTCCAGGTTTTCCATGTCGTCCACTAGTTTGACGCCCGGCGCTTTTGCGAAGGCCTGCCTGGCCTGCTCGACAGTGATCTTCCCCGCCGTCTCGATGTTGCACACGACAGAGTGACAGTTTAGAACAGGAACCCTCACTGCTGTGTCGGTGATCGCCATGTTGGAATCGTGCAACATCTTGCGTGTCTCGTGAATCATCTTCCATTCTTCCCGCGTGTACCCATCGCCTTCGAACACGTCGATGAAGGGGACCAGATTGTAGGCAATCTGGTAGCGGAACACAGAAGGTGGAGTCGGCTCGAAGCCGGCGGCGATATCGACGGCCTGCTTCTTCAGTTCCAGTTGCCCGCGTATCGCTCCGCCGGAGGTCGCCTGGTAGGTGGCGGCAACCACCCTCCTGATGGGCGACAAATCGTGAATTGGCTTGAGAACAACGATGGTGCCGATGGTCGTGCAGTTCGGGTTGGCAATGATGCCCTTGTGCCACTTGACATCCTCGGGGTTTACTTCAGGGACAACCAGAGGAGTATCCCGGTCCATCCGGAACTGGCGGCTATTGTCGATGGCAATTGCCCCCCTTTTGGCAGCCTCGGGGCACAAGACGGCGCTCACGTTCTCGTGCGTCGCAAACAGGGCGATATCCACTCCCTCAAAAGCCTCAGGCGTGCTCTCCTCGGTGTGTAGCACCTCACCCCGAAAACTCACCGGTGAGTCCACCAAGTCCTTGGCTTCCAGCAGCTTGAGGCGTCCGACGGGGAAATTGTACTCCTCCAAAATCCGGACCATTGTGGAACCAACCAGGCCGAGAGCTCCAGCCACCGCTACTGTGTACGTTTTCATTTCCTTAACCTCCGGAGAGCATTGTAGAGGCAAGCGATTTGCCCGTCAAGCCGCCCCGGCCGTGCAAACTGGTCATGGCGGTCTGCCCAAGAGCAGGGAGAAATCGAGACGCACAGACAGTAAGAGCGGACTGCTATGGCAAGCCCGCAGTGTCCACGGAGTCGCGCACTGATGGCTAGAGCGCTTCCCGAGGAGCATGAGTACCCTACACTTGCCTCGTTATGGTATACTCAGTTTCGGGCGCTGCCAACCGCCGCTAATCTCCCGCGTAACCGAAAAGTGCCCCCTATCTGAGAGGTGTTTCCGCTGAGACTATGAAGGTGCAAGTGCTCTTCGCGCCACCATACAACGACGCAGTTGGACAGCGCACGGTCACAGTACAACTGTCCGAAGGCGCGCATGTCGCCGGCTTGCTTGATCTGCTGGTCGAGATGTTCCCGCCCTTGAGACAAGCTCTGACCGATGCCCTCGGGCGCCTGTTGCTGGGAAGCGAGTTCTTTGCGACCGTGGACGACAAGGTCGCAAAGGCCGATCAGGTCCTGCATGAAGGTAGCTCCGTGCGCCTATTCCCGGCCATTGGGGGAGGGGCGAGGATAGAGTCGGGGCGTTTCACCGCTTAGCATTTGGTGGAAGCGGCAGTCCATTAGGCCGGTAGTGCCGGCAAAAGTGCCGGGCTGTGCGCTTCTTGGGCGCTTTTAGGCGAGGAGGTTTGCCAATGGTTGGTGGGTATGCCGGCAAGATCTTAGAAATCGACCTTACTACCCGTTCGCTTCATGAGACGCCGCTAGACTACGATGAGGCTCGAAAATACCTGGGCGGTAGTGGGCTGGCAGCAAAGGTTCTGTACGACAGGGTGGGCCCGGAAGTTGACCCCCTCAGCCCCGAGAATCTGTTGATATTCATGGCGGGGCCGCTCACTGGAACCCCGGCCCCAACTTCCGGCAGGCACGCGGTGGTCACCAAGTCACCGGCCACCGGGATCTTCGCGGAATCCGATTCCGGCGGTACCTGGGGCCAGGCACTAAAGTGGGCGGGCTACGACGGTATCATCATTAGCGGCAAAGCATCCTCCCCTACCTATTTGTGGGTGAAGGATGGCGACGTCCGCATTCGCGATGCTTCACACCTCTGGGGTAAAGACTCCTACGAGACCGATGACATTATTAAGTCATCGGTCGGGGAGAGAGCAGTGGTGGCTTGCATCGGGCCGGCCGGGGAGCGGTTGTGCAAGCTGGCCGCCATAATGAATGATGGATATGACGGGAGAACAACGGGGCGCGCCGGCGTGGGAGCCGTCATGGGCTCGAAGAACCTGAAAGCAATCGCGGTAGAAGGCTCCCGCAAGCCCTCCATCGTCCGACGTGGGGAACTGCTGGAGAACCTCAAGACAATCATCCCTCAGATCAAAGAATACATGGTCGCGATGACGAAGTTCGGCACGGGCAATGGCATCGTTGCCACAGAGGCCAGCGGCGATATGCCCATCAAGAATTGGCGGCAGGGCAGTTTCGTCGAAGGCGCCGGGGTGACCTCCGGCCAGTACATGGCTGAGCATTATCTTGTCCGCAATTACCACTGCGCCTCTTGCCCAATAGGCTGCGGGCGGGTCATCAAGGTTGAGAACGGCCCATACAAGACCGCAGAGGGAGCGGGGCCGGAGTACGAAACCCTTACCGCGCTTGGCGCGCTATGCCTGAACGATAATCTAGAGGTAATCATGCTCGGAAACGAGCTCTGCAATCGCTATGGTGTGGACACCATCTCGGCCGGAGCAGCCATCGCTTTTGCCATGGAGGCCTACGAGAAGGGAATGATCAGCCAGGAGGACGCCGGCGGGCTTGACCTTCGCTGGGGCAATCCCGAGGCGATCATCGGCCTGATCCATCAGATCGGCAAAGGAGAAGGCCTGGGTCTGCTCCTCGGGGAGGGTGTGAGGATAGCATCGGAAAGACTTGGCGGGCTCGCACCGGAGTGGGCCATTCACGTCAAGGGTCTGGAATGCGCCATGCACGACCCTCGAGCTTATCACAGCATGGCGACGGGCTACGCCACGGGCAATCGCGGCGGTTGCCACCTGCAATCTGCCTCCTACCTGTGGGAGCGAGGGCCGCAGGCCTTTAAGACCGCCATACCAACGATGCCTTTCGAGTGGTACGAAGACCGGCACGGATTGGAGAACAAAGGGAAACTGACTGTCAACTGTCAGAACCTCATGAGCGTTATGGACAGCCTGAAGCTCTGCAAGTTCGTGTTCAATGGGCGAGTGGGGATAGAGAATTTTGCCAATTGGACCAGCTGCATAACCGGGCTGGATATCAGCGCTGACGAGTTGATGGAAGCAGGTGAACGGCTGTACAACCTCAAGCGTATGTATAACGTGCGTCACGGCATCAGCCGCAAAGACGATACTCTGCCCTCTCGCATCCTCTCTCACAAGAGAGGGACCGGAGGATCAGCGGAATTCCTGCCAAAGTTCGGTGAACAGTTGAGCGAATACTATGATGCCCGAGGCTGGACCGAAGAGGGAATCCCGGCTGAAGAGACATTGCGCCGTCTCGGGCTGGACTTTGCTGTGAAACACCTTCCGGTGGCCGCCAGGATTTGACACCGTGGCAGCATGACTCATATTCGGAATGGGGCGGGGGTTTTGCCCCCGTCCCTTCGTTTTTGTCCTTTCAAACAGCAAGGGAGGAATGACTAATGAGAAACATGGCAGCGGCACGTACTCAGGAGATCGGCCCATCGGCAACGCTGCAGGTGGCGAGAAAAGCCCGGGAATTGCGCGCCCAAGGCGTAGATGTTGTGGACTTCGGCCCCGGAGAGCCGGACTTTGATACCCCCCGGCACATCATCGACGCCGCTTGTGATGCGATGCATCACGGCTTCACTCATTACGTTCCCAGCCGGGGTGTCAAAGAGCTTCTCGAAGCCCTCTCCGAGAAGCTGCGAAAGGAGAACGGGATCGAGGCCAATCCCGAGACCGATATCATCGTGACACCAAGCGGGAAGCAGGCGTTGTTAGAGGTCTTGATGGCCGTGGTGAATCCAGGGGACGAAGTGATCATCTTCGATCCCAGTTGGGTGTCGTATGAAGCGTGTATTCGCCTGGCCGGTGGCATCCCGGTAAAAGTGGCGCTATCCTTTGAGGACAACTTTGCAATCACCGATGACAAATTTCGGCCGGTCTTATCACCGGCAACCAAAGCCATCATTGTCAATTCCCCGAACAATCCCACCGGCCGGATATTGACCATGGATGAACTGAACGTCATCTCCACTGTTGCTCAAGAGCGTGATCTGCTCGTAGTAAGCGATGAGATGTACGAGAAGATGGCCTACGAGGGGCACGTAAACCGGAGTATGGCTGCTCTGCCGGGAATGCTGGACAGGACCGTGACCCTGAATGGCTTCTCGAAATCCTATGCCATGACCGGCTGGCGCCTCGGTTACGCAGTGGCGCCGGCTGTGATAATGCGAGAGGTGTTGAAAGTCCAAGAGCACTCGGTCACGTGTGCCGCCTCTTTTACTCAAATTGGAGGGGTTGCCGCCTTGAAAGGTACTCAGGAGCCAATTGAAGCAATGATCGCCGAGTTCGGCAGGCGCCGGGAGGTGATAGCCCAAGGCTTGAATGAGCTACCTGGTGTCTCCGTCCGCAAACCTGAAGGCACGTTTTATGCTTTCCCGTCTATCAGGGGGACCGGATTGTCGTCCACCGAATTTGCTGCTCTTATGCTGGACAAGGCCCATGTAGCCTTAACGCCGGGAGTAGCATTCGGCGAAGCGGGTGAGGGGTATGTGCGCACATCCTTCGCCACTTCCATGGAGGACATCCAGCGCGGCTTAAGACGAATGAGTGAGGTGCTGGGATAGCCTATGAAAGACATTGCAAAGTTGGCAGTGCAGGCGGCGGTTGACCGCGGCGTTGATTACGCCGACGCCCGGGTCGTCGAGCAAAAGGACGAGTCTCTCCGTGTCCGGAATGGCTCCGTCGACAACCTGTCTTCCGGGCAGACGCTCGGATTTGGCGTGCGGGTCTTAGCATCTGGAGCATGGGGTTTCGCCAGTAGCTCCCGCGTAGCTACAGACGAGGTCCCAAAGGTGGTGGAGAGGGCTATCGGCATAGCAAGAGCAAGCGCCAGGCTACACCCCAACCCTGTGGTGCTGGCTCCCGTTCAGGCCTTCATCGATTCCTATGCCACTCCCATGGAGCGAGACCCCTGGTCCGTTCCCCTCGACGAGAAACTGGGTTTGCTCTTCGAGGCCGACAAAGCTATGAAAGCTGTTGGTAAGGACGTGATAACAGAGAGCAGCCTCCACTTCTTTGCCGAATCCAAGGTCTTCTGTAGCTCTGCTGGCAGCATGATCGAGCAGAAGATCTGCGAATCGGGAGGTGGAATAAGCGCCACGGCCGTTGGCGGAGGAGAATCCCAGCAACGCTCTTATGGCGACAACTACGCCAAAGCCGGATACGAATGGATCGAGAGGCTGAATCTTGCCGAACAGGGCGGTAGAGTGGCCGGCGAAGCGCTGGCACTGCTAGATGCCAAACAGTGCGAACCGGGTACGACCACACTCGTGATAGACTCCGCCCAGATGGCGCTGCAAATCCACGAGAGTTGCGGCCACCCGGTGGAGCTGGATAGGGTGCTAGGCATGGAGGCAAGCTTCGCGGGCACCAGTTTCCTCACCTTGGACAAGCTCGGCAAATTCCGCTACGGGTCGGACATAGTTAACATAACCGCCGATGCTACCATCCCGGGGGCGCTGGGTAGCTTCGGCTACGATGATGAGGGGGTGCCTGCCCAGCGGATCGAGGTGATCAAACAGGGTATATTGGCTGGGTACTTGACGTCCCGGGAGACAGCGCCCGTTCTCAGCCAGGCCAGCAACGGCACCATGCGCGCCGATGGCTGGAACAGGATTCCGCTCATCCGCATGACGAATATCAGCCTCGAGCCAGGAGAGGGGACTCTGGCGGACCTCATTTCCGGTGTCGATCGCGGCCTGTTCATTTCTCGTAACAAGAGTTGGAGTATCGATGACCGCCGGCTGAATTTCCAGTTTGCCGCGGAGATTGGCTGGGAAATCAAGAACGGGCGCTTGGGCGCCATGGTCAAGAACCCTGTCTACACCGGAATCACCCCAGAGTTTTGGGGCAAATGCGACGGAATCGCCGGCCCGGAAGAATGGGTGCTGTGGGGCATACCGAATTGTGGCAAGGGCGAGCCGATGCAGGTGGCGCATGTCGGGCATGGGTCATCGCCGGCCCGGTTTCACGATGTTAAGGTAGGAGTGGGGTCATGGTAGGGGAAGAGAAGGCGTCCGAAATCATCGACTTCGTGCTGAAGAACTCGCAGGCCGAGCAATCAGAAGTTGTGATCATGGGGGGCAGAAGTGAGCTTACGCGCTTTGCCCAGTCTGCGGTGCACCAGAACATGGCCGAGGACAACGCCGTGGTCTACATCAAGGTGGTGATTGGCGACCGGGTTGGGCGGGTCAGCACTAACAAGCTGGACCCGGATTCCTTGAAAGCGACTCTGCAACAAGCAACCGAGCAGGCCAGGCGGTCGGCGGTCACCCCGCATGCCAGCGCCCAGGCGGCTCCGTCGTCATACTCCAAGCTGGATACCTACGACGATGTGACGGCGGCTTATACACCCATGGACCGGGTGGAAGTGATAAGCAAGATGGCGGCGGTCGCCGCCGGGTATGGATTTTCCGCCTCCGGGGCCTTCACGACGGCGGTAGAGGAAATCGCGGTGGCCAATTCTAATGGCGTCTACGGCTACACAAAGGGGACCGTCACCAGTTTGAGCGCCCTGGTTGCCTCGGACAGCAGCTACGGCTATGCGGACGCGGTATCAAAGAGTGTCGGGGATATCTATGGGGAGGCCCTGGCGCGTACCGCAGCAGAGAAATGCCTGAACTGTGCTCATCCCGCCGAGGTTGAACCGGGAGAATATGATGTAATCCTCGAGCCCAAAGCTGTGGCGACTATGCTGTCTTTCTTTGCATCCCTCGGCTTCGGCGCCCGTAGCTATCAAGAAGGCCGCAGCTTTGTGTCCGGCCGCCTCGGGCAGCAGATTGCTGGCCGCAACATTTCGCTTTGGGACAACGGCCTTGACGAGCGTGGGCTGGCAGTGCCGTTCGACTTCGAGGGGGTGCCGAAGCAGCGTCTCGACTTAATCGTCGATGGTGTAGCCACAGGGATAGCCTACGACGTGGAATCGGCTGCCTTGCAAGGCAAGCAATCCACCGGTCATGCTCTGCCGCCGGATGCCCGTGAGTATACATCCGACCCGCTACCGCTCAATCTCTTCCTGCAGCCCGGAGACTCGAGTCTCGAGCAGATGATCGGCTCCATCGAGAAGGGGCTATTGGTAACCAGGTTCCACTATACCAATATCGTCCATCCCTTGAAGGCCATCATCACCGGGATGACACGCGATGGGACGTTCCTCATCGAGAACGGCCGGATAGCGAGCGGCGTCAAGAATTTGCGCTTCACCCAAAGCATCTTGACGGCGCTGGAGAACGTCGACATGATCGGCCGGGACGTGAGCCTAAAGGCGGATGATTACTACGGCGCCAGCCTGGTGCCGGCGCTGAAGATAAGGAACTTCAACTTCACCGGCGTTACGGAGCACTGATACAAGAGAAGTGATAAAAGACTGCTCACTGCGACCGGAAAACGGTCAGTCTTTGTGCGCTTCTTGTTCCCCGCCATCCTTGGTGTTTGTATGCGATTTGGCTATCAGCGCTACAACCAGCCCAATGCCGGCCCCAAACGACACGCCCAGGCCGATATTGATGCCCAGCATCAGTGCAAACATCATTCCAAACGCCGCGCCGAAGGCGATGCCGAGGCCCTCATTTATCCCTGTTTGCTTTGCCATTGCGTTTCACTCCCTCGTGTGTTGACGGCTTCTCTGCCGCCGTGATTTCGTCCACGCCCCAACCTTAGCACGCGCAAACCACAGCCGCACTAGCCCGCAGGGGAGTTCCGGGACTAGACTATCGGATAGCGTCCCGATTCCAATGCACGAGAAGCTATCAAGGGATGAACAAGGGGTCGGGGCTCCATCCGTCTCCATGTCGCGCCAGGCGCCGGGTGGTTGCGATGGGGTTACAACCATATGCCCAATTGCTATTAGTCACACTCTTGCCACGCCTGTTATGATACGTATCAGTTTGGGCGAAAACACTAAGCTGCGCTAATTTTTGGGTACGACCACAAGTGAATACCTAGTCGTTGCATTCTGGCAGAACATCCAACCATTCTGGGAGGAACGACCATGCTTCGTCACACCAGGCTCTCGGCCATCCAGCGCATCGCCAGTATCCTTGTCGTCATCGCACTTGTTATCGGGTTAGTACCCCCCCCGTGACTGCGGTAGCACCTGCCGCTCTCTCGCAGCCCTTGTCTGAGACCCCTGTCTCG
>JAMCWQ010000104.1 GCA_023480825.1 Chloroflexota bacterium | reverse complement strand
CCCGCTCCATCCGATCGTCCACCATGTGGGACGTCGCAGCGAAGCTTGGAAACACAGTCGGGCTGCTAAACCTGCCGATGACTTATCCGGTGCCCGAAGTCAACGGGTATGCAATTGCAGGGATGCTCTCGGTTAGACGGGATGCTACTTTTGCCTATCCCTCGGAGCTTCTGGAGCTTGTCGAGAGTATGGGATCTTACGTTGTCGATATCGAGCCTGCAACCTACATTGAGCGGGGCGCAATCGGAGAAATGTTGCGCGATCTCGTTGCGATGACCAGGCGCAGAATCGATCTGGCCATCTCGCTCATAGAGTCGTACCCGACAGATGTCTTCATGACGGTCTTTGTAACTCCAGACCGCATCCAGCACACGCTCTGGCACTTGTTGGATCCGTCACACCCTTTGCACAACGCCAAGGAAGGCGCAGCTCTTGTATCCCAAATCGACCAGTGCTATGCAACCGTGGATGAGGGGATCGGCCGTCTCATTTCGGCAGCGGGGCCCTCGGCGGCAACAATTGTCATGTCCGATCACGGTTTCGGCCCGCTCATAAGACACTTGGACATCGAGGCCTGGCTCCGCGAGACTGGCATGCTGAAGTACCGGCAGGGCACGAGACCGGCTCGAAGGGCATTGGAACTCGCCCATGCCGAGACACTAGTCTGGAAAGGATTAGGGCTGCTGCGCGGTAGCCGCAAGGCGCCGCTCGGCCTAGCGCAAATAAAGGAGTTGCTCATCGACTGGCCGGCAACCAAAGCCTTTCGCGGAGATGCCGAGGGGTACAGCCTCTACATGAATATGCGTGGGCGTGAACCTTGGGGGTTATTGGAGCCCGGTCCCGAATACGATGAGACAAGGCAGACAATCCTGCAAGGCTTGAAGGCGCTGATCGATCCCGATGATGGAGCCAGTGTCGTCGACACCGCGTGTTTGGCGGAAGAGGTATACCGGGGACCGTTCACTTATGAAGCTCCCGATCTGCTGCTAACTCTTAGGAGCGGCTACAAAGCCGGCCGCCAATTCTATGCTTCTCGCATATTTTGGCCGGCCCAAAGGGATCGATGGGGAACAGGGTGTCACCGGAGAGAAGGTATCGTGGCGCTAGCCGGGCCGGCTGTCGCCTCCACCGACAAGGGGTTATCTGCGAGCATAATGGATGTGGCGCCGACTGTCCTCTACTTGTTGGGGGCTCCCATACCCGATGATATTGACGGCAAGATTATCGCCGATGCTTTGCAGCCTGGCATGCTGGCAGCGCGCCAGCCTGAGACTGCTCCTGCCTCTGAGATCGCCGTTATTCGCCCTGGCGGGCATGTCTATTCCGAGCAGGAGGAGCAGGAAGTAAACCAGAGACTACGGAATCTTGGCTACCTCGATTGATCGCAGCATCATGAGGATCAAGCCGGTCGCGTATGTTCAGTGGAGTAATATCGTTTCTAGGCAAACTCCAGGACCGGACCGTAGAACGTGGAGATGAAGGCAAAAGTTCTCTTCCAGACACGGTCCGATCTCTTCGACAATTTCGGCGGCGATACAGTTCAAATCCTGCGCACTAAGTCCGAGCTGGAGGCGCTCGGGCTGGAGATCCAGATCTCCTTCGATCCCTCTCAGGACGTGGGAGGCTTCGACATCGTGCATGTCTTTAATCTCTTGCGTTCTTCCGAAGCTCTTCTTTTCATTCGCAATGCCCGCTCCCAAAACAAGCCTGTGGCGCTCTCGCCAATCTACTGGAATACCTCGGAGTTCGAGGAAAAGGGCCGCTTCATACCTCCATGGCGACCTAGACCCAGGCTAACGACAGCGGCCACTCAGGCTCGTGAGCGACTGAGCAGCCTGAGAGAAACGCACGAAAGAAGCTGCCGCAAGCTTGCTCTCACCCTATCAGATATCGTATTTCCCCTTGCCGAAGCCGAGAGATCGCTGCTGATAAACGATTTCGACCTGGGTGACCACCGGTTCCACATTGTTCACAACGGGGCGGATCTGCCAGGACAGCCTACGGGTTCTAGGTGTGGCGAGCAATTTGGAAGTCTTGGAGACTTTGTCCTATGTCCCGGTCGCATCGAGGACCGGAAGAATCAATTGGGCCTAATAATGGCCATGCGTGGCTCTGGCCTGAAAACCGTCATCATTGGCGCGGCACCCAATTCCGATTACTTCTATGCATGCCAGGAAGCCGCCGATCACAATGTTGTCTTCCTGCCCCAAATGCCAGGCAACGAGTTAATGGGAGCCTACAAGGCGGCCAGAGTCGTGGCGACACCATCCTGGTTTGAAGTGGCTGCTCTGGTCAACCTTGAAGCCGGCCTATCCGGTTGTCATATTGCTACCACTGACCGGTCATCAGCTCCGGAGTACTTCGGCGAGCTAGCCTCTTACTGCGACCCTTCGGATATTGACTCTATTCGCCGGTCTGTCTTTCAGGAGTACGAACGCCCGCGCGACGGCGCGTTGAGGCGATTCATAAGCGACAATTACACGTGGCGACGAGCGGCCGAGCAGACAGTTGCGGCATATGAAGCGCTTCTGTCCGGCGGTCGCCGGTCAATTCCCAAGGGAGAAGAAGAGCGTGCGCTGGGGGAATTGGCGTTAATTGCAGATGACCTTGAAATGCTGGAGTCACTCCTGAGTACCAAAGTAGGAACCGCAGTCCGCGATTGTACCGACCGGCCGGACCTAAGTCGCTTTGCAGGACTGCGCCACCAGGTGTACCACCGGACAAGGCGATTGATGGATGCCGCGGCTGCGAAGACGGGAGAAGGAGTGATTGCCCATTTGTCACGCTCTCTGGCTGCCATCCTGCTCGCCCGGGAGCTGTTGAGTTACGACCGGGCCTACTACGGTGCATTGATCACAGTCGAAAATCCGCCGGAAAGGATGAGACCGGGAAGGTGCTACTGGCTGAAGTTCGTGATTCAGAACACAGGCGGTTTGACCTGGGGAGCGGCCGGCTTGTGTGCAAATCCAGTCAATCTTGCCTACCGCTGGCGGGACTCCGAAGGCCGCTTGGTGATCGCGGATGGCCTTAGGACTCCTTTGCCCTTCGACTTGGCTGCAGGCCGTGAAATCCATCTGCTGGCAACCGTGGTGGCGCCAACGGACCCGGGACTCTACACACTGGAGCTGCATCTGGTGCATGAGTCTGCGGCGTGGTTCGAGGAAAAGGGGTTAGCGCCTGTCCGATTGAATGTGCTCGTGTGTGAGTAGTGGGCGCTGCTTAACTTTCCACATCCCGGTGATTGTGCTATAATTCGCGTGGAGAATTGGCCTCCGAGCAGAATAGAGAGATGCTAGGGGTGCGCAGCGTGCGCTGAGAGTGTGGTGCGACCACTGACCCTACGAACCTGATCTGGTTAGTACCAGCGAAGGGAAGCACAGTGATCAGTAATCGAGCGCCGCAAGCGAAATCCTGCGGCGCTCTGACTTTGTAGCAGGTGACGTGAATGGATTATGACCTTTATGTGGTAATCGACGAGGACTACCGTCCCGGCCTTGATCTGGCTCAGTTGACGCATGCTGTTGCGGAAAATGGCGCCAGCGTCATCCAATTGCGGTGCAAGCATAGCTGTGACCAGCGGTTCTACGATCTTGCTCTCTCCCTGCGCCAAGTTACTCTATGTTACCGTTTACCCTTGATAATTAACGACCGTCTGGACATCGCTCTTGCGGTAGATGCCGATGGCGTGCACCTTGGGCAGGAGGACCTGCCGGCTTCGGTGGCCAGGCGAATTCTTGGCGAAGGCAAAATCATCGGTGTCTCCGCGGCTACACCGGAAGAGGCGAGGCTTGCTGCCGAGGCGGGCGCCAGCTACCTCGGCGTCGGCGCGATCTTCGCCACCGGGACGAAAAGTGATGCCGGTGACCCGATCGGTCCTGAGGCTATATCGGCTATCCGGCCGGTCTGTAGTTTGCCGCTCGTGGGAATTGGTGGAATAGCGCTGGCGAATGCCGCCTCCGTGATTCGCGCTGGAGGAGACGGCGTTGCTATAGTGTCCGCGATTATGGGCAGCGATGACCCGGCAAGCGCCACTGCTGCCCTCCTGCGTACAGTAAAGGCTGCCAAATCCGAACTTCTGGTGAGATGAAACCCATGGCAGAGCCCGCAACGGTGGCCGGTATCGGCGAGTTTGGCCTCATAGAGCGAATCGCCGGCATAATCTCCAAGAATCCAGATCCAGAGGGTGTCGTAGTAGGAATCGGAGACGATGCTGCAGCCCTTGAGTTCCCACCGCAGTCACTCGTGCTCGCCACTACCGATATCATGATCGAGAACGTGCACTTCCAACTGGGCGCGCAGACGCCGAGAGATCTAGGACGGCGTGTCATGGTCATCAACGTCAGCGATATCGCCGCGATGGGTGGACTGCCAAGGTATGCGCTATTGTCCCTAGGCCTCACTCCGGATATCCCCGTCAGTTTTATAGAAGAATTCTACGCGGGTGTTGGAGTCGAGGCGAAGCTCTTTGGCTTCGGAGTAGTGGGCGGGAATATCGCCCGCTCTCCAGAGAGACTGATTCTCGATGTGACTATGCTGGGAATGGTGGAGCCGGCTCGCGTTGTCCGGCGTTCCGGAGCCCGGCCGGGAGACCAGATAATGGTCACGGGGAACCTGGGAAGCTCTGCCGCCGGTTTGGCGATCATCTTGGACCACCTGCACGACCGGCTGCCCCATGAGGTCGTCCAGTACTTGAAAGCTGCTCATAATCTCCCCCGGCCCCGCGTTGCCGAAGGGAGACTGCTGGCCGAAAGCGGTTGCTGCACGGCTATGATTGACATAAGTGACGGGCTGGCCAGTGACCTCAATCATATCTGCGAGCAGAGCCAGGTCGGGGCTGTCATCTTCGAGTCCGCTTTGCCCATCGCGGATGCCACGCGAGCCTTGGCGGGCGCCGTGCAGAAGCCAGTTTCAGAATATGCGCTGTTCGGCGGAGAAGAATACGAGTTGTTGTTTACGGTCCGGCCCGGTTGTGCGGAGAGCTTGGCGTTGGCGCTGCGTGGGGCAACGGGAATCCTGGCTACGACGATAGGGGAAGTGTTGCCAGCGGAGCTCGGAATGCGGGTAGAGCGTGAGGATGGCCATCGTTTTGACCTGCCGCCTCGAGGTTTTGATCATCTGATGAGCGCAAGCCAGTGATCAGCAGGGCTCTGACTATAGCCGGCTCCGATTCGGGTGCTGGAGCTGGGATACAGGCCGATCTCAAGACCTTTGCGGCTTTCGGTGTCTACGGTAGCAGTGTGATCACCGCCGTTACTTCTCAGAATACAGTCGCGGTGGCCGGTATTTTTGAGCTTCCTGCGGCGGTAGTCGCGTCGCAGATCGATGCGGTGATGTCAGATATCGGAGCAGACGCCGTCAAGACTGGGATGCTCGCCAATGCTGAGATCATAGAAGTGGTTTGCGACAAAGCTCGTCTATATGGCATGAAGAAGCTGGTGGTGGATCCAGTGATGGCTTCAAAGAGTGCAGCCGCCCTGTTGCGGACCGAAGCAGTCGAGGTGCTCAAGCAAAAGCTCTTGCCGGTTACATATGTCCTGACGCCGAATCTCGATGAGGCGGAGTCGATCTTGGGCAGGGCTGTGCGGACCGCTGAGGAGATGCGGGAAGCGGCGCGGGATCTCGTAGCCATGGGTTCCAGTAACGTTTTGGTAAAAGGAGGACATCTAGAAGGAGAGGCTATCGACATTCTATTCGACGGACGTGGCTTCCATGAATACCGTGCCCCGCGGGTCAATACCAAGAACACCCACGGTACGGGTTGCACGTTCTCTTCCGCCATAACCGCCGGCTTGGCCAAAGGCCTCGATCTCAGAGCTGCAATTGCAGAGGCAAAGCAGTACCTTACGCAGGCCATTAGGGCTTCTTTTGCCATCGGGTCCGGCCATTCCCCGGTGCATCATTTCTACAATTTTTGGAAGGTTGGAGATGGAGAGAGCCGGTAATGCCGCCCGGCATTTGCGGGTATCCAGGCTGCTTGCCAGCGGCCTCTACCTCGTCACGGATGAGAGCCGAAGTGCGGGCCGGTCTGATGAGACGATAGTGGAGGGCGCCTGCCACGCCGGTGCCACGGCAGTGCAGTTGCGGGAGAAGGGGATCCCACGCCGCGACCTGCTAGTGGTTGCAGGGCGGCTCGTCGATACTTGCCACCGCTTCGGGGCTCTGCTGATCGTGAACTCCAACCCGGATATCGCCGTGCTGTCGGGAGCCGATGGGGTGCACTTGCCTGCAACCGATATCGGCGTAGCCGATGTTCGGAAATTTGCCGGGCCGGCTCTGCTGGTCGGTCGCTCGGCCCATTCAGTTGAAGAAGCGATGGCTGCTGAGAACGAGGGGGCGGACTACATAACTCTCGGCACCATCTTCCCCACCCCTTCCAAGCCAGGAGTGGAGGGGGCGGGTGTAGAGTTGGTGGCAGCGGTCACGCGGCATACACGGCTGCCCATCATAGCTATCGGCGGAATCAGTACCGAAAATGCCGCCCTGGTGATAAGGGCGGGCGCAGATGCAGTGGCCGTCGTCAGCGCTGTTACCGCGGCAGAGGATATCCGGCTGGCTATCCGGCAGCTATTGGAAGTTATTAAGCAAGCCCGTTCAAGCGCATCGACCAGACAGAGTCTGAGGAGTAGTAAATGGGATTGATTAGAGTTAATGGTAAAGACAGAGAATTGCGGGAGGAAACCAATCTGGCCGATTTTCTTTCCGCATTTCAGGTGGATCCTCGCCGGGTCGTGGTGGAGCTGAATGGCGATATCCTGCCGAGGGACAGCTATGGAACCGTTCTGCTGAAGCCGGGTGATGTCTTGGAAGTGGTTCATTTTGTTGGTGGTGGATCTATTTAGTAGGAGGGACTTATGTCTGATGAATTGGTGATCGGTGGCCGCAAGATTCGTTCTCGTTTCATTCATGGCACTGGGAAGTTCTCTTCCAACGAAATCCTGGCTGACTGCCTTGAGCGTTCGGGATCGGAAATGGTGACGGTTGCCGTGCGGCGATTGAATCTGGAGGGTGGAGGCAAGTCTGAACTCGAGGGTGTGGACTTCTCGAAGTATACCTTGCTTCCGAACACTGCTGGAGCTACTACTGCCGAGCAGGCAATTAGGATTGCCCGCCTGGCAAGAGCTGCTGGGCTGTCTGATTTTGTGAAAGTTGAGGTTATCGGAGACGAAGAGACACTTCTTCCAGACCCCGAGGGAACGTTAAGAGCCACCAAGGTACTTGCCGAGGAAGGTTTTATTGTTATGACCTATACTTCCGACGATGTGGTCCAGGCTCTGAGACTCGCTGAGGCAGGTGCAGCGGCCGTGATGCCCTTGGCAGCGCCGATCGGCACCACACTAGGAGTTCAGAATCCCCTGAATCTTAGACTGATCATTAAGAAGTCTCTCGTTCCGGTAATCATCGACGCCGGTCTGGGAGTGCCATCTGATGTGGCCAGAGTAATGGAATGGGGTGCTGCCGGAGTCCTTGCCAACACGGCGGTTGCAAAGGCCAAGAATCCGCCGCTCATGGCAGAGGCCATTAGACTGGCGGTGGAGGCGGGCCGGAAGGCCTATCTGGCTGGCAGAGCGGAGATCGGCCTGAAGGCGCTAGCCAGCAGCCCCACGGAGGGCGTGCCGGTGTAGGCGGAAATCCAACGGGGTGACAAGGGAGGAGTCTCCTTTCGTCACCCACCACAGTGAATACAGAGGCAGGAGGGCGAACTTGGACAGAATAGACGAAATTGGGGACAACATACGACAGATGATGGAAGCGAAGAACGCTGAGCGTGATGCTGCCCTTGCCTCATCCCGGACCCTGATCAGGCACTGCGCCAATTCGATCCGGGCGGTGCATCGAGGAGAATTCGACCTTGCCACCGATTTGCTCGCGCAGGCTGGGGCCATAGTAGACGCCACAAAGAAGACGCTGACTACCTATCCGGACCTATACTGGACCGGGTATGTTCAGGACGCCCAGAAGGAGTTCGCTGAAGCCAACCTGGTGTTCGCCATTGCTCATCGTGATCCTATTCCCTCCCCGGGCGAGGTAGGCGTGGAGCTGGCGCCCTACTTGAACGGGCTTGGGGAGGCCGCCGGAGAAATGAGGCGATACGCGCTGGATTTGATCCGGCGCCAAGAGATGAAACGAAGCGAACAAATCCTCGCAGTAATGGAAGACATCTATGGGCTGTTGGTGACCATAGACTTTCCGGATGCTTTGACCGGCGGGTTGAGGCGGACTACCGACATGGTACGCGGCGTTCTGGAGAGGACTCGCGGTGACCTCACTATGTCTATCAGGCAGAGCGAGTTGGAGCAAGTCCTTAGTCAATTCGAGGCTGTCGTAAGGGGGCACACGGTTGTCATCGAGGATACGGACCGGGAAGCAGGCGGAGCCGTTTGACTTGCCCTTTCCGGATGTGCTATACTCCCCTAATCAAGAAGCCCTCAGGAGCATTTCATCCCCATCTCAGACGAGTGAGGAGTACATTGATGGTCAAGTCTACGCAGCGGCGTGCCGGAAGGCTATTTGCCAAAGCCGGCGGGACGAATATGGGCCGGTCTGCATGTCGCTGCCTGGCGACGCTGCCGGGCATCGCTAAAGTCTATGGAAAGAATGGTGTTAAGTGAGGATGGAAGGGACCTCCTCCGAATTGGATGGCTTGCTGGAAAAGGCCAAGACTCAAGGTCTTATTACCGAGAGCGATATTGCTGACGCGTTCCCGGACTTGGAGCGCGGGTCATCGGACTGGGAGCTTGTGGAGGCGGCGCTCGTTGCCGCTGGTGTAGAAGTGCTCGAGGAATTCGCTGTTGAAGAGCAAGGCGACACTGCAGAGGTCGATGCCGAACCCCCCGAAGACATTACGGACGTGATCGACCGCGAAATCGGTGGTGTAACAGAGCCGCTTCGGGTATACCTCCGCGAAATCGGCGAAGCGCCTCTTCTGACTGCCGAGCAAGAGATAATGCTTTCACAACGAGTGGAGCAGGGCGACGTAGAAGCGGCTCAGAAATTTGTCCTCGCCAATCTGCGTCTAGTGGTGAGCCTGGCTAAGAAGTATGTCGGGCGCGGATTGAGCCTTCTTGATCTCATCCAAGAGGGCAATATGGGACTAATGCGGGCCGTTCATCGTTTTGACTGGCGAAGAGGGCATCGCTTCTCCACTTACGCCACATGGTGGATACGGCAAGGTATGCTGAGGGCGATCAGCGATCAGGCGCGGACAATCAGGCTGCCTGCTCACATTTCTGACCTCACGACCAAGTACAACCGTGTCCGCCAGCAGTTGACTCAAGAACTTGGTAGGCATCCCACAGTTGAGCAGATCAGCGACGCGATGGGAATTGAGCCAGAAAAACTGCAGGCAGTAATATCGATTTCTCAAAAGCCGGTGTCGCTGGAAACCCCAGTAGGCGAAGACCAGGAGACCCAGCTACTCGACTGGATCCAGGACGAAACCTCTGAATTGCCCGACGAGAGCGCTTACCGCCAATCGTTGAAGGCGGATGTTGAAAGAGCCATGGAGGAGGCGCTCACCGACCGGGAGCGCCGGGTCCTGGTGATGCGCTTTGGCCTCAAAGATGGCCGGCAATTGCCCCTCGAGCAGGTGGGACGGGAAATGGGGTTGACACGGGAGAGAGTGCGCCAGATAGAGGCCAAAGCGCTTCGGAAGCTGCGCCGCCGCGAGGTTGCTCAACCATTAGAGGATTATCTCCGCTAGACTATCAGACTGCGCATTGGCTGTGCTGCTCCGCAGCCTCTCTAGTCGATCAGCCGCCCACAGGTACTTGGGCGGCTATCACGGGGATGGAGGGACGCAGCGTGTCCTAGAAGGGCCTTTGCGTGCTCCCTCTCGCCACAGACCAGAAGGGCCCGTATCGCACATGCCAGCGAGTTGGGGGGAAGGCTTCCTAGTTCTGCCTCCAGCTCTCCGCAGACGTCTTGGTTGTTCCGGATCAGTCTGATCAAACCCAGAGTCGCCCCCTCTTCGTCCCCAGCGAGCAGCTTATCGCGGACCTCTTGCAGCAGGACTGCCACGGATTCGCTGCTCCCGGCAAACAACCCTGAGTAATCTCGCTCTCCTTCATCGTTTGCCATGTCAGGATCGCTTTGGCCATCTGAACGGTGGCCTGCGCGTGTTCGGCGGTCCTTGCTCTTATTCGCCTCGCGAGGCAGTTCAGGCCAGCCGTCTCCTGCAGGCAAATAGCCGCCAAGGCCGGTCGCCATACCCGGCGCTTGGGCGAGTTCCGGCTTTTGAGAAATCGA
>JAMCWQ010000015.1:504-10475 GCA_023480825.1 Chloroflexota bacterium | reverse complement strand
GCCTCTGTGATCCCCAGAAGAAGTCCGCGTACGACCGTTTTGGCCATGCCGGGGTGAACGCTGGGGCTGGCGCTGATCCCTTCGCGGGGTTTGGTGGCTTCGGCTTCAACGACATCTTCGAGAGCTTCTTCGGCGGCGCCACCAGGACCACACACCGGGGGCCACAGCGCGGTGCCGACCTGCGCTATGCCCTGAATCTCACCTTCGAAGAGGCCGTTTTTGGCTGCGAGAAGGAATTGGAGATCTCACGCCTCGAATCTTGCCCGACCTGCAATGGTACGGGCGCGGAGCCGGGCACCCAGCCCGCCGTTTGCCCGAACTGCGGCGGTAGCGGAGAGCTCCGGCGTGTGCAACACTCGATCTTCGGCCAGTTCGTCAATGTAGTCACGTGCGACCGCTGCGGTGGTGAGGGCCGGGTGATAGCTGTGCCCTGTCGCCAGTGCCAGGGGAATGGCCGGACGCGGTCGACCAAGCACATCATGGTGAACATCCCTGCCGGCGTGGACAATGATTCGCAGATCCGTCTTTCCGGGGAGGGCGAGGCGGGACCGCGCGGGGGACCATCCGGCAACCTCTACGTGAATATCTCCGTGCAGCCGCACCGCTACCTCAAGCGGCGTGGCAATGACTTGCTCATGGATCTTCAGCTGAACTTCGCGCAGGCAGCGCTTGGCGATGAGGTCGAGATCCCCACGGTGGATGGCGAGCCGGTGGTGGTGAAGGTTCCATCGGGCACTCAGACCGGCAAGGTCTTGCGAGTGCGGGACCGCGGAGTTCCCTACCTACAGCGCAGCGGACGGGGAGACATGTTGATTGAGCTCAAAGTGGTTACTCCTAGCCACCTAACAGACGAGCAGAGAGAGCTCTTCCACCAGTTGGCGAAGTCCCTCGGCAAAGAAGTCGTGGCCCAGAACGAGAAGGGGATTTTTGGGAAGATGAAGGATGCCTTCGGCGTCTGATAGCCACGGACCACCGGCGCGCGAGGTAGTGCGTATCCGGCATCTGTTGGCGAGTGGACGCTTCGGGCTGGTGTCCGACATCGACGGCACCCTCAGCCATATTGCACCTAGCCCGGAGCAAGCCTCCGTTGATCCGGAGGTCCGGAGACTGCTTGCAGCCCTGTCTCAACGGTTGCCGCTCGTAGCGGTGATCTCCGGCCGCTCCGCGGCGAAGGCGCGGGAGATGGTTGGAGTGGACGGGATAGTTTACCTGGGGAACTACGGCCTAGAACGCTGGGTCGATGGCCGGGTCCAGCCTCTCCCCGTTGCCGAGGAGTATATCCCCCGCATTCACAGCACCTTTATCGAGGCCCGACGGTTCCTCGACCTGCCTTGCCTGATCTTCGAGGACAAGGGCGTGAGCGCCTCCGTGCATTTTCGCCTATGCCCGGATCCCCTAGCCGCCCGGCAGACCGTCTTGGAAGTGCTCACCGGTCTGGCCGCGCAAGCCGGCCTCGTGGTCGAGGAAGGGCGGTCCGTCATCGAGGTGCGTGCTCCGGTTGACGTGGACAAAGGCACCGCTCTGAAAGCTTTGGTAGCGGAGTACAGGCTCGATTCCGTGGCGTTCATCGGCGACGACGTCAGCGACCTGGCGGCGTTTCAGGCCATCCGCCGCGTGTCACACGAAGCCTCTGTTCAAGGGATAGCGGTAGGTGTCTCTAGTCCGGAGATGCCGCCCGCTGTACCGGAACACTCGGACTTCGTTCTTCCCGGAGTCGACGGCGTGACCGATTTCCTAAGGTGGGTCGTGAAGGAGCTGGGAGCTCACTAGCATCCCAAAATGGGATTCCTCGTTTGTTTGCTCCTCGGAACAAGGCTTTGAGATTGTTCACCATGGGGCAATGATTTCATGCAGTGCCGGGAAATCGCCAGGTAGGTGCGACTAATGGGGTTTAAGGAAATTAACAGGTAGAGTCGACTTCAGTCGGCTTGCCGGCCGCCAGGCCAGCCATCCCTGCCTGGTGCTAGAAATAGGCCGCTGCGGCGGCCAATGCGACTGAAGTCGCACCTACCAAATACTCCCTTGAGCGGTTAAAGATCATTAGTCGCATTGGAGTGCGACGCCGGCGCAATGTAATAGTTCGATGTAGGGCGGGTGGCTCGTCCCCCGCCGCAGTACTAGATTCTAAGACCACTCCTAGCATCACACTCACTTCAAGCAGGGGTGGGCTGTGCGGAATGACAGAACAGGCATTCGCACTGCTCCATCCCGAGCTGTAACCGAACTAGACTGGATCCGTGAGCTATCAAGAGAATGCAACTCCAGTCCACTACACCAAACATAAAGCTTGATAAATAAGCTAAAGTGTAGTGGAATAACCATAATGGAGGGGAAACCTATGAGAGATATAATGACGCCTGAGCAGGTGGCCTCTTACCTGCAACTGAATAAAGACACGATCTACCGGTTGATTCGCCAGAAAAAGCTGGCGGCGACAAGGATCGGGCGCACCTACCGTGTGCCCAAAGAAGACCTTGAAGCATTCGTTTTAGCAAACAGCACCAGGGCTGAAGTGCGTAAGGGCCTATTCCGCCGGGCTAGGGAGATCGCGGGCCGAAATCCAGATCTCAATGGCGACAAGGTACTCGAAGAGTTGGAGCGAAGAGATGAGAGGCGCTCTTCACAGCAACAAGCGGTATGAGAGTAGTTCTGGATGTAAATGTTATCATCTCCGCCATCCCTGCCCATAAGGTCTTCCGAATGTTTTCACCGACAGAAAATCATAACCCTCTCCCTGATATTCCGCCATCAATCCTCAATGAGCTTTACCTCGCTACGCATTCCCGATGACAATTGCGTTCCACACCTCTTCAGAGTTACAATCATGCTATGCCATGGCGATCTCGCTGGCCGGAAGGACCTTATAAGTATGACCACCCTCCTAAACAGAGAATTCCTGCGCACCCACGGCCTACCTTTGTCCGGCGGGCCAAGTGCCGATCGCGATGAGCTGTATGATGTATATCGCGACCGGATTAGGGTAAACCCTGCCCTTGACAGGTCATTGGTCAGTTTCCAGGCAAACAAAGGGACTCGTTTTTGTGGATGGTTCAAGTACAAGGAGGGCTTCTCCGAAGCTCTCGTGAAATACTTGCTCACCAGCCTACACCCCGAACCAGGCATACTGCTGGATCCATTCGCCGGATCAGGTGCGGCTCTCTTTGCCGCAGCAGAACTAGGCTGGGAGGCAACCGGTGTCGAACTACTCCCAGTTGGGCTCTTCATTGCGGAGGCGCGACATGCTGCACGCTATGTCAATTCACACCAGATGCGAGCAGTTCTGGGGAAGCTTGAGAATCTCGAATTTGCACTTATGTACGATGAGGCTTTTGCTCTTCGCCACGTGGCTATCACCCATGGCGCTATACCAACGGAGGAAGAGCGGCAGCTGGTTGGTTATCTCGCCTACTGCAACAAGAACATACCAGCCGGACATTTGCGCACTCTGCTCTTGTTCGCCGCTTTCTCTGTTCTCGAAGACATCAGCTACACGCGCAAGGATGGCCAGTACCTTCGTTGGGATTCCCGTTCCGGTCGCCAGCAGGGCAAGAAACCCTTCACTAAAGGGCCCATCCCACTATTCAAGGATGCTCTCTTCCGCAAGCTTCGCCGAATGGCTCTCGATCTTCAGCCGCCGGTCGAGCAAGCCGCACTCTTCCCGCTTGCAGATGCAGACCGCGTCGGGATTGCCCCTGCACCATGCTTCCGCTCTGGGTCTTGCTTAGAGATATTACCGGCCATGTCTGGAGGTTCTTACGACTTTATCTTGACGTCCCCTCCTTACGCCAATCGGTATGATTACACAAGAACCTACGCTCTGGAGCTTGTATATCTGGGATGCGGTGATGAAGATATCAAACGTCTGCGCCAGACAATGCTATCCTGTACGGTGGAGAATCGGGACAAGATAGGTTGGTTGAGGCAGCTGTACGGATCACTTGGTTACTTGTCAGCCTTTGGTACTGTGGACCGAGTCTTCCATGAACAGGCCGCCTTACAAGAAGTGCTTTCCATCCTGGACTCGTACCGCAAACAAGGTCTTCTCAACAACGACAATGTGTCACGCATGGTCCGCAACTACTTCTATGAGATGTCCTTCGTGGTCTATGAACTGTCCCGCATCCTGCGCTCAGGTGGAGTGGTTGCGATGGTCAACGACAATGTCCGCTACGCTGGGGAAGAAATCCCTGTCGATCTAATACTCTCCAGTTTTGCGGAGTCCTTTGGTCTTCATGCAGAGGTGATTTGGACTCTGGAACGTGGCAAGGGGAACAGCAGCCAACAAATGGGCCATCACGGACGCAGCGAACTGCGTAAATGCGTCTACGTCTGGAGGAAACCGTAGTTGCCAAGACCGTACCAAAATCACCTGTCTAGTATCACTGACCTGGTCACCCCTTATGAGGCAACGCGGGCCGGGTTCGTTGCCCTTGCTCTGGAAAAGAACCGGAGGGCGACTCCGACGGTCGAGGAAGCTCGAGCCCTAAAGGCGGCTGCATCGTTGGCGCCTGCACCGGCATCCCTGGCCTCGATGTCCCACATACGCGCCGCGCTAATAACCGCGGCTGGAATATCGGAAAAAGCCGCAAGGTACCTTACCGAGGATGACAAAACCGAAGCAATTAGGGGATTGGTTGAGAATTTCCTGGAACCGGCTGGTCGGGCATTTGTTGAGGAGCTTGTGTACCGATTCCTGTTGACTCGCGGTGATGCACTGGGCGGCTCCATGCGCAACGTTGGTGGAGAGCTCGCCCAACGTAAGCTGACGCGCGCCGTGATTGCCGCGCTGACACTGTCTAACGCCGGGTACTCTTGGCTACCGAAGACCGGCACGACATGGCTGCCACCTAGCGCTGATGACTCAGATATCGAGATACATGCCAAGGGCTTAAGCTGGTCCAAGAGCGGTGCTCACCGCACGCTGTTGTACAACTTCCGCGTCCCACTCGTGGGTAAGAATATAGACTCCTGTCTCCTGAACTGCCCACCATCTGATGCCGGCGTGGCAGCCAACACACCGGAGGCTTACATCGCTTTTGGGGAACTCAAAGGCGGCATTGACCCCGCAGGAGCCGATGAACATTGGAAGACTGCACGCACCGCCTTTGTGCGCATTCGTTCAGCCTTTTCCGCACAGGGCGTCTATCCCCTTACGTTCTTCCTCGGAGCTGCGATCGCCACCGCGATGGCCAACGAGATCTGGTCTCAGCTTGAGGGCGGGGCCTTGTCGAATGCCGCCAACCTAACCAACGCTAACCAACTTGCTTCACTCTGCAATTGGCTGATCACTATTTAGCATTATCAAATCCTCTCCACCCGCACAGCGCAGGTCTTGAACTCCGGTATCTTGGCCACGGGGTCAAGGGCCGGATTGGTCAAGACGTTTGCCGGCGACTCGTGATAATGGAAGCTCATGAAGACCGAGCCGGGCAGCGAGCGCTCCGTCACCCGCGACTTGGCCTCCAACCGCCCCCGGCGGGAGCTGACACGGACCATGTCGCCGTCCTCTATTCCCATCGTCTCGGCGTCCACCGGACTTATCTCCACCAACTCCTCCGGAGCTAGCTCTTGCAGCCCCTTCACCCGCCTCGTCTGAACGCCGGTGTGGTAATGGGTAAGCCGCCGGCCAGTGATAAGCATCAGCGGGAACTCCTCATCCGGAGTCTCAGCTGGTCCTGAGTAGTCAACAGGAACGAACTTGCCCTTCTTGGAAGGCCGGGCGAAGCCGTCGACGTGTAGTATCGGCGTTCCAGGGTGGCTCTGGTCGGGACATGGCCACTGGATGCCGCCCTTCTCCAGCCGCTCATACGTTATGCCGTGGTAGCTGGGCGTCACTGCGGCGATCTCGGCGAAGATGTCCTCCGGCCCCTCATAGTCGAATCCGTGGCCGCTAAGCCGCTGGGCGATAGCGCAGGTTATCCGCCAGTCCGGCCGGGTCCCGGCGAGCGGCTCGATTGCCTTGCGCACCCGCTGGACGCGCCGCTCGGTGTTGGTGAACGTCCCATCCTTCTCGGCGAACGAGGAAGCCGGGAGCACCACGTCGGCCAGTTGGGCGGTCTCGGTCAGGAAGATGTCCTGAACGACGAGGAATGCTAGATTATCCAGGGCATGCCGGACGTGCGTGGAATCAGGATCGCTCAAGACCGGGTTCTCCCCCACCACGTACATGGCCCGGATCTTGCCGGCGCCGGCCGCCGCCGTCATCTCGCTAACGGTCAGGCCTTTCTCCGCCGGCACCGGCATTCCCCAAGCCGCCTCGAAGCGCCGCCGCACCTGCTCATCAGCCACCTGCTGGTAGGCCGGCAGGGTTGCCGGGAGAGCCCCCATGTCGCAGGCGCCTTGGACGTTGTTCTGGCCGCGAAGTGGATTGATGCCGGCGCCCGGCTTGCCGATGTTCCCGGTCATCATTGCCAGATTGGCCAGCGACATCACATTGCCGGTGCCGTGTGTATGTTGCGTGATGCCCATGGAGTAGGCAATCGAGGCCGGCTTACTGGTCGCATACATCCTGGCGGCCTCCACGATATCTTCCACCGGCACTCCCGTTATCTGGGAAGCCTCTGGCACGTTGACCTGTCGAAGCGCCCGGGCGAATTCATCGAAGCCCTCCGTGCGCTCCTGAATGAACTCCCCGTCTTCCAGCCGCTCATCCAAAATCACCTTCATCATCGCGTTGATCAGGGCGATGTCTGTCCCCGGCCGCTGGCGCAGCCAGATGTTGGCGAAGCGGCAGAGATTTATCTCTCTGGGGTCCGCCACGATCAGCTTGGCGCCCTTTTGGGCGGCCTGTTTGATCCGCAGGGCGATTATGGGGTGCTCCTCCGTGGTATTGGACCCGATCACGAACAAGGTGGACGCCTTCAGAAAGTCGTCTATCGGGTTGGTCATAGCGCCGCTGCCGAAGCTTGTGGCCAGACCGGCCACCGTCGGAGCGTGTCAGAGACGGGCACAATGGTCGACGTTGTTTGTGCCCATCACCCCCCTCGCGAACTTCTGAATCAGGTAGTTCTCCTCGTTCGTACACCGGGCCGAGGAGAGAACACCGAACGCATCCCCGCGGTGCTTGCCGAAGTTCTCGGCGATCAGGTCGAGGGCTTCGTCCCATGATGCCTTAACGAAATCGCCATCCTTCTTGATTAGCGGCGATGTCAGCCTATCGGCATGATTCACGAAGCCATAGCCATAGCGTCCCTTCACGCAGAGGTTGCCGTGGTTCACTTCGTTTTCCGGGTCGCCCGTGGAGCCTACCAGCTCCTGACCTCGCACCCCTAGCTTTATGCCGCAGCCCACTGCGCAGTAGCCGCAGATGGTGTTCACCTCCCTGGAGGGCGCCTTGCCGTTCTTGGAGGCCAGCGCTCCGGTCGGGCAGACCTCCACGCACAGCCCGCAGGACTCGCAGTTGGATTCCACCAGCGGTCTCTCGCCAAGGGTGCCGATATAGGTCCGGTAGCCCCGGTTGATGAAGTTGACGGCGCCGACATTGAGTATTTCGGCGCAGGCCCTCACGCATTTGCCACAGAGAATGCACTTGCTCAGGTCTCTCCGGAAGAAGGGATTGCTGTCGTCCACGATCGGCGGCCGGTGCAGCTTGCGGAAGCGCTGCTCCCTCACCCCTACGTAGGCGGCAATTTTCTGCAATTCGCAATGCTGGTTGCGAGGGCAGGTCAGGCAGTCCTCTGGATGGTCGGATATCAAGAGCTCCACGACGCCGCGCCGGACCATGTTGACGTTCGGAGTGTCGGTGCGAACCACCATTCCCGGTGTAGCGGGTGTAGAGCAGGCAGTCGGCAGGCCGCGGGCTCCATCCACTTCCACCACGCACAGGCGGCACGCGCCATACGGCGCCAGGTCCGGGTCGGCGCAAAGATTGGGAATGTAAATCCCCGCCGTGCGAGCGGCCTCCAAGATGGTCTGTCCGTGTTGAGCGGCGACGGGAATGCCGTCGATAGTCAGCGAAAACGTTTCCATGTTTGCCACGCTCCTACTCCTCCCAGTCGCAGCGCAGGCAGCGCCCTGCTTCTCGTACAGCACTCTGCCGTGTCAGCCCGGTCTCCACTTCCCGGAAGTCCCGCTTTCTCCGCTCCGGGTCCAGCTCGGGCATGCGTGATCTCGCCGTTCCGCCCTCGGCGGGTGACCAGCTATCAGCTTCCGGTGGCCGGGTCTTGTCCGGCAGGCCGGGCGAGATGAACAGCTCTTCGCCCTTCAGATACCGGACCATAGATTTGGCTGCCTTTGCGCCTGCGGCAATCGCCTGGATAACCGTTGCCGGACCGGTCACGGCATCGCCACCGGCGAACACCCCCGGTCTCTGGGTGGCCATCGTGCGCCTGTCTGCCATAATCAAGCCTCTGTTCACCAGGTCCCCGTGCCCGTTGCCGTTGAAGAGCCCGAGGTCTGGAGACTGGCCGATAGCGGGGATGAGAACGTCGACGTCCAGATGGAATTCCGACCCGGCGACCGGCTCCGGCCGGCGGCGCCCGCTGGAATCCCACCCGCCGAGCTGCATTCGGATGCACTCGAGACCTTCTACAGCCCCATTGCCGCCAAGCACTTGCTTGGGAGCGGCCAAGTAGTGGAACTTCACGCCTTCTTCTGCGGCTGCTCTAATCTCGGCCTGCTGCGCCGGCATCTCCTCGCTGGAGCGGCGGTAGACGACGTGCACCTCTCGAGCGGCCAGCCGTAATGCCGACCGGGCGGCATCGATGGCGACGTCGCCGCCGCCGACAACGGCAACGGACCTGCCGGCCATGCTCAGCTGTCCATTGAGGTTCACGTCCCGCAGAAAGTTCGTGCCGTGCAGCACTCCTTGCCTTTCTTCGCCCGGGATGCCCAGTTTGTTGCTCTGGTGGGCGCCAACGGCTACGAACACCGCCCGGAATCCCCTCGCCAGCAGCTCGTCGAGATCGATATCCTTGCCGATTCGCATCCCGGTGTGAATTTGCACGGCCAGCTCTTCTATTGCCCGTATTTCGCTGTTGAGCACTTCCCGTGGCAACCGGTACTCCGGTATGCCCACGGCCATCATGCCGCCAACCACCGGAAGGGCTTCGAAGACCGTCACCCTGCAACCCTGTTTGGCCAGGTGGTATGCCGCCGTCAGGCCGGCCGGGCCGGAGCCTATTACGGCCACCTTGCCCAGGTCCTCTGCGGCCACCACCACTGGTGCCGAGCCCTCCGGCAAAGATACTTCGTCGGCGATGAACCGCTTCAGATCGCAGATGGCCACCGGTTCATCCACCGTGCCTCTGCGGCAGGCGCTCTCACAAGGACGAGGGCAAACCCGCCCGCAAACACCCGGGAAGGGGTTATCCTCCCGGACCAAATCGAGGGCCTCCTGGAAGGCGCCCTTAGCAATCAAACCCACGTACTGCGGCACCGGGGTGCCGAGCGGGCAGGTATTCTGGCAGGGCGCGACCACCAGCGACTTGCACACTCCCGCAGAGCAGTGCTTGTCCAGGATGTGTTCTTCGTATTCGTGTCGGAAGTGCTCCAGCGTGCTGAGCACTGGGTTGGGAGTTCCGCCGCCCAGCGCACAGAGGGAGCCCATCTTGAGCAGCTTGCTGAGATACTGCAGTTGGTCCAGATGCTCCATCTCACCGCGCCCGGCCGCGATATCTTCCATGATCTCCAACATCTGCTTGGAGCCTACCCGGCACGGGACACATTTGCCGCAAGACTCCGATTGGGCAAACGTGAGGAAATACTTGGCCACGTCCACCATGCAGGTAGATTCATCCATCACGATGAGACCGCCGCTGCCCATCATCGCTCCCGCCTGCGTCAGCGACTCGTAATCGATGGGCAAATCGAGCAGGCTGGAGGGCAGGCAGCCGCCGATGGGACCGCCGGTCTGCGCCGCCTTGAAGCTCTTATGATCGGGGATTCCGCCGCCGACCTCGTAGATCACGTCTCGCAGTTTTATCCCCATCGGCACCTCTACGAGGCCTGGACGGTTTATCTTCCCGGCGAGG
>JAMCWQ010000015.1:0-435 GCA_023480825.1 Chloroflexota bacterium | reverse complement strand
GTTGACGTTGCTAGGCTTGCCCCAAAGTCCCGCCTGGGCCGGGAACGGCGGGCGTGGCCGGGGCATGCCGCGCTTCCCCTCTATGGAGGCTATAAGGGCGGTCTCCTCGCCGCAGACGAAGGCTCCTGCGCCCTCTTTGATCTTGAGGTGGAACGAGAAGCCGGAGCCAAGTATGTCTTCGCCGAGTAGTTGGTATTCCTCGGCCTGGCGGATGGCCAATTGCAGCCGCTTCACCGCCAGTGGGTACTCTGCCCGCACGTAGATGTAGCCGTTATGCGCACCAATGGCATAGCCGGCGATCGCCATTCCCTCGATCACGGAGTGCGGATCGCCCTCCATCACTGAGCGGTTCATGAAGGCGCCGGGGTCTCCCTCGTCGCCGTTGCAGATCATGTACTTCTCGTCGCCGGGTGATTTGCGGCACAGCTCCCATAT
>JAMCWQ010000021.1 GCA_023480825.1 Chloroflexota bacterium | reverse complement strand
CTGCTCGTCCACGCCGGACAGTATGTAGAGCAGGGCCAGGAGATTGCGCTCATGGGTAGCACCGGAAATTCCACCGGCCCGCATACCCATTTCATTATCGCTAAGACGTCAGGTGGGTATGTGAATCCACTGAGCCTCCTTCCGTAGACGGCTAGCCGAGTGCTGAGAACCAGGGGTGAAGAAGAGCTTCACCCCTGGTTTCACGTCATGAACTCCTCGCTTGACACCAGCGCCCAATCTGATGTATACTGACCTTCCGTGGCGTTTACAATCTGAAAATGTGCCCTACATTGTTGGGAGGAATCGCAAGTGTTCGCAGTTATCGAGACTGGCGGAAAGCAATATAAGGTGGCGGTCGGGCAGACCGTTGATTTTGAAAAGTTGGAAGGCGAGCCCGGAGACAAGGTGGAGCTGGACAAGGTTCTGATGGTCTCTGATGATAGCTCGGTGAAGGTCGGGCACCCCTTCGTGGAGGGGGCTAGGGTCGTCGGCACCATTGTGGAAAGTGCGAGAGGACCGAAGGTAGTTATCTTCAAGTTCAAGGCGAAGAAGCGATACCGCCGGACCACCGGACACCGCCAAGCCTACACCCGGGTAGCAATCGAAGGAATAAACGCCTAGTTCACAGGAGAGGTAGATATAAATGGCACACAAGAAGGGAATGGGAAGCTCGCGCAACGGGCGCGACAGCCAGTCCAAGCGACTGGGTGTGAAGCGCTTTGATGGTGCCGAGGTTCTCTCTGGGACGATTCTGGTCCGCCAGCGCGGCACTGCCATTCATCCTGGCAACAACGTCGGGGTAGGCAAGGACCACACTCTCTTTGCCGAGATCGATGGACGGGTCAAATTCGAGCAAGCCTCGAAGGACAGAAAGAGAGTCAGCGTCTACGCTGAGTAGGTTGCGCTGAGTGGAGGTTATGTACAAATGAAGCCAGGAATTCATCCGGAATATGTCGAGGCCACTGTGGTTTGCGCTTGTGGCAACACCTGGCAAACGCGGTCGACCAGGAAACTGATCAAGACCGACCTTTGCGCCAAGTGCCATCCGTTCTTTACCGGTGAGCAGCGAATCGTTGACACCGCCGGGCAAGTCGAGCGTTTCATGCGCCGGATGGAGGCGAAGCAGCAGGGGCATACATCGAAGAAGCACAAGCGCGCTGAAGCGGCAATGGAACGAATCGAGCAGCGCGAGCGCGAGTTGGCAGAGTCCCGTGCCCGCCAGCGGGAGGCAGACGAAGCCGCAGAAGAGGAAGCTCCCGAGACAACGGAAGCTGCCACCGAGTAGGCTTCCACCTCTTCTATCGATGGACTGTACTGGAGGCGAGTGATGTCACTCGCCTCTTTTGCTTATACTTCCAGTTCCCCCCTGTTGTAGGGGCCTATGGCCGTACGCCAGCTGGGGGGTGGGGCTTTACACAAACATAAATACTCCCTAGATCCCCTTATCACGCGGACGCCCGGGGACCTGGATTCCATGGTTGGAGCACATATGAGAGTTCCTATAAATAGACTCAAAAGACGGCCTAGAGCACACCTGCCGGAGACAGAGGTCAGGAGCCTGCGCATCGGCATCGATGGGCGCTACATTCAGGATCACTTCCCGGGCGTTGGGCGCTACAGCTACAATCTGGCCGAAGCGCTCGCCAGGGTTGCCCCTGAAACATCCTTCACTCTCTACTACGATCCTCTCGCCGCCAATTCGCGCTTCGACCTGCAAGCACCCAAGCGGGAGAACCTAACGCTCAACCCGGTTAGGATACCGGTTTTCTCCCGGGCGAATCAGTGGCGCTGGCGCCGGATTCTCGCCAGGGATAGGATTGACCTTTTCCATTCGCCTTATTATCTCATACCCCCCTTGCTCTCCTGCCCGTCGGTGGTCACCTTCCATGATCTGATCGCTAAGATCTTTCCGGAACACTTGCCATCCCTGCGGGAGCGGGCTCTCTTCTCCATTACTTGCCATTTGGCCACCCGGACCGCCAATTCTATTATCACCGTTTCTCAGGCCTCCAAGGCGGACTTGGTGCGCTACTTGCATCTAAAGCCGGAACACATCAGCGTGGTCTACGAGGCGGCGGCGCCCAATTTCGAGCCTATACCCGGCGAGAAGGCCAGAGCGGACCTGCAAAGCTTCGCCCTTCCGGAGCACTTCGCCCTGTATGTGGGCATCAACAAGCCTCACAAGAACATAGTAACCCTGGTGCGTGCCTGGAGCAGTCTCGCCCGGCAACCAGAGTCTTCCTGGGTGGACGGGCCTCCGGCGTTGGTTATCGCCGGCCACTATGATAAGAGATACCAGCAAGCGCGGGATGAGGCAGAGCGCTTGGGGCTCGGCAAGTTGATAGTCTTCCTGGAAGACGTGCCGGAGAATCTTCTGCCTAGCCTGTATAACGCCGCGGATATCTTCGTGTTCCCTTCTCTATATGAAGGATTTGGCCTGCCGGTGCTGGAGGCGATGGCTTGTGGACTCCCCGTGCTCTGCTCAGACACTTCGTCGTTGCCAGAGATTGCCGGCTTGGCGGCCATTCTGCTGCCGCCGGAGGATGAGAAGGCCTGGACAGATGCCATAAGGGTGGTAATGCTGGACGAGCAGCTGCGAGCCGGGCTGCGAGCAAAAAGCCTGGCGCGTGCCGGAGAGTTTTCCTGGGACAACACGGCCCAAGCGACGCTGAAGGTCTACCGGACCGTATTGGCGAGTAGGGGCAAACGGTGAGAGTAATTCACGTCTATAAAGAGTATCACCCGGTTCTCGGTGGAATTGAGAATCATGTGCGGATGCTGGCGGAGGCACAAGCCGCGGCCGGCATCGATGTCGAGGTGCTCGTGTCCGGGTTGGACATCAGAAGCCGGATTGAGAGGATTGGCGGCGTCAGGGTGATCAAAGCAGGCCGGTTCGGGGCACTCGCCTCGACTCCTATTAGCCCGGCGCTGTTTCTGCACCTCCGGCGGTCCCGGGCCGACTTAGTGCACCTGCATTTCCCCTATCCTCTGGGCGAGCTGGCCTATCTAGCTGGTGCACTAAGTCGGCCCATGGTTATGAGCTACCACAGCGATATCGTGCGCCAGAAGACGCTCCTGCGATTTTATGGCCCGTTTCTCGAAGTGGCTCTCCGGCGCGCCGGCCGCATCCTGGCGTCTTGTCCGCAATGTGTGCAATCTTCCGATTACCTCCCGGGATTCGCCGGCAAGATACGTATCGTGCCCTACGGCGTGGAGTTGGCCCGTTTCGACAACGTGGATTCCGTTCTAGAGCAGGACATCCGCCCTGCCGGCGACAGGCCACTTCTCCTGTTCGCCGGCCGCTTGCGCTACTACAAGGGGCTGGAGTATCTGATCCAGGCGATGCGCCGGGTAAACGCCGGCCTGATAATCATCGGTATAGGGCCGATGGAGCAGGAGCTAAGGCGCCTGGCAAACGAGCTTGGAGTTGAAGACAAGGTGCGCTTTGCCGGCGAACTCCCAGAGAAAGAGCTGGTGGCCCATTACCACGCCGCCGATATCTTCGTGCTACCATCCAGCCACAAGAGCGAAGCCTTTGGGATCGTGCAGTTGGAGGCCATGGCCTGTGGAAAACCGGTCATTTGCACCGAACTGGGAACAGGCACGTCGTTTGTAAACCTTCACGAGGAGACAGGGCTCGTGGTGCGCCGCGCGACAGCGAAGCGCTGGCCGGCGCCATCAATAGGCTGATAGGTGACGAACCTCTGCGCTCCAGACTAGGCCGTAACGCGCGTCTGCGAGTAGAGAGGGAGTTCACCAAGGATACGATGGTGCGCCGCGTGCTGGACGTCTACCGGGAAGTAATGGCAGGGTGGTGAGGTAGGATCTTATTTGGAGTGCGAAGGCCTGCCTTCGCTTTAGAAAGCGGTAGCAAGCCACCGCACTCCAAAGGCAAGCTCTTCATCCTCGCCGGGAGCGGATTTCGTCCAGCTCTAGCTGGAGTTGTTCCATGCGCCGCAGCACACGCTCTTCGTCAAGAGCGAGTAGCCTGCCCGTGATGTCCTCATCACGCCTCTCTAGCTCGTGAAAGCGCCCGGGAATCAGACCGAGCCGGGAATCCAGCTCCCTGTAGCGGTCGTCAAAGGCCTCTACCATGGAGGAGATCCTATCCAATCGCGATTCGAGCGCCTCGCCCAGGTCCGATAGCTCATTCTGCAGCAGCACCCGATACTGTTCGAGACGCTCCTGCAGTGTGTTGTCCCCAATGGACACCTGTTCCGCTATCCGTTGCACAGCGGATAGGGTCTGATCACGGTTCATCTCCAGCGAGTCGAGCCTGGTGGCAACCCTTTCGATTTCGAGGCGGTCGGCCTTTCTCTGCTCCTCAAGCCATTGCACCTTAGCGGCGACATCCAACCTGCTCTTTCCAGCATCTTCGATCTTGTGGTCTAGTTCCTCGCCCTGCCGGACGAATCGCTGTATGTCAATTTGCCATGCATCTTGTGCCCTGGTGATGGCTCGCTTTTGCTCGTCCATCTTCTCTCTCATTTCGTCCAGCACGTCTTCGAGCCGGCTGCTGCTCTCTTCGAAGAGGGCCATTCGAGCCTGCATAGAAAGCTGCCGCTGGCGCAGTTCCTCGAGTTGCCCGGCGCTAATGCCCACTTGTTCCCGGTCTTTCCGCCATTGTTCGCCGAAATCTTGCACTTGGGACTGCAACAGGCGGATTAGTTTCATCGGCTGTTCAGCACGTTCCTGCAGGTCCACTATTGCTTTTTTCGTCCTCTGGTCCTCAAGAGAGCGTGCTTGATCCCGTTGCGCCTTGTCCTGCCTGAGTTGCTCATGATCGGACGCCAGTTCCGCGATCTTGACGGTGATCTGCTTGTGTCCTTCCTCCACCCAGGCAGCTTTTGCCTGGGCGTCCTTCACATGCCTGCGCAGCTCCTCGATTTGGTTTTGCAGGCTGGTGGTTATTAGTTCCTGCCTCTTGCGATTCTCTTCTTCGGTGGTAGTTTTAGCAAGATCCATTGGGTGACGCTCTCCCATCGATAAGAATATGATTTATAGTCTGTGTATTGCCTTCGCAGAAGAAATAACACGATCCACGGCCGGCGCGGGGCTCCGGCTGGCGGCAGGTCCAAGCGGGTCGGGAAATTCCAGCCCACTCGCCGCTGCTACAGTGGCCAGCACCGAATATGGTAGCGCTTGCAGATCATAACCCCCTTCCAGAGTGAATACAAGCTTGCCCCCGCAAAACCGCTCTGCCAGGCTTTTGACTCTGCGGGTGAGCTCTCCAAACCCGGAAACAGACAAAGCCATGGACGCCAGGGGATCGCGCCAATGAGCATCATAACCGGCAGAAACCATCACTAGGTCCGGCCGGAACCGCTCCGCGAGGGGATCGAGAATCTCTTCGAATACCCGGCGGTACTCCGGGTCTCCGCTGCCACTGGGAAGAGGCACATTGACGTTGTAGCCGGCTCCCCGTCCTGCCCCTATCTCGCCAACCATTCCTGTACCGGGGAAAAGCGGCCATTGGTGAACTGAGAAGCACATCACCCGGTCATCCTCGTAGAACGCCTCTTGAGTGCCGTTTCCATGATGGACATCCCAATCCACTATGAGGACGCGATTTATTCCCTCGATTCCCAGGGCATGATGGGTGGCGATCGCGATGTTATTGAACAGGCAGAATCCCATTCCCCGGTCCGGGACTGCGTGATGGCCGGGAGGGCGTACCATGCCGATAGCGCTGCCGGCGCGCCCTTCAATCACAAGGTCGACGGCCTGGCATATCCCGCCGGCCGCATAGAGCGCGGCCTCGTAGGACCGGGGAGATATGATAGTGTCTGCATCCAGCCATCCTCCGCCTTGTTCGGAGATCAGCCTGACCTCTTCGACGTAGCTGGCCGTGTGAACACGGGTTACTTCCTCTAGCGAGGCTCTCCTTGGCTCGGTCCAGAGCAGATTGAGCCAGTGTCTCTCGCGGTGCAATAGGTCGACGATGGCAGACAAGCGCTGTGGCTTCTCAGGATGCGACCCGGTCCGGTGCTCGAGGTAAATTGAGCCGAAAACTACCGCGACACCCATGGGAGCAGTATATTGCACCGGCGGGGCAACAGTCAAACGAGAGGGAATAGACGAGCACTTATTCGGAAATGGGCATTAGTAATGAGGATCAATTGACATTTACTGAACCGGTTTCGCGATGATGATCAGGCGGTGGGTGTAGGTGGTGTATGGCCAACAGGTGATGAGAGTCAGCTGTTCGTGATCGGTGGGGTTCATCACCTTCGCGTTTTCCATCCGTTGCTCCAGTGAGGCTCCCTGTTCCAGGAGCTTCTCGGTCTGGGTCACTTCGTAGGTCCATGTCCTCCCATCGGCGGTCTGGAGGTAAACATGCTGCCCTACTTGGAGGTATTCCAGGTAGCGGAACACCTCGCCCTTCCAGTTGTTGTGACCTGATAGGACGATGTTTCCGCCTTCGCCGGGAAGAGCGCTATCGAAATTCCAGCCTGCGGCGTACTCCGCCACCTGCCATTCGCCGCTGACTATGTAGACGGGCACTACCTTTGTATCGAGCTGAACGTCGTTGCTCCATATTCTAACGATGTTCGTAGCCCCGGTCCTCAAGTCCCGCGGATTGGGAGTAGCCGTCGGCGTGGGAGTTGGCGTCGGCGTAGGGGTTGGGGTGGAGGTTGGCGTCGCCGTGGGAGTGGAGGTTGGAGTTGGGCTAGTCGTGGGAGAGGGAGTCGAAGTGACAGTGATGGTGGCCGATGGTGTAGTGGCAGCCGCCACTGCCGGTTTGCCGCCGGTGGGCAGCCCCGCGTAAGCCCAGATTAGGCCAATAGCAGCGAGGGCGACCAATACAACAGCAACCGCGGAGGCTGCAAGCAGGAACGTCTTTCTGGTCGGCGAAGGCTTCACTAAGAATCCCTGGTCGGTGTGTAATGCAGCTCATCCTAGCACGCCGGCCTGTTGCCGTCAACCCACGGTGGAGTTTTCTTGCCCCATTTGTTATCATGCGGGGTGAAATGAGCAGTTTACCCACTTCTATTCGTGACATAAATAAAATCCTAAACTCCGTGCAGCTCAATGGGCTGCGGGAAGGCGTCCAAAGAGAGTTTTCGTCCAGAATCTCCATTGTGGGGCCGGTGAATTCCGGCAAGTCGACGCTCTTCAACCTGATAAGGGATGAGACGGTCTCGGCCATTTCTCCAATACCTGGCACGACCAAGGATGTGGTCGTCGAGCGTGTCGGCCCCTTCATCCTTCTAGATACGCCCGGGCTCGGAGAGGTGTCTGGGGGGCAGCGGGCCAATATCACCTGGAGTGCTTTGTCCTCATCCAATATCGTGGTTCTCGTGCTCGATGCTTCAGGCGGCGTCCGCCAATCCGATCGCGATTTGCTGCAGGAAATCAAAGCCGCCGGCAAGCCCTTTATCGTGGCGCTGAACAAGATCGATTTGATCGAAGCGCGCCTTGTGGAGGCAGTCGTGCTGGATGCTGAGGCCAGGCTGGGAGCTAGAGTAATACCCATTTCCGCTAAGGAGGGGACGAACGTTGCTACTAAATTGATTCCGGCAATTATCTCTCACCAGCCGGAATTGGCCGTGGTGATTGGGAGAGAGCTGCCGGCTTACCGCCAGCAGGCCGTGAGGAAGATAATCCGCGAGGCGGCGCTGGTGAACGCTGCGGCAGGCACCGAGCCGGTGCCCATGCTGGACTTGCCGGTCTTGTTGGCGACCCAGGTCCGCATGATAATGCGACTGGCAGGGGTCTACGGTGAGGAGATGAGCGTGACGCACGCCAAGGAACTGATCACCACCATCGCCGGCGGCCTGGCCTTCCGCTACCTCGCTCAGGAGAGCGCTAAGCTGGTGCCTTCTCTCGGCTGGGCAATCGCCGGAGGGATCTCTGGAGCTGGCACTATTGCCATCGGCATGGTGGCAGCCAAGTATTTTGAGAGCGGCAGACACATAAAGCCGGCGGAAATGCGGAAGCTGTACAAGAGCCTGCTCAAGCAAGAGAAGGCCTAGGAGTGCTGGGAATGCCGCCGGCCCGACACACCTCGGATGCTATGGAGCTCTTCAGTCCCCCCCGAACTTGGCGGGTTGGCCCTACTGTGCCGGAAGAGGAACTTAGCGAGATTGGAAGAGTGCCGGCCGTGGTGGCCAGGATACTCTACAATCGCGGCTTCCGGACAGAAGAGCTGGTAGCCGGCTTCCTCGACCCACAATTCGATACCCTCGCCGATCCATTCCTTATGGCGGGGATGGAACAGGCGGTAGGGCGCATAGACCGAGCGATCAAGAATGGGGAGCTGATAGCGGTCTACGGCGATTTCGATGCCGACGGGCTGACTTCTTCCGCTCTCTTGTCGCAGGTTTTGAAGTCTCTCGGCGCTCGTGTGACTGTGAAGATTCCCAACAGGGAAGATGAAGGGTACGGCCTGAACCGCCTTGCTCTCCAAGAGCTAGCGCGCCGGGAAGGAGCCAAGCTCGTCATCACGGTGGACTGCGGCATTAGCAGTCGCGAAGAGATCGACTTCGCCAACAGTATCGGCCTGGACGTAATCGTCACCGACCACCATTTGCCGCTTTCTGAGCGCCCCGCTGCTGTGGCAGTGATAGACCCCCGCCAGTCCGCTTGCCGCTACCCTTTCAAAGACCTGGCGGGAGTTGGCGTCGCCTTCACACTGGTGCGCGGGCTGGCGCGCTCCGGCATCTGGAAAGTTGACTTCAAGGCGGCTCAGCTTCTCGACTTGGTCAGCTTGGGGACGGTGGCCGATGTTGTGCCACTACTCGGCGAGAACCGGATCCTGGTGAAGTACGGTCTGGTGGCTCTCAACCGCACCAGACGCCCGGGGTTGCAGGCGCTCATGTCGCAGGCCGGGATAAAACCTGGTGGAGTTGATTCGGACTCCATAGGTTATGCTTTGGCCCCCCGGCTGAATGCCGCCGGGAGGATATCTGATGCCCGAATCAGCTTCCAATTGCTTACCAGCGAGACCATTGAAGAGGCGAAAGCGCTAACACAGGCGCTGGAAGCCAAGAATACCGAGCGGCAGCAACTGACGGAAAGGGCCCTCTCTTCCGCCATCCAATTGGTCGAGCAGCATGGGGACCGGAGGCTATTCCTTGTGGCGGGAAAGGGCTGGAATGCCGGCGTGATCGGCCTTGTGGCCGGGAGGTTGGCGGAGCAGTTTCACCGGCCGGTGGCTGTGGTTCGGGTGGACCAAGATGAGTTTCGCGGCTCCGCCAGAAGTATCCCTGGCTTTGACATTACCAAGGCTCTGGGCAAGTGCGACGACTTGCTCACGAGATTCGGCGGGCATGCCCAAGCCGCGGGCTTCAGCGGAAGGTCGGAAAACATCGATGCCCTACGAGAGAGGCTTTGCTCCGTGGCCGATAGTGAGATCACCGATGAGGACCTTCAGCCTGTGCTCGATATCGATGCCGAGGTGGCTGCCGGAGATGTCACCTACGAGAATTGGCGCCAACTGGAGCGGCTTGCTCCTTTTGGCTGTGGGAACCCCACGCCCGTCTTCCTGATGCGCGATATGCCGGTGGCGTCTGTATCTACAATGGGAAGCGAGCAGCAGCACCTGCGCCTCCAGTTGTACGACGAAGGATTATCGCGGGTGGTGGACGCGGTGGGGTTTCGATTTGGATACTGGGCCCAGCAGCTGGAGAAGGGACAAAGGGTCGACGCCGTCTTTGTAATGCAGGTGAATGACTGGAACGGCAGGCGAAGTGTGCGCCTCAATCTCAAGGACCTCCGGCTCAGCGAAGAGTGATTTCTGCTGGTGGAATGCCGGCTGATACGGTATAATTACACGTTGCGAAGTCGCAACAGAAAGACAAAGAGAAGCTCATTCCCCTGCTGAGATGAGCTTTTTTGCTGGGAAGCAGGTAACTGGTGTCGCCGGGTAGCCCGCTGGCATTGACTGACGAGATGGATGCGCTGGAAAGCAGGACATCGAGCTGTCCTGCCGTTCCGGACGGCGGGGTCTCGCCGCGCCTGCCGGCCGTAGCCATCCACACTTTGGGTTGCAAGGTCAATCAGAGTGAGACCGATCAAATGCTGGCCCGGTTCCGCCGGCGTGGCTTCCGCCTCTCAGCCCCCGGTGAAGCCGCCGACGTCTACGTCATAAACACCTGCACAGTCACTCATATTGCAGACCGCAAATCCCGGCAGCTGATACGCCGCGCCAAAGGAGAGAACCCCGATTCCCTGGTCGTGGTCACGGGGTGCTACGCCTCCACTTCCGGCAGAGAGGTCGAGGGCTTGGAAGAGGTTGATATCGTGGTTCCCAAGGTCGAGCAAGTGATCATCGCCGATCTTGTTGCCGGAGCGCTGGGGCTCCCGCTAGTAGGCGAAGCGGAGGGAGCTTCCGGTCACCCGGCATTTAGTGAGCATCACCGGACACGGGCCTTCGTGAAGATCCAGGACGGTTGTGATGCGCACTGCACCTATTGCATAGTCCCCACCGCCAGAGGAGCGTCAGTTAGCATCCCCCCGGCCCAAATCTTGGAAGAGATTGGCGATAAGCTGGGGCAGGGCTACAAGGAGATCGTCCTCGCCGGCGTGTCAGCTG
>JAMCWQ010000107.1:6001-10546 GCA_023480825.1 Chloroflexota bacterium | reverse complement strand
CGCTGCAACAACACGCCCGCGCTCATTATCAGGACGGCCCCAAACAACTGCAGTAGGGCCAGCCTTTCGCCAAGGAAGAGATAAGATGCTGCGAGCGCCACCACCAGCTCCGCCGCCGCCACAATCGCCGCGTTGGAGGCCCCGATGTACTTGAGACCGAGAACGTACAGGGCGAATGGTGCAACAGTGGAGAATACGGCCATCGGCCCGATGAGGAGCAACAAGTTACCGGCGGTAGGAATAGTCAGGATGAAGGTGGGCGGTGCCATCACGGCGAATCCCAAGGCGCTCAGGGAGCAGGTGGTGGTGACGACGACCAGCACCGATTTCTCCTCGGACATCTTTTGAATGAATATGGTGGCCACCGCAATGACAAACGCCGCGGTGATGATCAGAGCTGCTCCCAGCCCATCGACTTTCACAGGATGCGTGGGGTCGATGCCAACCACGAGAGCGCAACCTGCTATCGTGATTGCCAGCGCCGCCAGCCTCATCCTCCCGAAACGCTCTTTGAGGATGAAGAATACCAGCAACGCGATGAAGACGGGGTAGGCGTAATAGAGGACGGCCACTAGAGACGCCTCCATGCGGCTGAGGGCGATGGCGTACATCGAGTCTGCGGCCACCCCGCAGATGCATTGGAGGACGAGATAGACAAGGAATCTCCGGGAGAAATGGCGAAGCTCGTGCCTGGCAATGACGAGGACCACCACCCAACCCGCCAGCGCCGCCAGAAGATAGCGCAGGCTTTGGACCTGCATCGGTGCGGCCCCATTGGCAAAGGAGAATTTGACGAGGATGGGGAGCACCCCAAACCCCAAGGAGGCTAGAATGATATATAGATACCCGAGCCTGTCTTTACCCAAGACCAAATGTCTCTCCTGATGGGCTTTCCCGCAGACGCCTCCCCACTCTTGCCGTGCCACTGGACCTGTAGGGACACGGCGTTGACGTGTCCGTTGAAGGCGCACGGGGTCCACCGGCCCATTATACGCCGCCGGCCCGCCTTGCGGCCAGACGAGGGCGCTCTTGTTAGGGACATTTCTTATTTTGGAGGAGGCATGCAAGCATCGTGCCGAACAAGCGCGGAGCAGAAGAGGCGGTGAAGGCGAGGGACGAGTTTCTCTCCATAGCCGCGCACGAGCTGAAGACTCCCTTCACCAGCCTGCTTGCTATTCTCAGGTGCTGAACCGGCAAATGGACAGAACGGGAAGCGTGGACACGGAGTGGCTCCACCTGCTGGAGAGAATCGGGCAGCAATCGAACAAGCTGGCCACTTTCATCAACCAGTTGCTGGATGTCTCCCGTATCGATGCCGGCAAGCTCATGCTCGATTGCCAGACCGCGGACATCGGAAGCATAGCGTAGTGTGCGATAACAGATGCCAGCAACAACGACAGCCGGCACCGGATAACTCTGATCTCTCCCGGCCAGGTAGAGGCAAAAGTGGATGCTCTAAGGCTGGGACAGGTGTTGGCCAACCTCATCGATAACGCCTCGAAATACAGCCCGGAAACCGAGCCAATAGAAGTGGAGATCTCCGTTCTCAGCGATGAGACGGTGAGGATATCGGTGACCGATCATGGGGTAGGGGTCCCACCGGAGCACCGGGAGCACATATTCGATCGCTTCTACCAGGCCGAGAGGCGTTATCCCTTGTGTGGCCTCGGGCTCGGTCTATTCATCAGCAAACAGATAGTGGAGATGCATGGCGGCACCGTCGAGGTCCAGTTCCCCGGCGATGGCGGCACCCGGATGGTGGTAACGCTGCCGGCGGGACAGCCCCTGTAGCTGCGGTGCGGTCCCGATATGTAGCGGCGGACCGCCGTGTCCGCCGAAGTCGTCGTTTGGATTGCGGTGGCAAGCCACCGCTTTAGAGAGTAAACGTAGGGCCGGTCCTCGTGGCCGGCTAAGGTATTTGGGCAAGAGAAAAGCCAGGGACAAGCCATCCTTCCACAGAAGGACTACGTTTACCCCGTTGGAAAGCCCTAACCCCCACTTGCCCCCCTTATCAGGGGGAACCTGCCCCGCGGCCGGCGTCCCGATAAATCGGGGCCTACAAGGCATCGCCGCTGCCCCGCTTTCACCGCCGGCTCTCTGGCTACTGTCCGCTCTCTAAACCGAAGGCAAGCCTTCGCACTCCAAAGGTGCCGGACCCCTCTTATACTCTTTCACGCCGGCGGGCCGATGGCATCGGGGTTGCCGGCGGCCGGCTTGGCCCGCACCTCCGGCTGGAACTGGAGCACCGTCACCGCCGCCAGAATGGCGATCACCCCCAATATCTGTAGTGGCACCAGCCTCTCGCCCAAAACGATGAAGGCGCTCACTACCGCCACCACCGGCTCGAGGGTCGCGGCAATCGAGGTATTTGAGGCGCCGATCATGCTCACGCCCACTACGAAGCAGGAAAGAGGCACGGCGGTGCACAGGATAGAGAGGGCGACAATCGCCGGCCACATATCCGGGTTGACACTGCCGTCGAACAGGTAGGTGGGCGGCTTCATGATTATCAGCGACACCGCGGCGAAGGAGACTGTGAGAGTGGTCATCTCCAGGGGGCCGCTGGTGGCTCCGAGAGACTGGGTACTCAAGGAGAATATCGCGCAGGCCAGAGCCGCGGTCAGCGCCAGGATGACGCCTAGGCCGCTCAGTTGCATGGGCTGGAAGGGATTCAACTGGGCCACTAGAATGGTGCCGGCCACGATGAAGGACAGAGCCATCACCCGGAAGCGGTTTAGGGACTCGGAGAACAGCACCACCGCCATCCCGCTGACTATCACCGGGTAGGTGTAGAAAAGGACGGAGACCAGCGAGGCATCGAGTCTGACCAGGGCAAAAGCGAGGGCGATCTCCGTTCCGGCGTTGATCAACCCCACTGCAAAGAGAGGGGCGATGTCTTTGCGGGCGAGGCGTGGCCTGCCGCGCGTCGCCGCCAAGAGGATCAGCCACATGACGGGTGTAGCGAACAGATAGCGGTTGGAAAGAAGCTGCATGGGCTCCAGGCCGGAGCCGTAGAGCCATTTCATGAACACCCAGGAGGTGCCATAGCCCAGCGCCGACATCACGACGGCCGCGTAGCCGAGCCGTTGCCAGCCTTTGCCTTTGTAGTACGAGGAATCCGAAGAGACCGTCATCAGTTCACCTGCTGCTTTGGCAAGCTCGAAATCATTGCTGCTTGCTCCTTCGCCATTATACGACCCCAGTCTATGCTCACTCAACCGCAAAACCGAGCCTTGCCCCTGCAGACCACAGACGAGTTAATCGAGCTGGTCGAATGCCACTTGAACGCCCTCGAAGAAGTTGGTGAGCGACAGCGCTTCTTCCGCGAACACGGGGATCAAGCTCCCAATGGGTTGTGCCCCAGCCAGTTCAGAAAACTCATCGTGGCTACGGAAGCATCTAAATACCATGTTGACTTTTAGGCCAAAAGCCGTATAATGTGATAGTGTAATTCCCCCTGCTGCTTCGGTGGCAGGGCGCGAGGCCGTCCGCAAGGGCGGCCTCAGCTTATGCGGAGATACGTGAGAACCAACGTCTACTTCGACGCCTTCAACCTCTACTATGGCTGCTTGAAAGACTCACCCTACCGGTGGCTCGGTCTGGCAAAACTCTGCCAACCGGAATTCCCGAGCAATGCCATTAACCGCATCAGATATTTCACAGCGCGTCTGGAATCAAGGCCGGATGACCTCCATAAGCCTGAGCGCCAACAGTCATATTTGCGCGCCCTGCAAACCATCCCGAATCTCTCAATTCACTACGGACACTACCTGTCTAAGGCGGTCCGCATGCCTCTCGCAAATCTGCCAGTTGCTGGACCGCGAACAGTGGAAGTCTTGAAGATGGAAGAGAAAGGTTCCGACGTAAATCTTGCAACTCATCTGGTCTTTGACGCCTTTGATGGCGACTTCACTGTGGCGATCATTGTCTCCAACGATTCCGATCTTGTGGAGCCAATAAGGATGGTGCGGGCGAGGTTTGGGCTCCAAATTGGTGTGCTCAACCCTCACCGCAATACAAGTCACGCGCTTCGCAAGGGAGCAAGTTTCTATAGGCCATTGCGCCGGGGTGTGTTGTCTGCCTCGCAATTTCCTGATACATTGAGCGATGATCACGGCACAATCACCAAGCCATCAGCCTGGTAGAAGGGGCTGTCGGAGCGAGGAATTTGATTGACCGGCATGGTATGAAGTAGGGTGCTCCTCTCCTGAACCTAGAGGAATCCCGCAGGAGCTAGCCGCCAACCTTGGTTTCCCTCCTAAGCTCGACTCCTTCCCCCCGTGGCCGGCCTGGCGGCCGACGGCCCCGATAAATCAGGCCCTACAATTGTACGGTTCCCCTTCTCCCATTATTGGGAGAAGGGGCCAGGGGATGAGGGCCTGACCACCCAAGGATACGGCGGGGCATGAGCCCCTGCCCTACGATTGGCTGGCCTGGCGGCCGGCGGCCCGACAAGTCAGGCCCTACAAGGCATCGTGCCCGTCCCGCCCTCGCCCCTTGACCCCTGACCCTTGACCCTTTTTCTCTGGCCACTGGCTACTATCT
>JAMCWQ010000107.1:0-5991 GCA_023480825.1 Chloroflexota bacterium | reverse complement strand
AAACCGTGCTTCACGGGATTATGATGAACATAGTTCAGCCGTGCTAGGTAGCTAGGTTCGTATGTCAGCATCGTTGGGTCCCGGTGGGTTCCGCGGACTTCAAATCCGTTGCGGGGCGTGTCGAGCGTCCCGGGTGGGTTCGACTCCCATGCGCCCCCGCCATTTCCTTGGCCCCTTATGGGATTTAACCAAATAGTCGAGTGCGAGGAGCAGGGTGAGCGCTTGCCCCTCACCGCCCTTCAGCTGAAGGATCAGGTTCTAGAATCACGGCGGGCCGCAAGAGCCTGCCCTGAGCCTGCGAAGGGACCCGCCCTACGCTAACACCCGATTCGTCACTTTTGGGTCCATTAGAATACGCAAACAAAAGGCTCTCCGGGCATCACCCGGATGGGCCTTTTGCTTCGATGCCCCATTCGTGCTACATTTGGTTGTAAGCCTATTCGTTGCCCCCACTTGGAGGAGAATACCATGCCGAGAATCACCAGCCAGGACTTCCTCGCCCAGACTATAAAGGGATACGGCGTCACCCACGTCTTCAATGTGCCGGCCATCCTCCTCGAAGCGCTGGCCGCCATGGAGGACATGGATATCACCCGGGTCACCACTCATAGCGAGCTATCCGCCGCCTACATGGCCGATGGCTACGCCCGGGCCTCCCACAGGCCGGCCGTATGCCTGGCGCAGGCGGTGGGCGCAGCCAACTTGGCCGCCGGGCTCCGGGATGCCTTTCTCGCCTGCTCACCGGTCGTCGCCATTACCGGCGGCGATGCACCGGGATCTCGCTACCGCTACCTCTACCAGCAGATTGACGATTTCCAGATGTACGACTGCGTCACCAAGTTCAACGCCCGCGTGGAGACACCCGGCCGGCTCCCCGATTTGCTGCGGCAGGCCTTCCGGGTCGCTACCACCGGCACGCCCGGCCCGGTCCATCTGGAGGTCCCAGGGCGATTGGGCCAGTATTGCCTTGGGGAGATCGATGCGGACCTTATCGTCGAGCAGCAATACACGAAGTATCCGCCCTATCGCCCGGAGCCCGATCCCGCCTCAATAGGTGAGGCGGTGAAGGCGCTGGCGGCCGCCGAGAGGCCGGTAATCATTGCCGGCGGTGGCGTGACGATCTCCGGCGCGGGGCCCGAGCTGGTGCAACTGGCGGAAAAGCTGTCCATTCCCGTCGCCACCTCCTTGAACGGCAAGGAGGCCATCCTGGATGACCACCCCCTGTGCGTGGGATTGATGGGGACCTACGGCCGCTCCTGCGCCAATCAGGTGGTGTCGGAGGCCGACCTCGTGTTCTTCGCGGGGAGCCGCGCCGGCGATTTGGTGACCGATATGTGGAAGGTTCCCACCCCCGGGACCCCGGCCATCCAGCTTGACCTGGCCCCGGAGGAGATTGGCAGGAACTACCCGGCCAAGGTAGGAATCCTTGGCGATGCCCGGGTGGCCCTGCAAAGGATGTTGGATATAGCCGGACCCGGCTCCGCCAACCGGGCAAGAGCGGCCTGGACGGCGCGGGCCCAAACGTTGGTGCAAGAATGGAAGGCGGAGATGGCGCCTCTGATGAATTCTAACGAGACCCCCATCAGGCCGGAGCGCATCTGCAAGGAGCTATCCGAATGCCTGTCTCGCGATGCCCTCGTGGTGGCGGACACCGGCTTCTCGGCCATTTGGACAGGGACGCTGCTGCGCCTCACCAGCCCCGGCCAGAGTTATATCCGCTGCGCCGGCACGCTCGGTTGGGCTTTCCCGGCCTCGCTGGGCGCCAAGTGCGCGCTGCCGGATAGGCCGGTGGTGTGCTTCACCGGCGACGGCGGCATGTATTACCATCTTTCGGAATTGGAGACCGCGGCTCGTTTGGGCATCAACGCGGTAGTGCTGGTGAACAACAACGCCTCCCTGCGCCAGGTGAAAGACGCCCTCGATGCGGCTTATGGAGGCGCACCGGGGGGACGGGCAAGGGACCTGTGGGCCTTCCGCGAGACGAACTTCGCCGCGGTGGCGGAATCGATGGGCTGCCTGGGCATCAGGGTGGAGCGCCCCGAGGAGATACACCCGGCGCTGGAGCGGGCCTTCGCCGCCAACCGGCCGGTAGTTGTCGACGTCGCCAGCGACATCGACGCCCAGCCCGCCCCGCCATGGAGGTAGGACCGGGCCTTTCGGCCGGTCTAAGTTATGCCCCCCTAGCTCCCGGCCCTTCCCACCAATACTGAGGGGAAGGGAGCAGCGAAAGCCCCCCTGACAAGGGGGGTAGGGGTTAGGTATCTGGGCAGGAGGCTGCCTTGGGACCAGAACTTCGCAGGATTGCATGGTCAGGCCCTCTATCCCCCAACCCCCTTTCTCCCAATGCTGGGCGAAAGGGGGGCTACAGCGATACCGCTCCCCTCTTCCCCTTCGAAGGGAAAGCATGTTCCATTCGCTGTGCTCAGGACAGGCTCTGAGCGCAGCGAAGGAAGGGGCTGGGGGTGATGGATTAATGTCATGTCGCCGAGCGTTCGGCCGGCTAAGCAGAAAGAAACCGGAAGGAGTGAGAAGACCGGCCAGGCGGACTGAAGGCTGCAGAGAGAAGCGAAGTGAAGAATCTAGTCCAGGTTGTTGAACCACCAGGTACTAGATTCTTCGGGCCCTCGTTTCTTGAATAATGTTCTTCGGCGGGTGCAGACGGGCCCTCAGAATGACAAAGGGCGTTCCCCTTCTCCCAGTATTGGGAGAAGGGGCCAGGGGATGAGGGCCTAACAATGACCACTAGGGAGGCCAACAATGGACGTGAGCACCAAAACCATCGAGGAGCGCTATTTGGAGCTCAACCCCAGATCGCGCGCCGATTTTGTGGAAGCATCCAAGTACCTGCCGGGCGGACATACGCGAAGCAGCGTCGCCTTCCCGCCCTACCACCTCTACATGGATCACGCCGAGGGCTGCTACATGTGGGACGTCGACGGCAACAAACGCATCGACTTTCTTAGCAACTATACGTCGCTGATCCTCGGCCATCGCCACCCGAAGGTAATGGAGGCGGTCAGCCGTCAGCTCGAAAAGGGCACCGCTTACGGCGCGCCTAGCGAGGAAGAGATCAAGCTGGCCCGCCTGCTCGTGAAGCGGGTGCCATCCATCGATAAGATCCGCTTCACCAACTCCGGCACCGAAGCCACGATGTTCGCCATCCGGGCGGCCCGGGCCTTCACCGGCCGGGACAAGGTCGCCAAGTTCGAGGGCGGCTATCACGGCAGCCACGATGCCGTGGACATCAGCGTGCACCCCGACCTCTCCCTGGCCGGGCCGCGCCAGGCTCCCCTTTCCCTTCCCGATGCCGAGGGCATACTCGAGGCCATGCCCGGCAATGTGGTGATCTTGCCGTACAACGATCAGGATGCTTGCGAGAAGTTGATCGTCCGCCATAAGGATGAGCTGGCCTGCGTGATCATCGAGCCCATGCTGGGATCGGGTGGCGCCATCCCCGCGGAGCCTTCGTTTCTCCGCTTCTTGCGGGAAATCACACGGCAGTACGGCATTGTGCTCATCTTCGATGAGGTGATCAGCTTCCGCCTCAGCCCTGGCGGCGTGCAGGAGCTCCACGGCGCTGTCCCGGACCTGACATCGCTGGGCAAGATAATCGGCGGCGGGTTCCCAGTGGGCGCTTTCGGCGGCCGGAGGGAAATAATGGCCCTCTTCGACACCGTGGACGGCGTGTGCCGCATACCCCAAGCCGGCACTTTCAACGGCAACCCAATCGGGGTGGCGGCCGGCTACGCCACCATGAACGAGCTCACTCCGGAGGTCTACCGCAAGCTGAACGAGAACGGCGATTACCTGCGCACGCGGTTGGCGGAGCTATTCGAGCGCAAGGGGGCGGAAATGCAGGTGACCGGCATGGGCTCGATATTCAACCTGCACCTCACCCGCCGGAAAATCACCGATTACCGGTCCTCCCAGGAAGGCGTCGACCGCGCCCTGAAGCACCGGGTGTTCCTCTCCTTGCTGGAGCACGGCGTCTTCACGGCCGAGCGGTTGATGGGCTGCACCTCCGTTCCCATGGCCCGGGCCGAGCTGGACGCCTTCGTCGACGCCACGGAGGCGATGCTCAGAGACATTTGAGAGGCATTGGCAACTCTGACACTATCCAATCATCGAAAGGACACGAACATGAATGCACGACCATCAATCCGGAAGACCATCCTCATCGCCGCCCTGGTTCTGGGCGTGGTTGCCCTCGGAACTTACCTCGTCCCGCTGGTAGCCGGGAGCCTATCCGTATCTACGGCCTCGGCCGAAGTACTGCCGCCGGAAGCGCCCGCCGGCGCCGAGCTTCAGGCCACTGCCACTCTCCACACCTTGTCCATTCCGACCGCGTCCTTCGTCCCCCAGACAAAGAATGTCGATTGGCTGAATAGTGGCAACGACATAAAGCTGCAAAGCGGTAGCGGTGCGCTTCTGGCCCCCGTTAGCCTGCCGCAGGGAGCAATAGTGCAGAAGATGGTCGTCTTTGGCTACCGCAGCTCGGCTGGCGGCTCCTTTAGTCTCAATTTCCAGAAAATGGCCTTCAGTACCGCGACTGTAAAGAATCTAGGTGGTGCATTGAGCACCGATGTAATCGGCACACAGAAGAGGCCCGTTACTTACTCGAATGTGACGATAGACAACACGCTGAACACCTACTACCTCTATCTATATCTCAACGGCACAAGCGTGTCCGTCTCCGGGGTGAAGATAATCTATTACTACTAGGTTGCCGAAGGTCCCTCCTAATTAACCTTAAGCAACTAAGCGGGTGTCTGGTGGGTGCGACTGCAGTCGCATAGGCTTGTAAGAGCGAAGTTATTCGCTTTACCGGCGGAGCCGGCCCATGAAGGTGTGGTTCGTGAACCGCCCGGAGATGGCCGGCCTGGCGGCCGGCAAGTCGACTGATGTTCATTTCCTACAACGAGTTGCAGAACAGGCCTGCGATGCCTCTTCGACGTTTCCACCGCCGGTGGTTGCCGCCTGCTCCAACGCTTCCGGCACCCCGATCCCGGCGGCCACCAGCGCCTGGGCGGAGCCGATCTCCTGCCCGGCAAACCGCTGCGCCAGAGCGATGGCGGCGGCAAAGCCTGCGCCTGCTGCTTCCACAGATAGGGTGTAGGACTTGCTCAGTGCCAGGAACTCCTCTTCCTCGCCCCTACGCCTTTGGAGTGCGAAGGCTTGCCTTCGCTTTAGAAGTCATTCTCGATCTTTGGAGTGCGAAGGCTTGCCTTCGCTTTAGAAGTCGTCCTCGATCGTAATTCTGTCGTACTTGAAAGAAAGCACGGTTCTCTGAAAGCCCGCCTCAGCATTTCTGCTGAACCATGCCATCGAGCACCACCTGTAATCCTCAGCGTTCTCCACAAAACCGTGCTTCACGGGATTATGATGAACATAGTTCAGCCGTGCTAGGTAGCTAGGTTCGTATGTCAGCATCGTGTCCCAGTACTGAAACCAGACCTTTCGCCCCGGTGCCGCATCCATCTTGTTGAGCTGAATCGCGGTCTTGGAGTGCAAAGAGGTGATCATTCTCCTTAGCGTTCCCGCACCTTCAGCGGCCACTGCCACGAAGTGGTAATGGTTAGTCATTACCGCCCAAGCCTGAAGAAGCCATCCCCAATGACTTGCCTCATCAAATAAGGACTCCATGAGCTGGTTTCGCTTCTCAGGGCTGTTGAAGAGTGCTGCCTTTTGATATGTTGCAGCGGTGACGATGTAAGTGCCGCCAGGGACGAAGATATGAGACGGAGCATGCGCCCACTGGCTGTAGACCATTTCGTCCTGCTGTTTCAAAGCGGTTCTCCATTCGAAATGTCTTTGGAGTGCGGTGGCTTGCCACCGCTTTTGAAGGCGAAGGCAAGCCTTCGCACTCCAAAGAGAGGAAGCGGACACGGCGAGCGGGCCTCAGAAATCCACGAGAGATGACGGGATGCACAATATCTAGCGCCCGCCTCCTTAACCAAATCCAGATATTGTCGCCTGTCACGTCCGAAAATC
>JAMCWQ010000055.1 GCA_023480825.1 Chloroflexota bacterium | reverse complement strand
TAGGGCAGGGGAACCGGTTGCACAATGCCTAGGGGGACGGCTCTCGCACTCGGTCCCTAGCCCATCGTCAGAAGCCCTGAATGTATCCCTGTTCTATTGTTAAAGTCCAGAAAATCTACAAGGTCTCGTGAACCGCCCGGGGATGGCCGGCCTGGCGGCCGTCCTTCCGCAGAAGAACGATAAATCAGGCCCTACAATGGCAACGTTCCCCTTCTCCTAGTCCTTCCGCCGAAGGATGGGAGAAGGGGCCAGGGGATGAGGGCCTGACCACCGAACAATGCGGGATTAAGCAGGCTGTTTGTGCCTTTGGGAAGCCTTAACCCCCCTAACCCCCCTTGTCAGGGGGGAACGTCCGGCCTGGCGGCCGTCCTTCCGCAGAAGGACGATAAATCGGGCCCTACAATTTGTTCTGATTACCGGCTGCCGTCCACTGGCAACCAATTACCGCCCATTCCATTCGACTATGATCGGTGGAAGCTCTTCGAGGCGGTGGATGATGCAGTCGGCGATGCCCTCTTCGATGGGCTCCGGCCGGCCAAGGTCCAGCCAGATCGCCCGCAGCCCCGCCCGCTTCGCCCCGCGAACATCGAACTTGAAGGAATCACCGATGTTGGCGGCGGCTTCCGGCGGATAGCCGAGTTGTGCGAGGGCCTGAAGGAATATCTCCGGACGGGACTTGTACCAACCGCTCCCGACGGATGTCACCACCGTCTGGAAGTACTGAGTCAAGTCCAGCTTCTGCATGGCCCAGCCAATGAAGGGCTCGTACGCCACGCTGGATACCACCCCAAGGGCGAGTCCCATCTCTTTGAGGCAGGTCAGCACCTCATGGGCGCCCTCGCGCAGGGAAATATCCGGCAGGCATTCCCGGTTCAGTTCGTCCACGATCTCCGCCACGATCTCCACCGGGACTGTGAAGCCCAATTCCTGAAGCACCCGGTTGACCCCGGTCACGGCGTCGATCTCGTGGCCGGTCTCGTGGACCTCCAGGCGAAGTGCGCGGTACAACTCGTCCGCCTGCTCGCTCACCACCTCGTCGAACACGACCAAGCCGGCGCGACCGAGCCTCTCCAGGACATCGCGGGGAAGAGTGCGGATCTCCAACGCCAGCCAGCGGTCCGAGATCATCAGAGTGTTGTGAAAATCAAATAGGACTGCTCGCACCATCGACTATTTCCAATAACTCATGGAGGCTGCTTATCTTCAAGCAGTCCACTTTGCCGATTGCCTGGCGCCGGTCGATCAACACGGGCGTGATCCCGGCCGATCTGGCCCCCAGCACATCGCCAACGTAGTTGTCGCCCACGTGGATGGCCTCGCCGGGCGCCACACCAGCCCGCTGCAACGCCGCCTCGAATATGCAAGCGCTCGATTTCCCGGCCCGCACCATGGCAGACACCACCATGAAATCGAAGTAGCTGGTCAGCCCCAGGGGGCCAAGCACCTGGTACACTAGTTGTACGCCCCAGTCGGAGACTACTCCCAAGATGAGGCCGCGCCGGCGGCATTCGGTGAGGGTACCCACTACGTCCGGGAAGACAACCCAGTTGGTGTGCAGATTGAAGTCGTCATAGATTTCCTGCGCTGCCTCTTGCACGTTCTCCCGCAGCCCCAGCTCCCGCAATACTATGTCGTAGTAGCCACCCCAAAAGGCCTGTATCTTCTGCTCATCCGCCCAAATATGGCGGTCTTGTCGCTGCGCCTCCCAGAAGAAGCCTTGCGCGCTCTTCTCGGCGCGCCGGACTGCTTGCGAATCTATGAGAAGACCGCGGCGTTTGACTATGTCGACAACTAATTCGTCAGAATCTGCCTTGGGCCCGATCAGGGTCATGCCGGCATCGAAAAAGGCAGCCTTATACACCTTGGTCAGCCTGCCTCATCAAAGGGGACTTGCTCGAACTTGACGAGGGCGAAAATGGCGGCGAGAAAAACAACCACTCCAACAACATAACCTTCCATCACGGTAGCCTGGGTCACGAACAGGGCGCACATGCCAAGCGCACCACCCGCCAAATGGATTGCCATCACCGCTTCCCGCTTGGTGAAGCCAAGGGCCACCAGGCGATGCGAGACATGATCCTTGCCGCCTACGCTCACCGGCTTGTGCCGCCGCAAGCGCGATATCGTCACCAGCGTGGTGTCGAATATCGGCATACCCAGGACTATTACGGGCACCATCCAAGTAACTATATCGTAATTGGCCGGGAACCGCAACTTGATGCCGATCGCCGCCAGCACGAACCCCAAGAACAGACTTCCTGTGTCTCCCATGAAGATAGTGGCGGGATTGAAGTTGTAGTAGAGAAAGCCTACACAAGCCCCCATGATAGCCGCCGAGAGAATGGCTACGAGATACTGCCCGCTCATCGCCGCAATCAAGAGGAAGAAGGCCGAAGCCACGAGAGCCACGCCCCCCGAAAGGCCGTCCATGTTGTCCAGCAGGTTCATAGCGTTGGTTATTCCCACCACCCAGAGAACTGTGACGGCAATGTTGAGTGCCGGGACATGCAAGAACCCCACCTGAACCCCGGAGACAACGAGAATGAGCGCCGCCGCGACCTGCCCAAGCAGCTTGATCACCGGGCGCAGGCCCCACTTGTCATCCCAAATCCCGAGAAACGATACCAGAGTAGCTCCGAGCAAAATGCCGACAATCTGCTGCACGTAGAAGAGCTCCCCGAAGAAGAGGACCGCGAGGATGAACGCCAGGTACATGGCGGCCCCGCCCAGCAAGGGAACCGGCACCGAATGCACTTTCCGCACCCCCGGAAGGTCCACCACACCCAGCTTCACCGCCACGCGCTTGGCCAGGGGCGTACCCGCCACTGAGAAGATGAGCGCCGCTACGACGATGAGAAGATACTGGCCCATTGCTGCCTACCCTTTCGCCGGAACCGGAGTCACTTGGTTATTGCTTGCTGTATCTCGCTCTGCAAAGTCTGCAATGAGCTGACTTGCTGCTGAGACACGCCTTGCTGCATCTGAGCCAATTGAAGCGCACTCTCCACCTGCTTAGCCGCATCCTCCAGCCGGCCGGCATCCTTGTAGAGGATCGCCAGGTTCTGCCTGTTGGTGATGTTGCTGGGGTCCAGGGCGAGCGCCGTCTCATATTCCTTGATAGCCGAATCCCGATCTCCAATTCGGGAATAGATATAGCCGAGAGCGGCATGCGGGTCCGGAGAGTTCGGGGCGTTCTGGCTCGCCTGCTGTAGCGCTGCCGTCAAGTCCTTCGTGACCTGATGCTGGTTCAGGAAGTCCACTCTCTGGTCCATCAGCCCATCGCCGCTTATGGAGTTGGGATCGAGCAATACCGCTTTGGCATAAGCGGCAGCCGCCTCCTGCGCTTTTCCTGCCTGGCGCTGAATATCGCCGGCCACGACCTCGGTATGGGCATATGTGGAATCTAGTTGCAGTGAATGCTGGACCTGCGCCATGGCCTCGTCGTAGCGCCCGGTGGCAGCCAGCGCCTGCGCCAGCTCGTCACGGAGCTGAGCGTTATTGGGCGCCAGTTGAGTGGCGAGCGTGAAATACTTCACGGCCTCCTGGCGCTTGGAGTCATCTTGCATGAGGTTGGCCCAAGTGCTGTACAGGCGGCCAAGATTCGCCGAGTGGTCCGGGTTGAGGGGCCTAATCTGCCTCGCCGCCAGCAGCACCTTCTCTGCCTCCTGCAGGTTGGTTGTCTGTTCCCCCTTGGTGGTCGCCGATTGCGCGGCTTCCAAATAGGCCCGGCCGAGGAAGAGATAATAGTAGTCCTCGTTTGGTGCTATGCTGATCGCCTCTTGATACTGGGAAATCGCTCCCTGCACGTCGCCAACGTTGTCATAGCTCGTCCCCATCTTGAAGAGCATGTCCGCGCGGACCGGGTTTACGTTCAACACCACACAGAGAAACACCGCAGCCACCCCTATTGCCGCGTAGGCCCACCAGAATCCCTTCCGGGATAAGGCAAACGACAGAGCGGGACGCTTAGTCTCGGCGCCCTTCTTGGCTCGGACATCGTGCTTGCCCTTCTTCTTCGATTTAGCTGGGAAGCCGGCGACGGTCGCAGCGGCCGGTAAGGGTGCGCCGGCATCTGCCAGGGCGGGCAGCAGGCGCAGTCCGGCCACAACTATCATCCCCAGATAGAGCCAGAAGTAGACCAGGGTGGAGGCGATGGGAATGCCGAAGGCGATCTCCACCAGATGGCCGGCGATGGCCGAGGCCAGAGCAGCGATGATGAAGCTCATTTCGCCTTTGCCGGCACCGCGGAAGTAACGCCACGTTAGTGTGAAAAACGTTCCGACCATCGCCAGGTAGGCGAGAAGCCCCAGGAACCCCGTCGTTACAAGGTAATCCAGATAGGCGTTGTGGGAACGGTCGGGAGTGGCATTCCGGGCCTCGACATGGGCCAGCTCCGGAGGATAGAAGGGGTTGTAGGCCTGGTACATGGTCTCCGGACCATAGCCGATGACCGTCCGGAACGGATCGTGGAAGATCATCTGCACGGCGCCGCTCCAGATCAGCACCCTAACCTTGCCGGTCCCGGTATCCGTCTGCATCAATTCCCCAAGGCGGCCGATGTAAGGCTGGGCCTTTAGGGATTCGAGCGGAGTGCTCGGCAGATTGAAGACGGCTAGAAAGGCCACTACTACGAGTGCGGCGGCGGCCACGCCACCCATCAATCGTTTGCTGCCGGACCGGACCACCATTAGTATGGCGAAAACCAATATCCCGGCGAACAGGCCCAGCCACGGCCCCCGGCTTTGGGTGAAGAAGATGATGGCGAGCAGGAACACCAGCAGCAGCACCTGGCCGGCCAGCAGCCCCACCTGGAATATCGCTCCCTCACGCCGAATCCTGGTGAGCAGATAGCTCAGACCCCCTATCACGACCAGTATCAGAGGGAGCAGCCACCAGAGGCCGAGGGTCATGTCGCCGGCCACCGTGAATATAGCCCAGATGAAGAGAACCGCCTGCAACGCCACCACTGTGCCCGCGCCGGCGAGCCAGATTATGTCCTCACCATCGATGCGCTTCTCTTCCTTGCTCCGAAGCCTGGCTACGGATTCGATGATCCTACTCAGAGCCAGAGGAACAAGCATGATCAGATACGCAGCCAAGAATATGGAGTTCCCCATTGTGGAGGTCACCCGGAAGGTTACGTCACCGCCCCAAGGCAGAGGGTCAAGCTGGAAGTGTTGAATCAAGCCATAGAGGCAGATGGGGACGGCGGTAAGCAGGGCAAAAGAAATGGCCCGCCGAAGCTGGACCTTGGTGCGCATGTTGAATATTACGATGAGGAAGAACACCACGTAAGAAAGAAGGGTGTATGTGCCCTGCAGGCGCTGGTAGGACCCACGCAGGCTGGCATCGATGTCCACGGAAAACACGGTGGCGACCAGTGTAATCACGACGAAGGCGGCCAACGGCAAGAGAAATGGCAAGCGCCGGACAATTGCGGTGGCGCCCCCACCCCCCTTACCTGCACCAACATCCTTGGAGATCTCGCCGCCCCTGGTGTCGATAATCTTGATCATCCAAGCGGCAGACATGATGAGCACGAGCGTACGGAAGAAGGCGATCTTGTCCGGCTCGAAGATCCTGCTGCTGAAGACGTTGAAGAACATTGGCACTGCGATTATCGCCAGAAGCCAGCCGGCTTCCATCACCAAATCGCAGACGTAGCTTAGTCGTGTTCGCACTCCTCGCGCTCCTTATGTTACTTGTGGCGTGTCTTCCAAGCTTGAGCACGGTCCAGCATCTGCCTCGCGCTCTCGATGCTGAGTTCATTATCCGGCGTGCCATCCAGCATTGCCCCCAACTCCCCAAGCCTGGCATCGACATCAAGGGGAACAACTTCAGTCACCGTCCGGTTATCCCTTACGATCTTTCTTATTTGGAAATGGGCGTCGCCAAAGGCCGCAATCTGGGGAAGATGGGTGATGACCACCACCTGGTGTACCCCGCTTAGCGAGCACAACTTTTCGCCGACAACCTGCCCCGAGCGACCACCAACGCCGACATCCACCTCGTCGAAGACGAGAGTGGGGGTGGCGTCAGCGGCGGAGAGCACTGACTTCAGCGCCAGCATGAGCCGCGACGTCTCGCCGCCGGAGGCCACTTTGACCAATGGGCGTAAGGGCTCCCCGGTATTGGTGGCCACCATGAATTCCACTTTGTCCACACCACGGGCATCGAAGGCCGTTTTCTCACCATTCACTTCTACCCCGTCGGCGTCGGGACGGCAGGTGATTGACACATCAAAATGCGTACCCCCCATGCTTAGGTCGGCAAGCGATTGGTCGATAGCAGCGGAAAGCCGCGCGGCGCACTCCCGGCGCCGGGAGGACAGGGCAGCGGAAAGGTTCGCTATCCTGGCGAGCAGGTCTCTTTCCCGCTCCTCCAGTTCGGTTACCATCTCCTCATTCCGGCTGATAGAGTCCAGCTCCCGGGCAGCCTGCCCACCGAAGGTGATGACTTCGGCGATGGTTCGCCCGTACTTGCGCTGGAGGTCTTTGATAGTGTTCAATCTGTCGTCCAGCTTCTCAAGTCTGGCCGGGTCGCTCTCGATGTTGTCGCGGTAGGTGCGCAGGGAAATGGAGAGGTCCTCCAATAGAGCGGTAGCCTCCTCCAATTGGCTGAGATGCCCTGCCGCGTTACGATCGACGGACGCCATCTCTTCAATGCTCCGGCGTATCGCGGCGAGAAGGTCCACTACTGCAGTCTGCGTCATCCCGCCGGGCCCTTCCCCGCCTGCATAGAGGGAGCTATAAGCCGAGTTTGCCAGCGCGGCTAGATTGCCGGCGCTGGCCAGGACCCTCATCTCCTGCTCGATTTCCTCGTCCTCGCCCACCCGCAGTCTCGCCCCGGCGATCTCTTCCACCTGGTACTGCAACAGGTCGATGCGCCGGGCAATCTCCCGCTCGTCCAGGCGAAGTGAATCGAGCTCGCGGCGCGTCCGGCGCAGGTCACCCACAAGCCCGGCAAGCTGCTCCCGTTCCGGTCCGAATCCACCAAAAGTATCCAGCAGGTCGATATGGGAGCCCACACGCATCAGGGAGAGGTGTTCGCTCTGGCCATGAATATCCACCAGCCGCCGGCCGATATCCTGCAAAAAATCGGCGTTTACCACGCGCCCGTTTATCCGCGAGATAGAGCGCCCTGTAGCGTTCAAATCCCGGCTGAGGATGACCAGTCCGTCGTTTGCGGTGATCCCATACTCTTCGAGAGCGCCGAGGACTTCTTCGCAGGCGCTCACCCCGGACAAATCGAACACCCCTTCGATATGGGCCTGCTCCGCGCCGGCGCGCACCTGCGAGGGATCTGGCTTATCCCCTAGGAGGATACCAAGGGCATCGATAATGATCGACTTGCCGGCTCCGGTCTCGCCGGTTATGGCGTTCAGGCCGGGTGCCAACTGGAGGTTGATCCGGTCAATTATGGCGAAATTGGAAACGTTGAGCTCTAAGAGCAACAGAACTCCTCGAGAAATGATTTGGATAGGTTCCTAGGCTGCCGCCGAATTTTAGCACAGAAGACGGCATACCGCAAACTATTATGTCGAGTACAGTAGTGTGATGATTGACATATTTCAATGGCAATTGTACTATACATTGTATGAATGGGAATGCAATGGGGGCGAGGTTTGAAAGAGATAATCACCACGATAACACAGAGAGGGCAAGTGACGATTCCGGCTGAGGTACGCCGCAAACTTGGGCTACGCCCGAAAGGCAAGGTCGCCTTTCGGATAGATGACGGGCAAGTGAGATTGGCGCCGGCCGAGTACACTCTGGAATCGGCTTTTGGCTCGGTGACACCGCAAAAGAGACCCGAGGACTTCAAGCGCATTTCGCGGGAGGCCAAGGACGAACATGCCCAAAAGACAGTCGAGGAACTGTAGCGACAATGAGATTTCTTGACACGAACATAATCCTGCGCTACCTGACACGGGACGACGAGGAGAAGGCCGCTGCCTGTTTCCAGCTCTTCCAGAGATTAAAGAACGGCGAAGAAGAGGCGATGGTTTCCGAGGCCGTCATCACGGAAGTTGCGTATGTCTTGTCGGCTCGGGCCCACTACGGCCTCAGTCCGGAGGAGATCAGAGTACGGCTCGTCCCCATCCTGAGCCTCCGGGGCCTGAAACTAAGGCAAAAGCGCCTCTACCTACGCGCGCTGGACATCTACAGTTCTCACCCTTTCCTGGACTTCGAAGATGCCTTAAGCGCCGCTTACATGGAGGCGAACGGCATCACGGAAATACTGAGCTACGACACCGATTTCGACCGCGTCGCAGGGCTTGAACGGCGGGAGCCATGAAGCAATTATGGTTCCGGTTTAGGCGTAAGCACGCCCAAAGTGTCATGTCGCGGCCCACTCACAGGGGGGTCAAAAAGGTCAAGGGGCAGGCACGATGCCACGATCCTCTTGGCAACTCCCACAACTGGACGTACAGCTCGACGAACAACCCGACCAACGAGCGCTGGGTACTTCTCGATACCGATACATCAAACCTGGCCACAAACGGCAGCTTCGAGATCGACAGCGATGGGGACGGGATACCGGACGGCTGGACACAGCACGCGCAAACCGGAAGCCCGAGCTTCGCCATCGTCAACTCCCTGCAGCGCTATGGCACCAACTCCATCTCCATCTGGGCCATGGACCAATCTGCCGGCTACTACCAGTCCCCACAGATCACGGTTGGGGGCGGCGCAACTTACTGCTTGAGCTACGACGTCAAGACCGACGCCCTCACTCCCTCCCGGACCGACATTCCCGCAGGAATAGTGGTTGTCTCCGAGTACAACTCAACCGGCATCTGGCTCCAGGACCAGATTCTCTTCACCACTCTCTCCGGTACCAATGACTGGGCAAGAAAGAGCGCCACCTTCACCACCAACCCGGGTACGAGGAAAGTGTACCTCAGGCCCACTCTGGCTTATGATAACAGTGGCGGCAAGGCCACCGGGACCGTCTACTTCGACGGCATTCAGCTCCAAGCAGGGACGGCCCAGAACGACTACTACACCAAGGCCGACAACACGTTTGACTCACAGGGCAACGTCACCTCCCATACTGACGAGAACGGGAAGACCAGTGACTACACCTATAACTCGGATGGCACCGTGCAGTATGTTGTCGATCCACTCAACCAGAAGACCTCCTACGAGTACGACGACCATGCCAATCCCATCAAGATAACCGATGGGGACGGGAAGGTAAGCCACAAGCTCTACGATGACGCCAGCCGGGTGATAAGCGAGACCAACCCTCTGGGGCAGACCACAACTTACACCTATGACAACGAGGACCGGCAGACAAGCGTCACTGACCCGAGGAGCAACACTACTTCCTACCAGTACGATAGCGTGGGCAACACGACGGTGATGACCGACACCAACGGTAAGGTCACCAATTACGCCTACGACAACAAGAACCAGCTGCACACGGTAACGGACCCACTGGGGAACGTGACGACCTACAACTATGACGAGGTGGGCAACAAGACGAGCGTGGAGGATGCGAATAGCCATACGACCAACTACCAGTATGATCTGGAGAACAAGCTGACCCAGGAGACTACACCCCTGGGCAACACCACTTCTTACCAGTATGACGGGGTTGGCAACACGACCGTCATCACCGACGCCAACGGCCTAGCCACCCACATGCAGTACGACGGGGTGAACCACCTGACTCTTAAGACGTATCCTGACAGCACTCCGACCTACACGGATACGGTAAGCTATACTTACAACAAGCAGGAATTGCCTGCTTCAATGACCTACACCAAGGGAGCGTCAGCCAGCTCCTATAGCTACTATTATGACTACAAGGGGCAGTTGACCAAGACGGCGGTGGCAGGGACGGGCGATTTTCTGTACCAGTATGACGATGACGGCCGCCTGACCCAAGTAACCTATCCCGATGACAAGGCGGTCAACTACGAGTACAACAAGCGTAACCTGATGAATAAGGTTACCGACTGGGCCTCCCGTATCACCAACTACACCTATGACGATGCTGGCCGGCTGGCCACTGTGAGCTACCCAAACAACACCTCGATTGAGTACACTTACGACAACAATGGGCAGGTAAAGGACATCAAGTACAAGGATAGTGGGGGCAGCACCACCCATGAGATAGCCTATAGGCTGGACACTCTGGAGAACCCCACCATCATCACCGATACTATTGGTGGCACTACCACCGTTAAGAACTTCACCTACGATGATCTATCCCAGCTGACCAATGCCCAGTACGACCCCAACAACTCCGAGGCCTTCCAGTACGATGCGGTAGGCAACCGGACGGTGCTGACGGCCACGGTGGATGGCACTGCCACCACTACCGACTACAGCTATGATAACGACAACCGGATGACGGCAGCAGGGACGATTACCTACACTTGGGACAACAACGGGGACATGCTCTCGAATGTCAATAGCCGCCCGGTGTGATCCACCCATGTTCGCCTTGGTATATGCCACTGAACGAGTTGCAGGCCGTTTTCAAGAAGTAGTTTCCGGGCTTTCGTTGGATGAGTTTTCTGTCAGTGGCTCCTC
>JAMCWQ010000097.1 GCA_023480825.1 Chloroflexota bacterium | reverse complement strand
GGTTTATCTGACACGTCCCCTTGCCAGAGGGATCAACGGACGCGGTCGGATCGTTATCCGCGTAGATGTAGGGGTTAACAGCGGGCTTCGGGTCTACAGTCAGGAATCTCCCAGTCGTTGGATCATAGTACCTGGCCCTCAGGTAGTATAGTCCAGATTCATCGTCCGCCTGCTGCCCGGTATACCTGAAGTAGTTCCCACCAGTCGACCCCGAGAGAAGCTCCCCAAACGCCTTGTAGTCGTAGCTACTAAGTAAGCTCCCGCTGCCATTCTTCGTCTCCCTCGTGCTACCCAAGGCATCTTGGTAATAGTAGGTGCGGGATGAGCCGTCACCCCCATGATCAATGCCGTGCCATTGAGGTAGGTGTTGGTGATGGTATCGGTACCGGTGATGGTGGTATCCTGAACTATCTCCGGCAGGCTCCCCTGGCTGTCCCAGAGGTAGTTCGTGGTGGTCCCATTCCGGGTTGCACTGGTCCTTAGCCCATTCCCATCGTAGGTATAGCTAGAGGTGTTGGTCCCGTCCGCTATCCGGGTAAGCCTGTTCTCATAATCATAGGTGTAGTCGGTGGTCGTTATCCCATCCGTCCTGGAGAGCATATTGCCGTCGTCGTCCCAAGTGTAGGTGACTGTCCCCGCTGCCGTCATCCGGTTGTCGTTATCATAGCTGTAGCTGATGGCGTTCGTGACTCCGGACACCGTAGCCGTCAGCACCGTCCGGTTGCCTACCGCATCGTACTGGAAAGCCTCGGAGTTATTAGTGTCTAGGTAGTGATTAGCGATGAGTAAGGTTTCCGCACAAACCGACAGGCATCATAACATGCACGTCAAGACGGTTTTCCACTCTATTGTGCTGCGAATTTCATCCTTCTTCGAAGGCCAGGCCGCCTTTTCGCCAAGCAAAGTGATGCATGACCACCGCTGAGCGCCGCCGTGCCGCGCCACCAGTGGGGGTTACGAGCGACTGAGGAATCCATAGCCTGACAAGGGGCTGAAGCCACCTTGTTTGGGTAACCAGGCATGTCCTTCCGCAGAAGGATCAGCCACGCCCAACACGGAGCCGGGTAGTGTTTGGGGTAGGGGGGCTTTCGGAACGGCAGGGTTCGTTCCCCTTCTCCCAATTTTGGGAGAAGGGGTTAGGGGATGAGGGCCTGACCACCCTACAATGCGGGATCAAGCAGGCTGGTTGTGCGTTTGGGAAGCCTTAACCCCCCTAGCCCCCATTAACAGGGGGGAACATCCGGCCTGGCGGCCGGCGGCCCGACAAGTCGTGCCCTACAGGTTTTGCTCTTCGCCACCTGGCCGGGGTTAGGGGCGGAACGGACGGGGAGCCAGGCGCCGGGCCACAAGACATTGGAAGAAACCACGGTGGGCAGAGTCAAGCTTATCAGTTCGCGACAATAGAAAAGCCGGAGGCAAGCCCCGGCGCTACGTTTAACGCTGTACAAAGCCGGGGACGAGCCCCGGCGCTACGTTTAACGCTGTACAAAGCCGGGGACAAGCCCCGCCGCTACGTTTTCTGGCTTGGCGGACACGGCGGTCCGCCGATACATGGTGTGTTCTGTTCTCTCTATCCTGCTGAAGCGGCCAGCTTCTGTTCGACCGCCACGAAGCGGGCTTTGCCGCCGGGGAAACCATCTCCGTAGAGGACCTCGGTGCCGGGATGGTCCTGGGCCGGGCATGGCCATTGGATGCCGGACTTTTCGAGGCGAGGGTAGGATATCCCGGCATAGATGGGCGCCAGGGCGGCGATCTCCGCCATGATTTGTTGCGAATTCTGGTACCCCATCTGGTAACCCATGACCCGGGCCAGATCAGCTATTATCATCCAGTCGGGCCGGGCATTGCCAACCGGTTTCACCGCGGTCCGCACCCTCTGGACGCGGCGCTCGGCATTGGTGAAGGTCCCATTCTTCTCCGCGAAGGTGACAGCCGGCAAAATCACGTCGGCGAACTCGGTGGTCTCGGTTGGCCAGATATCTTGCACAACCACAAACCCCGCTCCCTCCATGGCGGCGCGGGCAAGTTCCTTATCAGGGTAAGTTAGGACCGGATTGGCGCCGGCGATGTAGAGAGATTTGATCTGCCCGTATCGAGCGGCGCTCAGCATCTCCCCGATTGCCATCCCAGGCTTGGAGGGGAGATGGTGTACCTCGCTGGCCCCATTTCCGCTTGGCCAGCCCTCTGACCAGGCAACTTCGAACTTGCTGCGGACGTCGTCATCGGTCACAGGCTGGTAGCCGGGGAGCATTCCCGGCAACACGCCCATATCATTCACGCCCTGGCCGTTGTTAGAGGCCGGGAGCCCGTTTAGGCCGCCGCCAGACCGGCCAATATTACCCGAGAGCAGGGCCAAGTTGGCAAGCAAGGCGGATACTTCCGGGGGCCAGGCGCTGCGCAAGAACCAAATACTGGATGGGCTATAGGGCGTGCCGTCCGCTTCTCTCCTTATGGGAGAGCCGCCGGTAGCATACAACCCGGCTGCTGCATAAAGATCATCAACCGGGACTCCGGTGGTCTCGCTGACTCGCTCCGGGGTGTAAGCCTTGAGGACCTGTCTCCAGGCGTCGAAGCCATCGGTGCGCTCGCGCACGTAATCCTGATTGCCGAGGCCTTGTTCAAGGATAATGTAGGCCAGACCGTTTAGTAGCGCAATCTCGGTCCCCGTCCTATACCTAAGCCAGACATCGGCGATCTCGCTGAAGCGATCCGGCTCGCTCCCTGCGTAGACCAGTTTCACGTTGTTCTGCCTGACCATTCGTTGCAAGAAGAAACCGGGCACCGGACGCATATCGAAGGTGCTGGCTCCGAAGACGAAGTAACAGCCACTATTGTTGAGAATGTCGGAGAAGCTGTTTGTCATGGCCTCGCTACCGAGGGTCGAGAAGAGATTTGCTCCGCCGGTATATGGTCCATGCTCGAGGTTGTCGATGTTATTGCTGCCCATCACCACGCGGGCGAACTTCTGCAGCACGTAATTGTCCTCGTTGGTGGCGATCGCCGAGCCTATGGCGGCGAACCGCTCGCCTTTGGACTCCGCGAATTTGGCGGCGACATGGCTGAGAGCATCGTCCCAGCTTGTCTCCACCAACTCGCCATTCTGCCTTATCATGGGATTGCGGAACCGGTCGGGGTCGCTGGCGTAGTAGTGATGGAACCGGCCCCGCTCGCAGAGCAGGCCGTCGTTGATACCTTGCCCGTGTTCGGTGACTACACGCATCACCCGGCCGTTCTTGGTCTGCAGCTTCAGAGTGCAGCCCACGCTACAGTACGTGCACGTGGTCGTTGTATCTTCCAGCGCCGCCGGCAATCCCCAATCCCGGTAGGTACGGTCGAGCAAAGCGCCTACCGGACAGACCTGAATGCACTCGCCGCAGCGGATGCACTGGGTATCCGTGTCATAGCGCCCGAACGCGGTGTCGATATAGGTCTCAAGGCCCCTTTCCGTGAAGGTAAGGTTGCTGGACCCGATTATCTCGTCGCAAACGCGCACGCACTGCCCACAGAGGACACACCTATCTCGCTTGATGTCCATCACGGGGCTGAGGTGGTCGATTGGCTGGCTCCGCTTGGGCCGTATGAACGGCTGCGCTGTCACCTGCATGTCATACGTATACTTCTGGAGCCGGCAATTACCGGATGCGTCGCACGTGGGGCACTCCAGCGGATGATCAACGAGCAGCAGCTCCAGCATGAGCCGCCGGGAGGCCAAGACCCTTGGCGTGTTAGTGTAAACCACCATGCCATCGCGCACTGGGGTGGCGCAAGAAGCGAGGAGTTCGTCCCCCCGGCCTTCAACCTGTACCAGGCAGAGCCGACAACCGCCGAAAGGCCTTAGATCCGGATGGTAGCAGAGGTTGGGTATTTCGATCCCGGCCGCCTTAGCCGCCTCGAGAATCTTGGTGTTCTTCGGAACAGTTACTTCTTTGCCATCAATAGTGAGGGTTACATCAGCCATTTCGCTCTATTCCTTCGCTTCGATCCTAGCTCCAACTACGCTTCCGCTAGTACCGGAGCATCAGCGCGAATCTCACACCGGCCGGTCAGGCAATGCTTCTCCCTAATGTGAGCATCGTATTCGTTGCGGAAGTACCGGATTGTGCTGAGTGTTGGCAAAGGTGCGGTCTGCCCGAGGCCGCATAGCGCCGTGTCTATCACCTTGTGCCCGGTGTCCTCGAGCAGTTCGACGTCGCCTTCCCGTCCTTCGCCGGTGGCGATGCGGTCGAGGATATCGAGCATCGCTCTGGTACCTATCCGGCAGGGGACGCACTTGCCGCAAGACTGAATCCGGTTGAAGTGCATAAAGTATCGGGAGAGATCAACCATGCAGACGGTATCGTCCAAGACTATGAATCCGCCGCTACCCAGCGTGCCGCCGATCTTGTCCAGGGACTCGATATCGACGGGCATGTCTAGGAACTGAGTGGGTACTATTCCCCCCGAGGGGCCTCCGGTTGCCACACCTTTCAGTTGGCGACCTTCACGAACCCCACCGCCGGCGTCAACGACCAGGCGTCGCAGGGTGCTGCCCATGGGAAGCTCGATTAACCCAACGCGATTGGTCATGCCGGCCAAGGAGAAGACCTTGGTGCCCTTGCTGCCCTCTGTCCCGATGGCTGCGTACCAATCACCGCCATTGATAACTATCTGCGCCATATTGGACAACGTCTCGACGTTATTGAGGGAAGTCGGCAGCATCCACAATCCAGCTTCCACCGACCGTGGCGGCTTGGTTCGCGGCATCCCCCGTTTGCCTTCGATAGAGTACATTAAGGCGGAGGACTCGCCGCAGACATAGGCGCCGCCGCCCCAGCGTGGGGTGATGTCAAAGGTAAACCCGCTGCCGAGAATGTTCTGGCCAAGGAAGCCGTATTCCCTGGCTTGCTCGATTGCTCGAAGCGTCCGCTCCACAGCTACCGGGTATTCGGCGCCGATGTAGATCATACCGTAAGGAGTGCCGATGCCGAACCCACCGAGTATCAAACCCTCGATGACGGCGTGGGGATCGCTCTCCAGGATGCGGCGGTCCTTGAAAACGTTCGGCTCACCCTCGTGAGCGTTGCAGATCATGTACTTCGGCGTTCGCTTCTCCGCGCGGGCTGATTCCCATTTGCGGCCGGCCGGGAAGCCGGCGCCACCCCGGCCCCGGATTCCCGAGCGCTTGACCTGCTCGATAGTCTCCACCGGGCCAAGCTCGAAGAGGGCTTTGACCATGGCCTGGTACCCGCCCCGGGCGATGTATTCCTCTATGTTGTCCGGATCGACGTATCCGGCGTTCTTTAGAACGATGCGTTGCTGGTATTCGAAGAAAGGAAGTGACCATAGAGATGGAACGCCATCCACTGGATGGTCCGAGAAATTCCCTATTGCCCATTCGTTGGCGACTTCAGCGCCGGCAACAACACGGCGGACGAATTCCGGTACCATCTCCGGACGGATGGGGCCGTAAGACACCCGCGGCTTGCCAGACATCACGACGTCGACCACGGGCTCCAAATAGGTGAGGCCGATACCTCCCGTTTTCCTAATAATCACGTCCAGGCCACGGGAAGCGACCTCCTTTTCCAAGGCCAGCTTAACCGCGGTCGATCCGTGCATCATAGACGCACTGTCCATGGAGACGATCACAACAGGCTTGCTAGGATTTTCCAGCCTTTCGAGGTTGGCTTTTGCCCTCTGCTGTAGGGCTTCAAATTCCTGTCTGTTCATTACTGCTCACCCTCGTTTCGGTTCTCGCGCAGGCCGTCGATGATCGCCTGAATTTGCCCGACGGTCACTTTCCCGTAGAATGTGTCGTTGATCTTCACCAGTGGGCCGAGGTCGCAAGCCCCGATGCAGTAATCGGCCGGAATGAGAGTAAACCGGCCGTCCGGCGTGGTCTCGTCGATGGCAATGCCCAGTTTTCTCTCTACGGCTTTACGAATTGCCTCAGCCCCAAGGACATGGCAAGAGGAGCCATCACAGACCTGTATTTGGATTGCCCCGGTCGGCTCCAGCCGGATGTCGGAGTAGAAAGTGATGATGCCGTAGAATTTCGATACCGGTATTCCCAGCTTCCCAGCGATGAGATCGGTCGCCGCCTCGGGGACATAGCCGTACTCTTCCTGAACCGCTTGCACAATGGGAAGCATCAGTTCGTACGGATTATCTCCCACGGTCCGGTCGATAATCTCTTCCACTTTGCTCAGATCAACTACCTGATTTGTGGCTTTAGTCGGCAAAGCTCTCTCCCTTGTCTCGCTGCCAGATTGCAGCAGAAGTGTAGCATTTTCCGGACACAAAAATGCCGAAGATTGACAGGCGCGTCAAAGCCAGAGCGTTCAGCAAAGCATGGTTAAGCAAACTCATTGTCATCTTCGCACTGGCCAAAAATATACCAGAATGGATGGCAAAAGGCAAGTAAACATGCTATCTTAGAGAGCTACTGTTATCTTCTCATCTGGCCCGCCGACAATCTCTCCGATCTTTGCTACGGTCGGTACATGAAGCTCTTGCAGGCGTCGCTCCAGTTCGTCGGCTTTGTCTTTCGGCACACATATGAGGAGGCCGCCCGAAGTTTGGGCGTCAGAGAGAACAAGCTTGGTGTCTTCCTCAGTGCCCTCAGGCCACGATACCGCTCCCTCGAGGAAGGAAAGGTTAGCGTACGTGCCTCCCGGCACCACGCCCCGCCGGGCAAGGCTCCAAGCCTCCTCCAGGACCGGCACCCTTCCCGCCCAGACCTTGGCGCTGGCATGGCTGGCTCTCAATATCTCCCACAAATGGCCCAGGAGGCCGAAGCCGGTCACGTCGGTCGCGGCTTTCACGCCCACGGCAACCATCGCCTCGGCTGCGGCCTTGTTCAACGTGCTCATAACCTGGATTACCCGGTCCACTGCTTCCGCAGAAACCAGTTTTCGCTTGATCCCCGTCGTGATGATACCGATTCCCAACGGTTTGGTGAGGATCAGGATGTCTCCGGGCCTCGCCCCGGCGTTGGTGATGACGCGATCAGGGTGAACGATACCGGTCACCGCGATGCCGTATTTCGGCTCCGGATCGGTGATGGTGTGGCCGCCTACTATGCTTACACCGGCTTCTGCAGCCTTGTCTGCACCGCCCTGCAAGATCGTGGTTAGTGTATCCAGCGGCAGCGTGCCCACGGGGAAGCCGACGATGTTGAGGGCGGTCAGAGGGCGCGCACCCATAGCATAGACATCGCTCAAGCCGTTGGCAACGGCGATCGCGCCAAAGTAATAAGGATCATCCACGATCGGCGTGAAGTAATCCACAGTCTGAACGAGAGCTATGTCGTCCGTGAGCTTGTAGACGGCGGCATCGTCGACCGTGCTGGAGCCCACAAGCAGATTAGGATCGGTGGAAACCGGCAAGTGGCGCAGGACCTGCGCCAAGTCCCCAGGACTTAGCTTGCATGCTCAACCGGCCCCATGGGATAGGCTGGTCAATCTAGGCGGCTTATGGTCGGTCACGGTCATCACCTCCCTTCGCGGGATCGCCGGGAAAGTCCCCCTGCTAAGGGGGATTTATGGTGTCTTGTGCCTGTACAAAGCCCTAACCCCCCTACCCCCCTTATCAGGGGGGCATTGCGCACGTGCCGGCGTGAAAGAGTATTATCAGGGGGAACTGTAGCGCCCCGCGAAAACGGGCGGTCATCAGGCCGCCCCAAACGCGTGTTGTTACACAAGGAGAAGTGCGGGCACGCGGCAGGATCCCCTAAATCCTCTCTCTCCAGTAATCGAGCAGGTCCTTCATGGTCTTTTCGAACGGTATGAACGGCTCCCAGCCTGTTGCCGCCTTGAACTTCGAGTAGTCGGCCTGCAGCACCTTCACGTCGGATGGCCGCAGTCTGGCCGGGTCTTGGCGCACGTCGATGCTGACTTTAGCATTTTGCAGGAGCAAGTCGAGCATCGACTGGACCGTGCGGGTGACACCGGACCCGATGTTGTAAACATCGCCGGGTTGTCCTTTCTCCAGCAGCAGGTGGTAGGCCTTTACCATATCGCGCACGTCCGTCCAGTCACGGCGGCAGCTCAGGTCTCCGACGCAGAGAACGGGTTCCTGGCGGCCTTTCTCGATCATGGCGATCTGCCTGGCGAAGTTCGACGTTACGAATACCTCGCCGCGCCGCGGCCCCTCATGATTGAACCCACGGGAGGTGACTGCCTTCAAACCATAGCTCATATAGTACTGGTAGGCCAGTTTCTCCTGCGCCACTTTCGTGACGGCATAGGGGCTTAGAGGCCGCAGAGGATTCGTTTCCTTGATGGGAAGCTCGTCTTCGTAGACCATCCCATATTCTTCAGAGGAGCCGGCGATATGGACGAGCGGATCAAGGCCGGTATCCCGGATGGCCTCGAAGAGATTGATCTGGCCGATGACGTTGATCTCAAAAGTATCGGCAGGCGCATTCCAGGAGGCCGGGACATAACTCTGGGAAGCCAAGTGGAAGATCCTGTCCGGCCTCACCGCCTCCAATGTCTTCTTCATGGAGGTGATATCGCGGAGGTCACAGCCGATGATGTTTACCTTACCGGAAATCGCCGACTTACGGACGATCTCGGAGTTGGACAGGCCGGGCTCAATAAGGTTGACATCCGAGCCGAGATGATGAAGGTTGTCCAAACGGCTGCGCCAGCGATAGATGCCGAAGACCTCCACGTCATCCAGTGTCCGGAGATAGTCTGCCAGATGGCTCCCTGCGAAGCCGGTAATGCCGGTGATTAGTGCCCTCAAGATCTACCCTCCATCTTCACCGCTTCAGTGCGAAGTATATCAGAACGTAATGGCATTGGCCGGAATCGACACGCCCGGCCAGATGCGGATGCCCTTTTCCAACTTGTTGCCATCCCCAATCGAGCAATTATCGGCGATCACGGTCCCTCCGCCGATTGTCGCACCCTGTCCAACCTCACTATTGCCGGCCATGACGCAGTTTCTTAGCGCCGATTGAGCGCCGACTCGGACGTTGTCCCAGATCACGGCGTCCTCGATAGTGGCGTCGGCGCCAACCACGCAGTTGTTCCCGATGACCACCGGGCCGGTAATCTTCACCCCCGGTTCAATGAGGCATTTGCTGCCGATGATAGCCGGGCCCATCAGGCGAGCGCTGGGGTCGACCTCAGTCTTTTCTCCCATCCATACCCTGGGACCTATCTCCTGGCCCGGGAAATTGTCCCCGATCTTGCCCATCAAGAGGTCGTGGTGCACTTCCAGATACTTCTCGGGAGTGCCGATGTCCATCCAATAAGCATTCGAGGGGAAGCCGAACATCGGATCTCCGGTCTGCAGCAAGACGGGAAACAGGCCGCGCTCAAACATATAGAATTGGGCGGGCGGCACATAGCGGAACACGTCGGGCTCGATCACATAGGTCCCGGCATTGATGAGGTTGGACGTGACGTCCTCCCACCTTGGCTTTTCGAGAAATCTCTGCACCCGGCGGGACTCGTCTAGCTCCACCAGTCCGTAGGCGGTGGGGTCTTCCACCGGCACCAGGGAAATCGTCAGCTTAGACTCCTTCTCCGTATGGAAGCGGATCAACGCCGTTAGATCAAGGTCCGTCAACACATCGCCGTTGAACACCAGAAAAGTCCCGTTCAGGTACTGCTGGACATTCTTAACGGCCCCGGCTGTGCCGAGCGGTTCCTTCTCATGCACGTAGGTCAATTCCAACCCAAACTGGGACCCGTCGCCGTAGAACTTCTCGAAAGCCTCCGAGAGGTACTGGATGGCGAGAATGATCTCCGTAATGCCATGCCGCTTGAGCAGGCTGAAAACGTGATCGATGAAGGGCCGGTTTGCCACGGGCAGCATCGGCTTCGGCGTATTGCAGGTCAGCGGCCGCAGTCTCGTTCCTAGCCCTCCGACCAGTATCACTGCTTGCATTCCACTACTCCTTGGAAGATTCTCTCAGAGTGCTTGCCGCCAGTAATCCAGAACGTCCTGGAGCGATTGCTTGAGGCTTATCATCGGCGTCCAGCCGGTCAGAGTCCGGAACTTTGTGCTGTCGCAGGAAAGCACCGGCATGTCGGACGGCCGTAACCGGGCCGGGTCTACCACCACCTCTATGGCGGCGGAGCTCAAACTGAGCAGATCATTGAGCATATTCTTTATGCTGGTAGTGGCGCCGGAGCCAAGATTGTACACATCGCCAGGCGCCCCCTGAGTAATGGCCAAATGATAGGCGCGTACCATGTCGCGAACATCAGTAAAGTCTCGCTCGGCATTCAGGTTGCCAACTCTGACAACGGGGGCGCAGGCGCCAGCCTCGATTTCGGCAATCTGCCTGGCGAAATCCGCTACCACAAATCCCCTCGCTTGCCGGGGCCCGATGTGGTTGAACGGCCTCACCCTTATGGTGCTTACTTTGTGCATCAGGAAATACTGGAGCCCGAGCATATCTTGGGCGACCTTGCTGACGGCGTAGGGGCTGTTGGGACGGAACGGCTGGTCTTCGGCGATCGGGACTTCTTCAGGCTTAACCATGCCGTATTCGTCCCCGGATCCCACGACCAATACGCGCGCCTCCGGGGCGTGCCGCACCACAGCCTCGAGCAGGTTTAGTTGCCCGATGATGTTTACCTTACCGGAAATCGC
>JAMCWQ010000088.1:39667-41224 GCA_023480825.1 Chloroflexota bacterium | reverse complement strand
GCAATTCAGACGCGCGCGCGTAGTCGAGCGCTCGCTGAGCCGTCTCGATTTCATGCTTCGTGTCGTCGATCTGCTGCTTCAGGTCGCTGATTCGCTGTAATATCGCCTTCTCTGCCCTCCAGCGGGCCTCCAGTTGCTCGCTCTGAGCCTTGAGCGACGCCAGTTCCTCTTCCAACCGCACCAGACGCTCGCGACTGGCCTCGTCCTTCTCCTTGAGCAGCGCTTCGCGTTCCACTTCAAGCTGCACAATGCGGCGCTTTACTTCGTCCAACTCCACCGGCAGGCTGTCGATCTCCATTCGCAACCGCGAAGCCGCCTCATCTACCAGGTCTATGGCCTTGTCCGGAAGAAAACGATCGGCGATATAGCGATGGGAGAGCATGGCTGCCGCAACCAGCGCAGAATCGGTAATTCTCACCCCGTGGTGGACTTCATATCGCTCCCGTAGTCCCCTCAAAATGCTAATCGTGCTATCTACATCAGGCTCACCGATCAGGACAGGTTGGAAACGCCGCTCCAACGCCGGGTCCTTCTCGATGTGCTTGCGATACTCATCCAGAGTGGTTGCGCCCACGCAGTGCAGCTCGCCACGGGCCAGCATCGGCTTCAGCATATTGCTGGCATCCATGGCCCCTTCCGCCGCCCCAGCGCCGACAACGGTATGGAGCTCGTCGATAAAGAGAATTATCTCCCCCTCGGACTCTTGCACCTCTTTGAGGACGGCTTTCAGCCTTTCCTCGACCTCTCCCCGGTACTTCGCACCGGCGACCAGCGCTCCGAGGTCTAGAGCCACTATACGGCGATTCTTCAGGCCTTCAGGCACATCGCCGCTGACGATTCGCTGGGCAAGTCCCTCGGCGATGGCGGTTTTTCCCACCCCCGGCTCGCCGATCAGTACCGGATTGTTCTTTGTGCGCCTGCTGAGGACTTGCACAACCCGACGGATCTCCTCATCACGGCCAATCACTGGATCTAGCTTCCCCCGGCGCGCCAGTTCCGTGAGGTCCCTGCCATACTTTTCCAGGGATTGGTACTTGGCCTCAGGGTTCTGATCGATCACCCTCTGGCTGCCCCGGATGCTGCCCAGCGCTTGCAGCACTTTGTCTTTTGTGAAGCCTGCCTGGCGCAGGACCTTGCTGGCGTTGCCCCGAGCTTGGTCTTCGAGCATGCCAAGCAAGAAATGCTCAGTGCTCACATAGTCATCGCGGAGACGGTCTGCCTCCTCTTCGGCACTGGAAAGCAGTTGCCGCAACTCCGGGGAGATGTATAGCTGAGTTGGCCCGTAGGCGCGCGGAAGCCGCTCCAATTGACTGGATAGCTGTTGCTTCAAGCTGTCGATGGGGACTCCCATCTTGGAACATACAGCCGGCACCACCCCATCGGGCTGTCCCAGCAGGGCCAGCAATAGGTGTTCGGAGTCCACTTGGCTGTGGTTGTATTTCTCTGCAAGGCGTTGCGCATCGGCTATGGCCTCTTGGGCTTTTTCTGTAAGTCTAGAAGTGCTCAAGGAGGAGGCCGATGAAGAGGATATCGCCGAAGTAGTCAGCAACTGGACCG
>JAMCWQ010000088.1:0-39657 GCA_023480825.1 Chloroflexota bacterium | reverse complement strand
AAAGAATTCCTCCCATGAGAATCTGCAGAAGTTCTCCAGTCCCCACAGTCTGCAACTAATGACGCAGACCTATCATTTCATTTTGGTTAGACTTTCATTAGATTCCGGGTTGGGCTCTATAAACCGGTACCCGAGGCCACGCTCGTTCAAGATATACTTGGGATTTGCCGAGTCTGCTTCAATCTTCTGTCGAAGGTAGGTTATGTAGAGTCGCAGCAACTGGGTATCATCTCGGTATTCGCGTCCCCATACCTTTGTCAAGAGACTCTCGTGGCTCAGCAGGCGCCCGGCGTTATTGACCAGGTGATAGAGCAGTTTGAACTCCGTGGGCCTGAGACGTACAGGAACCCCACGGACAACAGCCTGCCGCCTATCGAAATCGATGGAAAGGTCATCATCGATGCGCACGCTAGCCCTGACGACCGAAGGGATCATTCTTGTCCGCCGCAACACTGCTCTAACCCTCCCGACCAACTCTCGATGATTGAACGGCTTTGCGACGTAGTCATCGGCGCCAAGCTCCAGGCCTCGTACCCGGTCGGCATCGCCAGCCTGCACGGTCAGCATTATCACGGGCACAGTGGAGGACTGTCGTATCTCCCGCAAAGTCTCGAAACCGTCCATTTCTGGCATCATGACATCCAGAATCACTATGTCCGGCAACTCATCCCGCACCTTCTCTAATGCCTCGCGCCCGTCACTTGCTTCGACGACCTCGAACTGCTCCCGCTCCAATATCATGCGAAGCAATTCGGCGACATGCTCCTCGTCATCGACGACGAGTATCCTCTCATTCATCCCCATTCCTCCGCACTACAAGCTGCATATTGGGGTCTGCGACAACAGGAAGGTTGGCACGCTCAGTGCGGGGGATGGTAAAACGGAATCTGGCGCCATGAGGAGCCTGTTCCACCCAGATTCTTCCTCCATGCGCCTCAACTATGGCCTTGGCGATATATAGGCCAAGACCCGTGCCCTTCACGGAGCGGGCCAGGCTGCCGTCTGATCTGGAGAAGGCCTGAAAGATCTTCTCTTTCTCAGCATCGTTCACGCCTATTCCCTCATCCTCCACACTCAGTGTGACCTCGTTGGCGAATGCCTCCACCTCAATGTGTACCTCACCACCCGAAGGAGAATACTTGATGGCATTCTCCACGAGGTTTGTGAGCACCTCCTGAATCCGTTCGAAATCACCGCGGACCGGGGGCAGAACCTCGGGTACGAGTGTCATGACCCGGTGTCTCGGACTGACCCTGTTCATCCTATCGGCAACTCTTCGCACCAATGCCGTCAAATCGAGTGTCTCGATTTCCAGGGAGAGACCTCCCACCTGTATCCGCGAGGCATATAGCAGCTTCTCCACCAACTTGCTCAGCCGGTCACTCTCCTCAGAAATGGAGTTAAGAGCCTTCTGCATCTGTTCGGGTGACAGGCCGGAACCGGATTCCTCCAACAAGCCGGTATAGCCCTTTATCACTGATATGGGGCTCTGCAGCTCATGAGAAATGATGGAGAGAAAGGTGCGTTGCAATTGCTCTTCCATCTTCTGCGCAGTGACATCGCGCAGTGTCACTACTCCTCCCAAGGGCCGTCCTTCTTGATGCTCTATGGACCGGCACATTACCTGTACGTACCTTGACTGGCCTCCAATCTTGGTCATCAGAATATCATCCATCCCACAATTACGGTCCTGGGAGCCAAAGACACAATGACAATTGGCCTTTTGGCCCTCAAGGCCGGCGAGGACATCAGAGCACGAGCGCCCAACGGCATCGGCTATTCCGACGCCAATCGTCTTTTCAGCTGCGCTGTTTATGGCAATCACCCTGCCGGCGGAGTCGACAATCATGATGCCATCTGTGCTGTATTGGATTGCGGCCTCCAGCCACTGTTTCTCCGTCATCAACCGCCGGATCAGCCCCCGGTTTTCAACAACTATCTTGAGCTGATCAACCACCACCTCATATGCACCTGGGTGCTCGCTGAAGAAGGTTGGAGCAGCAGATTCGTGGAATAGACAGAGCATCCCCACAGTCTTACCATCGGACTTAACGGGGAAACACAGCAGGTGTAGAGGCGAGCCCGATTTTCCTGTCCAGTTATCCATCTCCATTGCCGCTGCTGGGCTTACGCCCTTTTCCGCGGCAATGGAGGCAAGCTGCGAGGCAAGAGAGCCTACCAACTCCCTTGCCGCCGAAGAATCTTCTTCGACGAGGCCAAACTCGGCGATCTGGACCGGCTGCTTGTCTTGCTCTTCCCAGAGCGACAAAACGGCGGCCTCTCCGCCTGTCGCCTCTACGAGATGACCGATCAGGGAACCAAGCGGCGTTTCTTCCTGTTGGCCACGGTCTATGGTGGGTTGGAAGTCTTCGGATTGGTCGTCGCTCATGTCAAACTCTAACGCAGCGCTAACGGAAATCTGGTGCTATTCTAACATAAACACGACTAGAATTAGGCCAAACGAGGTCACTACTACACCAAGGAGGATGGAGAGATGAGTATCGTGAGATGGGACCCCTTCCGTGACATGGTGAGCCTACGAGATGCAATGGACCGACTTCTGGAGGAGAGTTTCGTGAGATCTTCAGCGCCTTCGCAGGCACCGATGGGCTTGGCATTGGACATCACCGAAGATGAAAACGAAATAGTAGTCAAAGGCTCAGTGCCGGGAGTGAAGCCGGAAGACCTGGACATTTCTGTTCTCGGCAACGTTTTGACCATCAAAGGGCAATTCAAGCAGGAGGAAGAACAGGAGAAAAAGAACTACCTGCTGCATGAGCGAAGGTACGGCTCGTTCAGCCGCACGGTCACGCTCCCAGTTGAGGTGGTTGCCGATAAGGCCACCGCCGACTTCAAGGATGGCGTCCTGACCCTGACCCTGCCCAAAGTGGAGGAAGTCAAGCCCAAGCAGATCAAGATCACGCCAACTAGCAACTAGAGGAAGTGGAGTCTGGCCGCAGGCCGGGTATCAAACCCGGCCTGTGTTTTGCAGCAGGCGTGTCATTCTTAGCTTTCCTAGGCGGCGGGAGGCCGCCGGACATCGGGAATGACATCTCGATGTCATGGAAAGTATCCTATGGTTCCCGGAGCCCTGTTTTAGGGACAGAAACTTGAAGTTCCTGAACAGGGCTCGCTATGCTGCCGTACGAACAGCCCCCAATGATAGGCGGGCCCGAAGAATCTCCGTGGGCTATATCGGATGGGAATACTGCCGGAATCGAATGCGATACAGGGTCCCCTTGCGTGGCATCACCTTGACAATAACCGGATCATCCGGTAATCTGTATTATTCTGGGACAGCAGGAGTGCCCGCCTAGGTTGCGAGGTTCGGGGACCAAAGACCGGCCATGTGCCGGTCCCGTTCGATGCAGGTGAAAGCGTGAGCAACAAGATACTCGTGGTCGACGACGAGCCAAAGATAGTGGACCTGGTGCGTACCTACCTCGAAAAGCAAGGCTATGATGTAGCTGTCGCCCAGGATGGCAAGCAAGCTCTGCTGGCCGCGGCCCGCGAGCGTCCGGGTCTAGTCATTCTGGATCTTAATCTCCCTGAGATGGATGGCATTGATGTCTTTCGCAAGTTGCGAGCTACTTCCAACATACCGGTGATCATGCTTACGGCCCGGTCGGAGGATGTCGACAAGTTGCTCGGCCTCGAGATGGGCGCCGACGATTATGTCACCAAGCCCTTCAGCCCACGGGAACTGGTGGCCCGGGTGAAAGCCGTGCTCCGGCGGACCTCTGGCGGCGCCACCGAAGGCGAGGAGATCCGGACCAACGGCCTCGTTATCGATTTGCGGGCGCATAGTGTGAAGCGAAATGGGGAGGAGCTTGCCCTCACCCCCACGGAGTTTGCCCTTCTAGGAATCTTCGCCAGGAACCAGGGGCGTGTCTTCACCCGTTCCGAGCTCCTCGACCTCACACAAGGAGTGTCCTTCGAATCTTTCGAGAGGACTATCGACGTTCACGTCAAGAACCTTCGCCAGAAGATCGAAGATGATCCTCAGAGGCCCAAGTGCATCGTCACAGTCTACGGCGTAGGTTACCGATTTGAAGGGTGCAATGTTTCGTAGCCTGAACCTCAAACTGACTCTAGCTTTTGCCCTGGTTGTGCTATTGGCCATCGGGACTGTGGCGCTCGTGGCCAACCGAAGCATGGTCTCCGAATTCACGACTTATCTACAATCTGATCCGCAGGCCCAGGCGGACCATCTGGCGACGGGGCTCGCCGATCTCTACTCCAAGAATGGCAGTTGGGACGGCGTTACCAGCTTCATGTCTTCCGAGCCGGCAGGCATAGTGAGCGACTGGGTCTTGGTAGACGCCAGCGGGAATGACGTTGCGGCATCGAGACCCGCACTCCTGCACGTGGACATGCAGTCTCTAGATTACGAAGCCTTCGCGCCCGTGATATCTAACGGCCAAACCGTAGGCGCCATCTACGTCTCCTCGGTGCCCATGTCTGCCGGGCAAGGAAACGGCATGATGGGCATGGGAAACGGAATGGGCTCCATGCACCAACAAATGGTTAGCGGAGGGATCCAAGTGCTGGGGACAGCAGAGCAGAACTTCGTGGACTCGTTCAACCATTCCCTGCTGCTGGCAGGCGGAGTATCCGGAGCGCTGGCGCTCATCCTCGGCATAGTGTTCATGACCCAAATCACTTCACCGGTCCGGAGACTAACGCATGCCGCAAAGCGAATAGCGTCGGGCGACCTGTCCCAACGCGTGCACTTGAAGTCCAAGGATGAGATCGGGGAACTAGCCGAGACCTTCAACCGGATGGCCGAAAACCTATCCCAGAACGAGAAGACGCGTCGAGTGATGGTCGCCGACATAGCGCACGAACTGAGGACCCCTCTGACAGTGCTTCAGGGCAACCTGGAGGCGATGATGGACGGTGTGGTGCAGCCCACAAGGGACAATATCAAGTCGCTACACGACGAGAGCCTTCTTCTGAACAGGCTCGTCGGGGACCTGCGGGAGCTGTCGCTGGCCGAGAGCGGCCAGTTGAAACTACATAGGCAACCGACTAACCTAGGCGACCTGGTTGGGAAGGTGATTTCCGGCCAGCGTTCAGAAGCAGAGGAAAAACGAATTGCCGTGGAGCTACAGACCGACAACAAGCTGCCCTTGCTGAATGTCGATCCCGATCGCGTATCACAGATTGTACGTAACCTGATCTCCAATGCCATTCGTTACACACCTGACGGGGGAAAGGTGGCCGTAAGTATACGGCCGCTCGTAACTGGCGAGGCGAAGGCCATGGCCGAGATAGCAGTCACCGACAACGGTTGTGGAATAGACGCCGAGGACCTGCCTTACGTATTCGATCGCTTCTACCGAACCGACCGCTCGCGCTCCCGGGCACGAGGAGGATCAGGAATCGGGCTGGCAATCGTGAAGCAACTGGCCGAGCTACACGGCGGAGCGGCGAGAGTAACCAGTCAGGCCGGACTAGGCAGTACGTTCAGCGTCATCCTCCCTGTCTCCACCGGCTAGCGTTGACCACCGGGTTTCTCGGGTGATAGACTTCGACTGATAACAGCTCAAGGAGGCGCCCAGTATGCCGCGTAGACCATTGTCCCTCGACGGCGTGTATCCACCGATTGCCACGCCTTTCAATTCTGATGGAGAGCTAGACCTTAACTCACTCAAGAAGAACGTCGCCATCTGGTCGTCAACAGCACTGGCCGGTCTAGTGGCTCTAGGCTCCAATGGCGAGTATGTAACCCTCACTGAGAAGGAAAAACTGGATGTTGTGGCCACTGTAGCCGAGCACCTGCCGGCGGACAAAGAGCTGATAGCCGGCACAGGAAGCGAGTCCACTCGCGGCACCATCGCTCTCACTCGCAAGATGGCGGAACTCGGAGCCCAGGCTGCATTAGTAATCACTCCTCATTACTACCGCCCTCGCATGGACGAAAAGGCGCTGGCAAACCATTACTTCTCCGTAGCGGATGCATCTCCCATACCGGTCCTCATCTACAATATGCCAGCCTTCACAGGCATCGATCTCGGGGCTGAGACCCTGATCAAGCTCTCCGAGCACCCCAACATCGCCGGCATGAAGGACAGCACCGGCAACGTGGTGAAAATGGGCGAGGTAATCCGCTTTGCCCGGCCATCATTCAAGTCCATTGCCGGGTCGGCATCCTTCCTGTATCCTGCACTCTGCGTTGGTGCCACCGGGGTCGTGGCGGCATTGGCTAACGTTGTCCCGAACGCTGTCACGGAGCTTCATCAGGCATTCCGGGAAGGCAGGCATAACGAGGCCAAGGAATTGCAGCTACGGCTAATCCGGCCCAACGCCGCAGTCACGAGCAAATTCGGGGTTCCCGGACTGAAGGTGGCAATGGACCTAAAGGGATTCTACGGTGGCCCGGTCCGGTCGCCGCTACTACCGCTAGACGAGGCCGACCGCGAGAAGCTGCGAAGCATATTCGCAGAGGCCGGCCTGCTCTAAGGAGTAGGCACCTTGACGAGGAAGTTCGACACAATCCAGCCGCGGTTGCCCTGACTGTCTTCGACGTTCCGCCATGTGTACCCGTCCGCGGCTACGTCCTCGCCAATAATCTTCACCTTGGCTCCTTCCTCCAACGATACCACGGGCTGGGCCGAGGAGCTAGGTTTCGCCCGCATGTACACGCCCCTGCCACCGGTGCCGCCAACTTCCAGTCCTGCCTCAGCAGTGGCAGCTGGCGTTGCAGTGGCAGTTCCGACTGAAGAAGCCGTTGGATAGGCCGTCGCGGTCTCCAACGCGGCAGCCGCAGTCACCGTGGCAGTGGCTGTGTTAGCCGCGGCGGCACCTGGAAGACTTATCTCCGGGACTGATGAGCTGAGAAACAGAAAGGCAAGCACACCTAAGGCCGCTGTGGAAAGCATGACGGCGGCCACGAGAAAGGCTCCCGGCCTCTTCGGTGGGGTCTTACGACCAGCGCGGTTGCTACCCTTCTGGTGGTAAGCGACTGGCCGGCCCACCCCTTCGCCCAAGTTGTCAGTTCTGCGAGCACGTCTGGGATCTGGCATCGTGGATTGGCTCCCCCTATGATGAACAGGCAGCCACCGGCTCCGCCGCTCTGCCGCCCGTGATTGAACAAGATAGAACCACAGGAGAACTATATCATATTGCCGTCACAATGCAATTGCCGGGCAGCGGAGTGGAACCGGGCCCGCCAAGGTCTATCCCCGCAAGAAATCCCTGTCTACACCGCCCTCATGAACGCTCCTGCATTTCTCGATCAACTGCCCGGCCTTGGCCTCCAGCGCCGTCCCTTTCAAGAGGGAGAGGAACTTTGCCTCGACATCCTCCGGTAGCATTGGGTTCTCGGGATCGCCTCGCGGCGCCATCACCTCTTCTTCGATGCTTCCACCATCGCATTCGTCTATCCGTAAGTGAGCCCCCCAGAGCGCCGGGTATAGCGCCGTCAGCTCCGGATCCTCGGAAACGACTATTCGCTTCATCAGTGCCCTGATATCCGGATCGAAAACGACCGGCGGCTCGAATTCCGCCAGGCCAAGCCGGCCTTTCGCTAGAGCGCAGGCCACACAGTAGGGGAGGCTGAACTTGGCTTCGAAACCGGACTGCGGATCGGCGCTTCCGGCAATGGCGATCGCTTCCGAGTAAATATCCAGACGAATCGACGCAATCTGGCCATGCGGCAGGGCGAGCCTGGGCCGCAACCGCAAAGCGGCGTCCACAGCAGAATGAGTATGCCTGCACGACGAATAGGGTTTCAAAGACACCCCTGCCATCTTCGGACGCCAGGGCCGATAATCCATGTCCTTGGTGATGGCTTGGGGCTGGGAATCGGTGGACATGGACGCAAAGATGCCTCGCGTCCCTTCGAGTATAAACTTCGGCCCGGTGAATCCGCTCTCCGCCAACTCGGCGGCCGTCACGCCGCACCTGGCAGCAGTGGCGGCATGCCAGTGTTTGCTCATGGCCCCCTCCTGGATGAACTGCCATAGCCCCCCGGCCACTGACCCAGCATTGCCGAATGCCCACACCAACTGCTCTCTCTGCAAGCCCAGCAGAAGGCCGGCGGCAGCCGCCGCGCCGAAGACCCCGCAGGTAGCGGTGTTGTGCCAGCGGTTGTAGTGGGAGCGCCCGATTGCCTCTCCAACCCGCACCGCCACCTCGTAGCCGCCGATAGCCGCTGTTAGCAGTGAGCGCCCACTGGCTCGAACATTCTGTGCGACCGCCAGAGCGGCAGGAAACACCACGCATCCGGGATGAACCACCGAGCGCCGGTCCAGATCATCCATCTCGACGATATGCGAGAGACCCCCATTCACAAAGGCAGCGGAAGCCGGGGCCAGCTCTGCGTCACTCCCGACAACCTCAGCGCCGCTTCCCCCTTGTCTCCCTGCCCAGCCAAGGAAGATCGTCCCTTGAGTTGTAGCAGTACCCGCCGCCGCTGACCCAAGCCAATCCAGGAAATACAACTCAGCTTGAGCCTGATCTTCGGCGGTCACTTCTCGCGAAACGGTGTCGATCAGGAAATCAGCCAAACGCTCGGTTAGGCTGCGTTCGTCCACCAACTACCTCCTTTAGCGGAACAGGAAATCCTGTGAATTCGAGAAAGACGCAGCCAGTATATCACTGCTGACGGCAGAGAATACAATTCTTGGAGAGCAGCTCCCTCCCCGCGTGCGGTGATGGTCGGGGTGGGGATGGCTGAGGAGAGTAATGGCTACTGGCAATGGGCTACCTGCTCGCTCCTTCGCCCACTTCCTGAAGAACATATGCCCGCGTCCTGGTATACTAGCAATGCGGTTCAGAAGTAGACTTGCACAACTCCGGGACGAATACGACGTATGGCAGGCAATGAAAATGGCCAATAAACACGGCTACGTGGGGAGAATCCTCAATATCGATCTCACCGATAGGACAAGCTGGGTGGAAGACCTTCCGGATGATTTGCCGAAACGCTTCCTAGGCGGGAGAGGGTTTGGAGCCAAACTCCTGTACGACCGGCTGGCGCCGGATGTGGACCCGCTATCCACCGGCAATATCATGATATTCGCCACCGGGCCCCTCACTGGAACCCTAGCGCCAGGCTCCAGGCTGACCATTACCAGCCGGTCGCCACTCACACGGGGCTATGCCGATAGCAACGTAGGCGGCCAAATCGGCGCGGAAATCAAGTTCGCCGGGTACGATGTTCTAATCTTGAAAGGCCGCAGCGAGCAGCCGGTCACCGTGCACATTCAAGACGATCGCGTCCGCTTCCTTGATGCCTCCTCGCTTTGGGGAAAGGGATGCACCGAGACGGAAAGCGGTGTTATCAACTCTTTAGGTGAAGATGCTAAGGTGCTTTGTATCGGTCCGGCTGGCGAGAACATGGTGAAGTTCGCGTGCATCGGCCACCATTTCGGCCGCCAGGCGGGGCGGACCGGCATGGGCGCCATTCTGGGGTCGAAAAACGTCAAAGCGATTGCCGTCCAAGGCACTAAGGGAGTAACCTTGGCGAACCCCGGAGCCTTTCGTCAGAAAGCCCTTTCCATGCACGACTATCTCCAGTCCGTGCCGACCACTCGTCAATGGCGGCGAGAGGGTACCGCGCAATTTGTGGAATTGAGCAAGGAGACATCCTGTTTACCAGTGCGCAATTTCCAGACTGGATGGTTGGAAGACACCAGCACCATAAACGCCGATTGCCTCGCCAATACTATCTTCGTCAGGAATCGGGCTTGCTTTGGCTGCAGCCAGATTTGCGGCCTGTGGTGCGAGGTGAAAGACGGACCCTACGCCGGGGCAGCAGTAGATGGGCCCGAGTACGAAGTAATTGCCATGCTCGGCTCCAACTGCGGCATTCTTGATCTCAAATACGTTGTCCGGGCAAACCAACTCTGCGACGACCTTGGGCTTGATGCCATCTCCACAGGCAATATCGTCGCCTTCGCCATGGAGTGCTACGAGCGAGGCATAATCAGTGACAGCGAAGTGGGCAATCAGCCTCTTCGTTTTGGCCAACAAGAGGCGGCTCTGCAGGTGATCAGTTCCATTGCCTTCCGGCAAGGTCTTGGCGATGTGCTCGCAGAGGGTGTGAGGTCGGCAAGCACGACTCTGGGCAGAGGAGCCGATAAGCTGGCTTTGCACTGCAAGGGATTGGAGCAGGCTGGCTATGAGACACGCGCCGGCATGGGACAGGCTCTCGGACACGCTATTGCCGACCGGGGATCGGACCATAATCGCATGTGGCACCCCGATTTCTACATGGGTCCATGGCGCGTGCCGGAAGGCAAGGGAGCCGCGGCCAGGCAAAGCCAGATCGAACGCTCGGCGCCTGATCTGCTGGATGTGTGCCGGTACGCTTCTTACCCCTTCAAGCTGCAAGACTACGCAGAGCTACTGACGGCAGGCACCGGAGAACAGTGGGAAGCCCCCAGGATCGAGGAAGTCGCGGAACGTGTCTACAACGTGGCTCGACTCATCAACTACCGCTTCGGGTTCACCCGCGCCGATGATAGGGCTCCCGATCGCGTCTTTGAAGAGCCCGTGCCGGATGGCCCGCGACAGGGGTGTATCGTGAAACGAGCCGAATTTGAGGCCATGCTGGATGAGTTCTACAGAGTGAGTGGTTGGGATACGAATGGCCTGCCGACACCAGAGCACCTGCGAGCGCTTGACCTCGAGGACATGGCTGGTGAAGCATTGAGGCTACGTGAACGCGGCCGGTGATGGCTTGCGTGCCTATTGGTTTGTGCTATACTGGCCGCGCTCCGGTGGTTATCGAGCAAGTGCCGCGGGGGCTCCCGCAGGACTGAATCTCCCGCCCATATCAAGTTGTTCGTCGTTTGGCAGTGACCCGATAGGAGGCAAGTATGTCCACTAAGAACGGTTATATAGGGCGCATCCTGACTGTCGACCTCACATCTCGAAGCAGCGAGGTGCGAGACCTTCCGGAGGACCTTGCCTCGCGCTTTCTCGGCGCCAGAGGATTCGGCGCCAAGCTTCTCTACGACCTACTACCTCCGGAAACCGATCCTCTCTCGGCGGACAACTTGCTCATTCTGGCAACTGGGCCTTTGACCGGCACCGCCTCCCCTACCGGGTCAAAACTGAGCATCATCAGCCGGTCTCCCGCCACGCGGGGCTATGGTGACAGCACAATCGGAGGGCATATCGGCCCGGAGATCAAATTCGCCGGTTACGATGTCATCATCCTACGGGGTCTAGCATCCACTCCGGTGACACTATCCATCGAAGACAACAAGGTTCAGTTCATGGATGCCTCCGCACTTTGGGGGCTGGGGTGCTTCGAGACCGAGAGCCGGATCAAGGACAACCTCGGCGAGGAGACGCAGGTGCTGTGCATCGGCCCGGCAGGCGAAAACTTGGTGAATGTTGCCTGCATCGGGCACGATTTTGGGCGCCAGGCGGGGCGGACCGGCATGGGAGCAATTATGGGCTCGAAGAAAGTAAAGGCCATAGCGGTGCGTGGCTCCGGCTCCATACACTTAGCGGATCCTGCGGAGTTTCGCAGCCAGGTATCGGCCCTGTATAAGCGGCTTCAGGAATTACCTTCCACCAAGCAATGGAGAGAGGGAGGCACCGCGGAGCACGTAATAATGAGCAATGAGGTAGGCTGCTTGCCAACGCGCAACTTCCAGAGCGGCTGGTTCGAGCACGCGGAGTCCATTAGTGGCGAGCTTATGCGGCAGACGCGATTTGTCAAGAACAAGGCGTGCTTTGGCTGTAGCGTAGTGTGCGGCACCTATTGCGTGATAGACGACGGGCCGTATGCTGGGACCCGCGTCGACGGCCCCGAGTACGAGATTCTGGCCCTGCTTGGATCGAACTGCGGGATATCCAACCTGGACGCTGTTATTCGGGCGAACTATCTCTGTGACGACCTTGGGCTTGATGCCATCTCCACGGGCAATATCGTCGCCTTCGCCATGGAGTGTTACGAACGCGGCATCGTCGATGACAGCGCCACCGGCGGCCAACAACTTCGATTCGGCAACGAGCCGGCCTATCTTTGGGCTATTGAGGCAATCGCCCACCGGGAGGGGATTGGCGATACCTTGGCCCAAGGTGTGCGCTCTGCGGCGGCAGTCATCGGCAAGGGCAGCGAAAGCTTCGCTATGCACGCTAAAGGCCTGGAGCAATCCGGCTATGAGACCCGGGGCGGCATGGGTCAAGTGCTTGGCTACGCCATCGTCGATAGGGGATCGGATCACAACAGGGTCTGGCAGATGGACTTTTTCGTTGGTGACTGGGATACCCCTCAGGGCAAAGCTGCTTTGGTCAAGCAGAGCCAGATCAGGCGTTCCACGCCCGATATCCTGGGCCAATGCCGCTTCGTGTCTTACTCGCTGGAACTCGACGATTATGCTGCGTTGGTCAGCGCCGCGACCGGCAAGAAACGGACGGGGGACGATTTGGCGCTAGTAACGGAGCGTGTGTTCAATCTGACGCGGGTTATCAACGGCCGCTTCGGTTTCACTCGAAAAGACGACAGCGCACCAAGGCGGATCTTCTCAGAGCCCGTCCCCGATGGGCCGAAAAAGGGCTCTTTGGTGAATCCTGCTGACTTCGATAGCATGCTGGAGGAGTTCTACGCCATCAGCGGGTGGGATAACAAGGGCGTACCCTCCGATGACACGCTGATGAGGCTGGACTTGTCTGATCTCATACCGGAGGCAGCTAAGCTACGGCAATAGGGCCGTAGAGGCACTCGACAACCGACGGTCCAGATTGCTGGTTGAAAAGAGACAGAACCAATAATGGCTGTCCACATAGATGTCGACACAGGCAGTTGTACCTGGATAATTGACACGATCCGGAATCCAGTGCTATAGTCGGGGTGTAGGCGAGTCGCTTTGTTTTGAGGGATATGTCGGATTTTCTACCGGTTGGCAAGCTGGATATGGACTGCTTGGCGGAGCTGCTGGACCGCTACACGTCCACTAATGGCCGGGTCCTCGTAGGTCCAAAGGTCGGAGGCGATGCCACCGTTATCGACTTTGGCAGCACCGCCTTGATCGCCAAGACCGACCCCATCACCTTTGCCATCGACGAGATCGGCTGGTACGCGGTCAACGTCAATGCGAACGACATCGCGTCCGTCGGCGGCGTCCCTAAGTGGTTCCTCTCGGTTCTTCTCCTGCCAGGTGACCACACAACAATACAGATGGTCGAGGATATCTTCGCCCAGATTTCCAGCGCCTGCGCTTCGTTGGGAATTGCCTTTTGTGGCGGCCACACGGAGATCACTCACGACCTGGACCGCCCGATTGTCGTCGGCCAAATGCTGGGAGAGACCAGCCGGAACGGCTTCGTCACGGCTGCTGGAGCGCAGGTGGGCGATGACATCATTCTCACCAAGGGCATCGCCATAGAGGCTACGTCTATAATTGCCCGAGAGCACCGGGAGGAACTGCGCAGTCGCTATCCCGCAGAGTTTGTGGATCGGGCCAGGAACTTCCTCCGTGATCCTGGCATAAGCGTGTTCAAGGACGCGAGAATAGCCGTCGAGACCGCACCGGTCCATGCCATGCACGACCCCACAGAGGGAGGGCTCGCGACCGGGCTTCACGAGGTAGCGGTGGCTAGCAATGTTGGCATGCTCATCGATCAAGAGAGCATTCCCATTTTCCCAGAGAGCGCCCGTCTGTGCGCCGATTTTGGACTGGCCCCGCTTGGCGTCATCGCCTCCGGAGCTTTGATAATTATTGTGCCCGCAGGCGAATCCGCGAAATTGATCGAAGCACTGGATTCCGGGGGGATACGAGCGGCCGTAATCGGGCGAGTGACCACTCGAGAAGAGGGAGTGAAGATGATCACGCCGGCGGGGACCATCCCCCTGCCTCGCTTTGACCGGGATCAGATAGCTAAGATATTCTAGAACAGACCAGGGCTCGCCTAGACCGCGCTCCACCATCGGTTGGCACAGCATTCGAGGAGGGCAATCAGTGAAGACTGCGATCATTCAGATGAACTCCAGAGGCGACAAGGCAGCCAATCTCGATACCGCTGAAAGGTTGATTGATCTTGCGGTTGCCGACGGCTCTAGGGTCATCGCTCTGCCGGAGAACTTCCCTTACCTCGGCCAAAATGGCACGTACCTGGCGAGCGCGGAGCCGATACCGGGGCCGACAACTGACCGCCTGGCAGAGAAAGCCCGCCAGCACCGCGTCTATCTGCTTTGTGGTAGCATACAGGAGTCTTCAGGCCGATCGGACCGCTGCTACAACACTTCCGTGCTCCTCAATCCCGAGGGCGAGATCATCGCAAAGTACCGCAAGATCCATCTGTTCGATGTCGAATTCTCCGGATCAAAACCGGTGCGCGAGTCCGACTCCAACCAGCCCGGAGCCGATATTGTGACCGCCCAGATCGATGGGATTACCGTGGGCCTCACGATCTGCTATGACCTCAGGTTTCCCGAGTTGTACCGCATTCTCGCCCTACGGGGCGCTCATCTGATATTTGTCCCAGCAGCCTTCACTATGCACACCGGCAAGGACCATTGGGAAGTTCTGCTGCGGGCGCGGGCCATCGAGAATCAACTCTTCATCGTGGCGCCGGCTCAAGTCGGGAAGCATCTACCAGATGACCTCTGTTATGGGAGAGCAATGATCGTGGACCCGTGGGGAATCCCCCTGGTAGTAGCGCCGGATACCGAGACATTTGTTGCAGCCGATCTCGACTTGGAATTCTGCGGAAAGGTGCGAAGACAACTCCCCTCTCTGGCCAACCGCCGGCCGGAAGCTTATCAGTGGCCAGCCGATGAGATCGCCGTCAACCAGGAACGCTAAGGCGCGGCGGAGGATGACCTCAAGCAGGCCGGGTTGGAAGACAGGAAGGTGGAACGGGGTATGAAGGGCGACTCTTGCGAACTAGGTTTCGTCATATGCGGCCACCCGGCGATTGCACGCTGCTCGATATGTGGCCAGGATTTCTGCGCTATTCATGGTAACCATGAGTTGGAGGTGTGCCGGAACTGTCTGCCAATCTACCTGAGAGAGATGGAGAAGCAAAGAGAACTGGCAACAGAGGAAACCAGAAGAAGAATTGCCGAAAAGCTAAACTCTCACGGCCGCTGCGGCCACAAGAACTGTGGTGCTAGCACCCATCTGGAACTCTGCCAGCGGTGCATGACATGGTATTGCCCTAAACACATCACGACCTACAGCTACCGCTACCAGCTTCACAGACGCGATGGGATCAAACGCATGAATGACCAGATTGCGCTCTGCGAAGCCTGCGCTCCCCATCTTCGCGACTACGAGAAGGACATGTTCTAGAGGCAGTGCACTTCAAGGGAGACAGAGGCCAGCCGCCGAGTTGAGATCGGAGTACCCCACTGGTCTGCCTGCCCGCAAATATAGACGAGGCACACGAGTTGATAATGATGTTGTAACCTCATAGTTGATGGTCCCAGCCAGCCCCGCTACTTCATCGGCGCTAATGCACTCACTCCCCTGGCGGCCGATCAGAACCACTTCATCGCCAACGGCGACGCCGTCCAGGTCCCCGATATCTACCACCAATTGGTCCATGCAGACACGGCCCGCAACTCTGGCCTTCCGCCCATTTATTAAGACAAAGGCCTTGTTCGACAGGCTGCGATGGTAGCCATCAGCGTAGCCTATGGGCACAAGCGCCACTCTTGTAGGCTTCCGCGCAATGTAAGTGTAGCCATAACTGACGCCGTCCCCGGGCCGCAACTCATGTACCCGAGCCACCTGACTCTTGAGCGCCAATGCAGGGGCGAGGCCCGGCAGCCGGGACACCTCAGCCGATGGATAGAGCCCATAGGTGGCAATACCAGGGCGGACCATATCCAAATGGGTATCGGGCATATCCAGGATAGCGGCGCTGTTGGCCACATGGTAAAGTGCGAACTCAAACCCCGCGCTCCGCAGCTTGGTTCGCGCTTCCTGATAGGTCTCGAATTGCCGGTAGGCACTCGATTTGTCTGCTTCATCGGCACAAGCGAAGTGTGTATACAGCCCTTCCATCTCCAGAGAGGCCTTGCTACCGGCAAGTTTAGCCAAACGGAGGAGTGTTTCCACATCAGAACCATACCGGTTCATCCCGCTGTCCACTTTAAGATGGATCCTGGTCTTGGCCCCTCTGGATTCGGAGGCGGTGGCTGCTGCCTCTACCTGTTCGGCATCGTTGATAGTCAGTGTCAATCCGGACTGCACCGCGCTATCGATCTCGGATGGCTGCAAATAGCCCATAACAAGGATTGGAGCAGCAATCCCAGCGGACCTTAGCTGCCTTCCCTCATCAACGCATGCCACACAAAGGAGACTTGCACCGGCGGCGAGCGCCTGTGCAGCCACCGGTACAGCTCCATGCCCGTAGGCATTGGCTTTGACAGCCGGAGCTACGCGAACCCCATGCCCCACGTGGTCCAGTATGGCGCGGACGTTAGCCGCGACCGCGTCGAGATCGACCACAGCATGTGTGGGCCGGCCCTGCCAGGGAATCATGCTGTCTGGGTTGGGGTGCGCAGCGTTACGTGGATCGCTCATTACACAGGTCCTCAATGCCAGGCTTCACTACAACTGGCGAAGAATCTCTTGAAGGCTACTTCAACGATGTAAGCTCACGGATCGCGAGCGGCAGGTGCTCGCTTATCTCACTGGCCAGCACACCAACGTCACCTATCCCGCCGGCCGCAATCTTGGCGGCCATTGCATGCAGATAGGTCCCCAGTACTGCCGCGGGAAATCCGTCCAGTCCCTGAGCCATCAGCCCGGCAATTGTTCCAGACAGCACATCACCGCTACCCCCGGTAGCCAGAGTAGAGCTGGCAAAGGGGTTGAGCCTGGCCTCGCCGCCGGGAGAGGCGACCACTGTGTAGGGGCCCTTGAGAACCACAGTCTGGCCCCACCGCTGGGCACAGTCTCTGGCAACGTTGATACGGTCCTTCTCGATCTCGTCGATCGCTTGCCCCGTAAGCCGGCTCAGTTCTCCGGCATGAGGGGTCAGCACCTTCCCTGTTGGCAGGTACTTCCACCACTCGCCAGACTCCGAGAGAGCGTTGAGCCCATCGGCATCAATTACCATCTTCCGGCCGGCAGCACCCTTCGCTTGCTCCGGTTCTTTCTCCTCGCTCCTGACAAATCCGATCGGCGGGTGCTCCTCACCGGCTGCGTGAAGTTGCAATAGCTGCTGGACAAAGGCAACGGTATCTTCATCGCGGCCGATACCGGGACCCAAGAGGATGGTGTCGAAATCGTCGGCGGCCTCCGCCACCCTATCGACTGCTCCCGGGCCCAGCACCCCGAGATCCGTTTCCGGCAACGGCAGGAATGTGACCTCGGTTAGCTTCGAGGCCACTATCGGATGGATGCCGCGTGCGGTAGCCAGGGTTGTGAGCCCTGCGCCAGCCCTAAGGCAGGAAATCGAGGCCATTACTGGCGCACCGATGTAGTTGATTGAGCCGCCGATTACCAGGACCTTGCCGAATACACCTTTGTGAGCCCCGGCTGGACGTGCGGGAAGCAAGGCCGCCGCCGCCTCGGCGCTGGTAAGCGAAACGGGTAGACCAGCGCCCAGTTCCTCAGGCAACCCGATGCCGGCCGTGGCCAACTTTCCAGCGATATCGGGCCCGGGAAAGATGAAGAATCCGGCCTTGGGATACCCCAGGGTGACGGTCAAATCCGCTCGGATGGCAGTGCCCATCACCTGCCCTGTATCGGCATTCAAGCCGGTAGGTATGTCTAGAGCGACGACGGCCATAGTCTGCCCGCGTTCCGAGCGCGCGCTATTCACCGATTCAATAATATCCGCCAAATCGCCCGATACAGGCCGGTCCAGGCCGACCCCCAAGAGACTATCCACAACGATGTCAGCGGTTCTGAGCGAGGCTAGCAGCGAATCTGCGGGAAGGGTCTCAACCGGAATTCCCCTCTGCCGGACCAAGCGAAGGTTGGCATCAGCCTCGGTGATCTGCCGCTTCCAGGTCCAGACAGAGACTTGAGCGCCACGGTCATGGAAATGGCGCGCTGCCACCAAGCCATCCCCACCATTGTTCCCCGGCCCGACAAGGACCACCACAGACTTGCCGTCTACGAGGCAGACATCTCTCTCCACAGCATTGGCGAAAGCCAGACCGGCATTCTCCATCAGTACTTCAGTCGGAAGTCCAGCCTCGCCGGCTTGCCGGTCCAGTTCCCTCATCTCAGAAGACGTCACGATCTTCATCTTACTCACCTGAAGCCACCACGAACGCTATCGCATTGTCTCGCGAATGCGACAGGCTTACCGACCAGCAGCAAAGGCCCAGCTCCCTAGCCCGCCTTGCTGCCTTGCCATGTAGGGTCAACACCGGTTTACCGCGCTCGTCACCCAGAGTCTCTATTTCGCGCCAGGAAATGCCTCTGAGACCGGTTCCGAGCGCTTTGGATACCGCCTCTTTGGCGGCGAACCTCGCCGCCAGCTCTGGCGCTCGGTCTCCGTAGCGAAGCCTCTCCTGCCTGGTGAATACCCGGCACAGAAAGCGCTCTCCCCAGCGCTGCAGGGCGTCTTCCACTCGTGCTATTTCGACGATGTCGACACCACACTCGAGGTTTTGCTGTCTCCATCCAATGGCTTCGCCGGACATGCCCTTCCCACTCCCCAATATTCAAATCCCAGCCTCACCATCTCCTCGGGATCGGACAGGTTACGGCCATCGAGGAAGACGGGCCGCGCCATGGAATGCTTCACTGCCGCCAGATCAACCTGTTTGAACTCATTCCACTCGGTGAGCAGAAGGAGAGCATCACAGCCACTGGCCGCCTCGTAGGCGTTCTTGCAGAGGACAGCCGAGGGAACTATCTCGGAGAACCGCTCCATAGCCGCCGGATCATAGGCCTTTACGGACGCCCCTCTCTCCAGCAGCAGACTGATTATGTCAATAGAAGGAGCATCGCGCAGGTCGTCTGTGTTCGGCTTGAAAGAGAGCCCCCACACACCCAACGATTTGCTGCGGAGGCCACCAATAGCTCTCTCGACCTTCTCCACGAAGAGAAGCCGTTGCTCGGCGTTGATGTGCATGACTGCGGTCAGCAACTTGGGATCGCACCCCACCTGCTCAGCCATGCGTTTCAGGGCCTTGACGTCTTTCGGGAAGCAAGAGCCACCGAAACCGATCCCTGCATTGAGGAAGAGATTGCCGATGCGCTTATCCAACCCCATCCCCTCTGCCACCACCTTGACATCAGCTCCAAGCTTCTCACACGTCTGCGCAATCTCATTGATGAAGGAAATGCGAGACGCTAGAATGGCGTTGGAGGCGTACTTTATCATCTCCGCGGTACGAAGGCTCGTGATCATGATGCGAGCGCCGAGTGCGTGGTAAAGTTCAGCTACTCGGCGAGCTGATTCCCCGTCATCCGACCCGATAATTATGCGGTCCGGCTCCATGAAGTCCAGGACTGCTGAGCCCTCTCTCAGGAACTCGGGGTTAGACACTACCTCGAAACGCAAGCCGGATGGGGCATGCTCGCGGAGAATTCTCGCCACCTGGTCTCCAGTGCCAATCGGCACCGTGCTCTTGTTGATGATAACGGCGTCCTGGCGAAGACACTTGCCCACCCCCTGAGCCGCCGCTTCCACCTGGCGCATGTCTGCGCTCCCATCGCTGTCCGAAGGTGTCCCGACAGCAAGGAAAACGAACTCGGCGTTCTCTACACCCTCGTCGTAGCTTGTGGTGAACTTCAAGCGTCCCTTCCGCCGGTTGCGGGCCACCATCTCCTCGAGCCCGGGCTCGAATATCGGCAGGCGGTCCTGATTCAGACCTTTGATTCGCTCGGCGTCGATGTCCACGCAGACTACGGTATTGCCTAGGTCGGCGAAGCATGTGCCGGTCACTAATCCAACGTACCCTGTACCAATCACGCAAATGTTGCTCACTAGAATGCCTCCCAAAATGCTCCAGAAAGTGGCCGAGCCGGCCGGCCATCGCTCAGGTACAAGCGATCATACGAACGGGTTGTTCATCTTTTCGTATCCAATAGTAGTAGCAGGACCGTGGCCCGGATAGACTTTTGTCTCCGGCGGCAGCTCGAACAGCCTGTCGTGAATACTCTCCATCAGCTCATCCCAGCTACCACCCGGGAAATCAGTCCGGCCGACCCCGGTATTGAACAGGGTGTCGCCGCTGAACAATACGCCTCCCGATAACAGACAGATGCCGCCCGGTGTGTGGCCGGGGGTATGCAGCACGCGAAATGCGTGCTCGCCAAGCTCAATCTCGTCGCCATCGTCTAGCTCTCCACCCGCCTCCGCTCCGCTGAGGCCAGGCATTCCCAGAGCTGCGCCAGGCTGCCTCAGCAACTCTACGTCCAATTTATGCGCTGCTAGCGGGGCCCCTGTCAGTCGCTTAAGCTCGTTGGCCGCCAGGACGTGATCGAAGTGCCCGTGGGTGGCGACAATGAGCCTTGCTTGCCATCCAAGATCTTTCATTCTCTGCAAGACAAGGTCCACATCATCGCCGGGGTCGATCACCAGGCACTCATTGGTCTTTGGGCAACCGGCCAGGTAGCAGTTGGCCTGTAACATGCCAACCACCACGGTCTCTACCCTCAAGTCATCTTCCACAAACGGCTCCTTATTCGCCATTCATTCGACCTCAATCACCGGCTAGAGAGATATTCGCCACCAAAGTGTCGTAGTCATGTCCTGCGGCGAAAATGTCCAGAGACTTGATGGTCACCGGGCGGGGATACATATCACGAAGGTCTATCTGGAGGGTTTGCCACATATCCTCTTCCACCTTCTCTCCGTCCCTAACCGGGTTACCGTCGTCATTCTGATAGTAGAAGCCGTGGTACCACTCTGCCGGATTACCGTTCGCATCAAGGTACCTGATCCGGACCATGAGGGGATATTCGCTGGATTGCGACCCGCCGCCGGATAGGCTCTGGTACGCAATCCTGGCGTCGAGTTTCAGTCGCAAGTTGATGAAATCCACCACTTCGGCGTTCAGGTTCTGGTGTATGCCTGTCTCTGCGTAGTCAGTATTGCCACCCACCCGGCGAAACTCAACCACGTTTGTCGGTTTACCCGCAATTGCCTGGTTCGTCAACGTGACCTTGCCAAAGACGTCGCCCCCATCTCCCCCCTGGTCGTAGGTCTCTGACCAATGCTCCATTTGCTTGCCAAAGTCGCCATTGGCCAGCAGCTCTCGCTGAGCCGAGTTGGGCGAGGAAGGGACTCCGCCCTGATTCACAATTGTCTTTTGTTCCTCGTCCACGCTGACAGTGGTACCCGCGCCGCTCACCGAGGCCGTGCCACGCCGGGCCTCGACCCTGGTGAAAGGAACATCGTTGGTATTGCCAACCTCAACAAGGTAACTACCACCCGGTACATCAAACAGTACGTTGGCCTGACTAGTGGTCACTTCAAAATCATAGCGAGAATAGTCTTCCAAAGCCGCCATGCCCACTCTGGTGCGGCCTGACGTCTGCGTATAGCGGACCTGCTTCGTTCGAGAGATATAGCGGCTGGTCTTCATGTCCACGATTACGATCTCCGTATCGCCGGAAAGCAAGATAGTGCTGGTATCAAAAAGCGTCACAAGGGCCCTGCTGCTCGTGCCCGTGCGAACAGCGTCCCCCTCTGACAAGGTCATACCGTTCGTAGCCTGGCGCCAGTCGCTATAACCGCGCTCCCGAACGAAGACACTGTCCCCATCGATCAATTCCAACTTAGCATTTCGGGTCTCGGTGGCCGTGCTGCGGTAGAAATAGGCCGCAGCCCCTGTCGCCCCGCACAGACTGAGGAACAGAAGGAAGGAAAGGGCGAGAACAAACCAGGCGACTCTCTCTGGACGCCGCCGCCGTCGTCCATTTGTTACAGGGGAAGTAGCCTGTTCCTCAGAGTCTCTGTCGCTCACTTCATCCAATGCCAGCTTTGTTCTGAGCCGTAAGTCACCTGGCTCATTCTATCGTGCCAGTTGGTGAGCGTCAAATCTGCCGGCTTCTTGCCTAGCTAGCGAGATGCCCGATAGGCGGCACGCACTTCTACTCTCTCGCGCCGGCCAGTTCGTGATCAGGAAATGCCCCTCTTGGGCAGGGGTTGGGTAACATGGGGTGCCGCCACTGCATCCGGAGGCGGCGCTTTCGCTCTACTTCGTCGCTCGAAGGGAGGCGGCGCGCGCTTCGCGATTGCGCATGCGCACTTCGTAGTCTACCGGCCGGAACCCGTCGATAAAGGACCGCTTGAAGGTAGCGAAGGTACCATCGATGATGGCAGACCGCATGTCGCGCATCAGTTGCAGTAGGAAGTGAACGTTGTGAATGGTGGCGAGATGCAGTCCGAGGATTTCTTCTGCCTTGAACAGGTGCCGCAGGTAGGACCGGGAAAAGTTCCGGCAGGTGTAGCACGCGCAGCCCTCTTGGATGGGGCGCTCATCCCGGGCCATGGCGGAGTTTCTAAGGTTCAGCCGGCCCGACGACACGAAGGCGGCGCCATTCCGGGCGATGCGTGTCGGTAGGACACAGTCGAACATGTCTATGCCCCTCTCCACGCATTCGAATAGGTCCTCCGGCGATCCCACCCCCATCAGGTAGCGGGGCCGGTCCTCAGGTAGCAGCGGCGTGCATTCCTCCAGCATGGAGTGCATGACCTCTTTGGGCTCACCAACGCTCAGGCCGCCAATCGAGTAGCCGGCCAGGTCCAGTTCTCGCAGAAACAGGGCACTCTCCCGGCGGAGGTCTGCAAACGTTCCTCCTTGAACAATACCAAAGAGAGCTTGGTCGGCCCTGCTTTGCGCCAATTTGCTGGCCACGGCCCAGCGGTGGGTGCGCTCGAGAGCCTGTACGTTGTAACCATGATCGCTCGGGTAGGGGGCGCAATGATCAAGCGGCATCATGATGTCCGAGCCGAGGTTCTCCTGTATGGCCACCACCTTATCCGGCGTGAAAAGGTGCTGGCTGCCGTCGATGTGGGACTTGAAAATAACCCCCCCATCGCTCAGCTGGCGCCGCTCGCTCAAGCTGAAGACCTGGTAACCACCGCTGTCCGTCAGAATCGGCCCGTTCCAAGACATGAACTTGTGCAAGCCGCCCATTTCCGCGATCAGCCCATCGCCTGGCCGGAGATAGAGGTGATACGTGTTACCCAGGATAATTTGGGCTCCCAACTCGTGCAAGTCGCGAGGGCTTAGGGTCTTGACGGTGGCCTGGGTCCCCACCGGCATGAACGCCGGCGTGGCGATTTCGCCATGCCCGGTCTGAATTCGCCCGGCCCGCGCGCCGCCGTCCGCGGCCTCGAGCGTGAAAGAAAACGGTTGCTCCACCTTGTGCACCCCGATTGGGAATCACTGAACTGAATGGCAATTATACCAAATGGAGTAACGTTCACCGCCCCCGCTGGTATATCGCCCCGTCGTCTGTGCTGGCGACGGCCCGAAGCGCCATGCTCACTTTGAGGTCTCCCTCCGATGGCAACTGCCAGCGCCAATCGACAAGGCGCAGGTACACGAGCACCACTCCCTTTGCACTCATTTCCTTGGCCATGTCGTCCATCGCTGACGAGTAGCCGGTATTCGTCAAGCCGCTGAACTGATCGATCCGATTGGGGATCTTCACCGCGAGGCGGCCGGTCAGGTAATAAATAGCATCCGGTCCGTTTGAGTAAATCCTGGTGCCTGGAGGCAGCGACCTAACCAGCGCGATCGTCTGAGAACCGCGCCACTTCTCTCCGTTGAAGAATAGCCAATCATGGTTCGGAGCCAGCACCCACAACACACCGGAGGTGATCACAAGAGCTACCAGCGCTCCCAATGAAGGAGCCAGGACGCGGCCGGCAAATCTGCCAGGCCACCACTGGATATCAACAGCCAGGCACCCGGCCAGCACAATCATCGCCAAGTAGAATGGGGCCAGCGTGCGATCGTCGGGGATAATCGAGGCATCGAGCACGATGTAGGACAGCAGCACCACAGCACAGTAGGCGATCCCAAAAGCAGTCACCAGCCAGGGTACGGCCTTTAACTTTCGCTCGCCGGAAGAGGCCGCCGCACTCCGATGCTGCCAGGCAATTGAAACAAAGAGGGCTGTGACCGTCAGCCCAAATGCGAGACCGGCAATTCGCAAGGGCTGAGGAGTAGAGCCAGGAAGGACCCACCGCGACACGGCCCCAAGAGCCCCACCGACGTGATTCAAAGTCGGAAAATTTAGGGCCATTCCCCGGCCGCCACCGAACGCGCCGCCGGAACCGGCGTTGTGCACTACGACAGCCAGCGGCAAAATACACCCGGCCGAGACAAAGACAGCCGCGTCACGGAGTCTGCGTCGCAATGAAACCCCGCCTATGTATAGTATCCCGCCGGCTCCAGCGACAAACACTGCAATTGCCGCGTAGCGGTCCAGAAACGCCAGGCTACAGGCGAAAGCAGAGCCCAGCAGAAGAGGCATGTTAGGGTGTTGGAGGTAATAAGCCAAACCCAAGAGCGTTAGTAACACCAAGACGAAGAACAGCGGCTCCGACCAGACCATGGAATGGACTTCCAGCAGATTCCAGGATACGAGAACAAGCGACGAAGCGACCACCGAAGGCCAAATGGGACGAGGAGCATAGAGCCTCACCAGAAAGCCAGCGAGGAAGATATTGCCACCGAAGAGAACAGCATTCAGCCACCTGGCCGCGTTGTCAAGGGGCAGGCCGGCCAGGCTGGCTGCGGCGATGCTCAGTGAGAACAGCGGCGGCCATTGAGTGATGGCCTGCCAGCCGTCGACAGATGGCGAACTGTAGCCGTGGCCGGACAAGAGGCCACTGGCTCCACCGAGATAGGATACAGAATCCGGCGACACACCGGCGCCATCTTTGGTGATGTAGAGGATCAAGCCCACCCCGGCCAAGGCCAGGGCGGCGTTTATCCATATTCCAGGGAGTCTCTTAGTTGCCATACTACCCTAGTCCCCAAAACTATCGGCTATTAGGTCCTCCAGCTTCCGGCGCAGCACGGAATAGGAGTAATACTGGAGTGCCAGACGGTAGTTGTGCTTCACCATTTGTTCACGCAAATCAGGATTCAGCAACACTTCCCTGGTCTGGCGCAGGGACTCCTGCGTCACGTAACCGTCGAGTTCGATAACCCTAAATCCTTTGGGCTTGATATCCGTCGAATAGACGGAATAGGCGTTCACCACGATCGGACGCCGGTAGTATATGGACTCCAGAAAGGCGTTGCCGAAACCCTCGAAGTCCGATGGGTAAGTAACCAAATCAGCGTAGGGATAGACATCATACAAGGAATAGATCTTCCGGCCGTCGGCGGTCCTCCCCCTCTGCTCACCAACGATGTCACTGGCGATCAGAGTATCCACCTTCATCAGTTGGGAGTACTCTTTGATGCGCTCCAAGTAATCATAACCCTCGTCTCCGCAGGAGTGAGATATGACCAACTTCGCGTTCAGGCCAAGACGGCCCACCAGCTCGATGGCGTGCTCGATTCCCTTGCGTTGGACAATCCGGGTCGGCTGGAGAATAAATAGCTGGTCATCGGCAATGCCAAATGCCTGGCGGACATCGCTGGCATAGGAATCGGGAGGGGCCGGCGGGTTCTCGAAATCCATCACATTGGGAATCAGGGTCGCCGAAATTCCTGTTCGCGTGCTGAGCTGGTTGCTGGCCGAGGAATTTATCACAACATGGTGGATGAAGGGCAAATGCGGAGGGAAAGCCATGTTGAGGTACTCCCAGACGCAGTTCACAAGAAACTGCTTGCGCTCCCAGAAGAAGTCGTGGTGGTGGCCGATGGTCGGGATACCCGTCTCGGATATGAACTCCGCCAGCGCCAAGCCAAGGGGGATATTCAGAGGTATGCTAAGAGCGTTTTCTACCACCAGCAAATCGATCTTGAAGCGCTCCTTGAAGGCGTGCAGATGCGACTTTAGATGCCCCTTGAGCCGCTGGATGCTGGCGGTGATCGCCGGCTTGCGGACTCTCGATCCGAAGCATTCGCGATAGATCTCCCTAATGGCGGGGTGAAGAAAATGGGCTTCCTCCACCATTAGACTTCTCTCGGGAGGTAGGTCCAGCTCTCCGGCGAGGTAATGGCAAGCGAATCCATTCTGCTCGAAGACGTGCGCCCATTTCTCGGTTTCCAACGATACCCCATCGGTCCCGGCGAAACGGGTGGAGACAAACCCCACGCTGCGAGATTGGGAAGTGGCAGTCATCTACTTCTCCTGCTCAGATGCCATGGGTAGCACGGTACTGGTAGGTGCGGCTTCAGCCGCAATCCCCCCTGTCCCCTTCGAGGGTGGAAGGCGATTATGAGGACAAGGGGTGAGCCTTGTCATCGTGAGTACCCACTGCCATCACCCCTAACCCCTCAAGGGGAATGTAGGCTGAAGGCCTACCCTACCTGGTTGGTGCCGCAACCGTCATCAATTTGTAGATAACCATCTGTGGCCTACTCCGGCCATATACTACAATAGATGGCCAAAAGAGAAAAGTGGGGCTTCGCTAAGCGATGAACATGGCGTCGCCGAAACTGAAGAAGCGGTACTTCTCCCTGATGGCCTCGGCATACGCTCTCCTGATGAGGTCTCTACCGGCGAAGGCGCTGACCAACAATACCAGAGACGAGCGAGGCAGGTGAAAATTGGTAATCATGGCATCGACCATCCTGAAGGAGTACCCCGGGTAGATGTATAGTTTGGTCCAACCGCTCAGGCCGTTACTGCAATCCGCAGGCGGCATCTCGGTTCGAACAAGTCCCCGGCCATCCGCGACGGTCTCCAGCACTCGCACCGCCGTCGTCCCCACCGCAATTATCCGGCCCCTGCGCTCTCGCGCCAAGCGGATCTCCTCCAGAGTAGCCGGCGGCACGTAATACCATTCCGTGTGGATATCGTGGTCCTCCACATTATCAGTGATGAGCGGCCGAAAAGTGTCGATGCCAATGTGCAGTGTGACAAATGATACCTTCACGCCACGAGATCGGACTTCCTCCAACAACTCCGGAGTGAAATGCAGGCCAGCTGTGGGGGCCGCTGCCGACCCCTGTTCACGGGCATACACCGTCTGGTAACGCTCTGGATCGGCGAGAACAGAGTGGATGTATGGAGGGAGCGGCACCTCCCCAAGTCTGGGCAACAGTGGATCGAGCGGCGCGGCAAAATCCAAGAACCGAGAGCCGATGGCGGTTCGCTCACCAACCAGTGCTTGGACATGGTTACTGTCCTCGCCGCCATCAAACATAATCGTGCTTCCCGGTTGGACGCGCCGGCTGGGCTTGACGAGAGCCTCCCACCGCTCTGGAGAAATCCGGCGCAACAGTAGCACCTCGATTCTGGCGCCGGTAGGCTTGCGCCCGCGCAACCGCGCCGGCATCACCCGGCTGTCATTGGCGACCAGCAAGTCGTTCGGATGCAAGAGTCCGAGGATATCCCGGAAATGCCGGTGCTCGATAGCTCCGGCATCCCGGTCCACGGCCATGAGCCGCGAGGAGTCTCGCGGCTCCAACGGGTGCTGGGCGATAAGCTCTTGCGGCAGTTCGTAGTCAAACTCTGAGACCTTCATGGAATAATTCGGGCCACCACGTTCAGTATCAGAGTCAGGAACAAGCTGATCAGCAAGAAGGTGACGATGGGGACGAAGATGGTCACCGTGTCAGCGTGTATCACGAAGTCGCCTGGGAGGTGGCCAATGAAGGGAAACCGCCTGATGAGAAGCACTGCAACTCCCGCGAAAACGGTTAGCGCGCCGGCGATGATCAGCAGACGCCCGATCCAATCAAGAAATGGCAAGTTCCTGCCTCCTAGACTCCGGCAGGGGTTCGGTGACTAGGGGAGAGCCGGTGTAACGATCAAACTCACTATATACGCATCCACAATACTGCTGGCGGTACAACCCCAACTCTTTGGTGACTCTACCGCGCTCCGGCCAGCCTCTGCGAAAATCCTCATAAACGAACTTCAGGCCTCGTTCCTCGGCCACCCGGCGCCCGGCCTCGGCGATCAACTCATGCCTTTGGTAGGGGCTAATGAGCAGTGTAGTGCTGATAGCCTCAAAACCCTTGTCGCTGGCAACGTCCGCCGTCGCCCCCAACCTCATGGCGTAGCAGGCGGCACAGCGGTCATCCTCTCTGCCGCTTACCCTTCGGAGGAACAGCGGCATTTCGTATTGCGGCCACCAGATCATCGACAGTCCGACGGTTCCCGCGTACGACGAAAGACACTCTCTCCGTCTCTCGTGTTCGAGCCAGGGATGGATGTTTGGGTTGTACCAGAAACCCGTTACGTCGTGTCCCTGCTCCCGCAGCCAGCGTTGGGGATAGGTAGTGCAGGGAGCACAACAGGTGTGCAGTAGAATTTTCATCCTAGAAAAGCGCCGACTGCTGCGGCTGCTCCTTATCCCGGTTCACCGGTATGCCGAGGTGCTCATAGGCCAGGCGGGTAGCGATACGCCCTCGAGGTGTCCGCTGGAGAAAGCCGAGCTGCAGCAGGTACGGCTCGTATACGTCCATTATGGTCTCCGATTCTTCACCGCTGGCGGCCGCAATAGTCTCCAGTCCCACCGGCCCGCCGTCGAACTTGTCGATGACGGTGTGCAACACCCGTCTGTCCATCTCGTCTAGACCAAGACGGTCAACCTCTAGCAACTCCAGGGCATCCTCGGCTACATGCCGGGTAATGCGCCCGTTAGCTTTCACTTCCGCGTAATCCCGCATTCGCCTCAAGAGCCGGTTCGCCACCCGCGGCGTGCCTCGCGCCCGGCTCCCCAACTCCTGAACACTCTCCTCATCGATCTCCACGCCCATAATCCTCGCCGAGCGGCGAATAATGGACTCAATGGACTGCTGGTCGTAGAACTCGAGCCTGTGTACGATTCCGAATCGATCTCGCAGGGGCGAAGTCAGGAGGGCCAGTCGCGTAGTAGCCCCGACCAAGGTGAAGTTCTTCAGTGGCAGCGGTATGATCCTGGCCGACGGCCCCTCGCCGAGCAAGACATCGAGGACGAAGTCCTCCATGGCTGGGTAGAGCTTTTCCTCGATGAGGTGATTGAGCCGGTGGATCTCGTCGATGAATAGCACCTGCTTGGATTGCAGGTTGGAGAGAATGGCTCCAAGGTCCCCCACCCGTTCGATAGTGGGACCGGTTGTGGTGCGGATCTGCACCTCCATCTCGTTCGCGATGATGTTGGCGAGAGTGGTCTTTCCCAATCCAGGAGGACCATAGAGAAGCACATGGTCAAGCGCCTCACCCCGCGCTTTAGCGGCCTGGATGCAAATGCGCAGGTTTTCTTTGACCCGGTGTTGCCCGATATACTCGTCCAGACGCCTGGGACGCAGGCTGGCGTCGGCGCCGATGTCCTCTTCCTTCAGCTTTCCCGAAACCACTCGCTCTCTCATCTCTTCCCAACCTTAACGCTTTCCAATCGCCTAATTGACAAATTATACCATAATGCGCCAACTGGAAAAAGGGACACGGCATGCTGGTTGCAGTACAGATTCTGCTGGCGTATAATCAGGATATCAATCAACGTGCGCCTTTGCTGGTGCGCGTCGTGGTTGCCCAATCAGAGCAGGCGATCCACCGGGAATCCCGGTGGGTGGGGCCGGGCCCTTCTGGGCAGCGGGTGGATTGACCCGCGGGACTTGGCGGCCGCGGGCAGGGAGAAGGCTCCCTTGCCGACGACTACCATGGCGGGTTTGGTTTGCCCGTGCGCAGGAGGACTAGTGTTCAATAGTAAGACCAGCGTCGCTGCTCTCTCAGTAGCCTCGAATACCACCCTTACTTTGCTCAAGCTTATAATCGGCATATCCATTGGCTCGGTTAGTGTCATCGCCGAGGCTATCCACTCCGGCATCGACCTGCTGGCTGCCACCATCGCGTTCTTTGCAGTTCGTACGTCCGCAAAGCCGCCTGATGCAAAGTACCAGTACGGCCGCGGAAAGATCGAGAATATCTCCGGCACTGTCGAGGCGGTTCTCATCTTCATTGCGGCTCTGCTCATAGTCTATGAGTCCGCGAACAAGCTCATCAATGGGTTTGAGCTGCCTCAGGTTGACCTCGGACTAGTCGCCATGGCGGTATCTGTTGTGGTCAACATCGTCGTATCCAGACAGTTGTTCAAGGTCGGGAAACGTACAGAATCACCAGCATTGGAGGCTGACGGTCACCACCTGAGCACAGACGTCATGACTTCCGCTGGTGTCTTCGCCGGCCTAGTCATCGTTCGCGTCACGGGTTGGGCTATTCTCGACCCGTTAGTGGCCATTGGAGTCGCGGGGCTGATAATGAGGGTTGCCTGGGCTATCACGCGCCGCTCATCTGGCGATTTGCTGGATAGGAGCCTCCCGGACGAAGAACAGAAGAAGGTAACGGAAATCCTTGCCCAGCACTCCAATCTGCTCGCCGACTTCCATGAGATCAAGACGAGAAAGGCCGCCGGGCACCGCTATGTCGATGTGCACTTGGTGGTCAAGGCAGACTCGTCTGTCGCGGAAGCCCACAGACTCTGTGACCACCTTGAGCAAGATCTGAGCGATGCGCTGGGCTCCTGCACCATGAGTCTGCATGTCGAGCCGTGTGGCCTGGAATGTAACGAGTGCTCCGTCAAATGCGACAGGAAGCCGGCCAATACTCTGCAGACCAGAGAACAGCCGCCCGGTCTATAAGCTCTCTTACTTCCCCAACCTTTCTGCTCCCAAGCGCCCGAGCATTACTTTGGATTCGCCGGGCGCATCGGGGTGCCACTCGAATCTGGCCCTCTCGAACCACTGAGTCAGCACCGTGTCTCCGCTGCTGTTGGTTTCCATCCTGGGCTCCGAAATAGGGTAGCCGAAAAGTGCGACCGACTCACGATATGACACCCCGGGATCGCTCAGCTCCAGACCATGGCTGTTCCAGTATTGCCAGAACGTGTCTGCGATGGCCTGTCCGGTCTGTGGGAAATAGTGGAGAGCATCGGGGCTAGCCTTCGGCAGGCTGTTCCAATCCTGCCCCTGGGCTTGGAGAGCCTCCACCCCAAGACGACCCAGTTGCACCTCATACGGTGTTCCTGCATTTTCCGAATGATACTCTAGCCTTTGCCGTTCAACATACTGGACTGAACTCATGTCTCCGGTGTTGCCATTCCTCTCCTCCAATTCCGCCGACACCGGCAAGCCGAATACCGGCAAGCCCCCATTAGTCTGCCAGAACGAAGCGAAGAGCCCCGAAAGACCATTCTCCCCTGCGGGCATGGCTCCCGGATTAGTTCCCGGTGACGAAGCGGGAGACGCCGCGGCCGCTGTGGCACGCAGGTCCGCGCTCACCACCGCCCCGACGGCAGTGGTGTCATAGGTCCAGTCTTTGATAAGGCTGGGGAATCCATTGCCACCGGGGTAGAAGGCCCACGCGGTGTAGCTTAGTCCTTTGGCATTTATGTAGTCGAGGAGTGCCGCCGCCCATTCCGTTTTGGAGTCCGGCCCGCCCCATTCTCCCACCAGAATCGGATACCTGTCCGAGAGAAAACCGTAGGCCTGCTCGCGGTCTAGCTGTTTCCAGGGGTAATCGTGTGCCGAGAGCATTATGTTAGGCCGGTTGACAGGATCGCTGGCCATACTTCTAAGGTCATAACTCCAGTCGACGCCGCCTACGACGCATACAGCATCCGGGTTGCCCTGGCGCACGGCATCGACGAGTTGCCCGGCCCAGCCTTTCCAGGTACCCCAATCGGTGTCTCGAGGCTCGTTGAAGACATCGTACAGTATATGGGTCTCTCCGCTCCACCGCGCGGCCAGCCACTGCCACATTGCTACGGAACCGGAATTCGGCAAGGCTTGCTGTCTTCCCGATATCCAGTGCAGGTCTATTATCAAGTAGAGACCGGAGTTCCTCGTCCAAGTGACAACCTGGTCCAGCATTGCTAGGTATGATTGGTCGCTAAGCGCCCAGTCCTGGTTGATGGGAACGCGTACGGCGTTTGCCCGCCAGTCGCGGGCAATAAAATCGAACTGCTCTTGCGAGAGGTGTACACCGGACTTCGACCACTCCAGCGACGGCACGTTCACCCCCCGCAGCCTGACTGTTTTCCCACCACTGTCGACAAGATGATTCCCCTCTACGTGTAGCTCAAGGATTGGGTCGGCCGCGGAAGCAGCAGGGGGCCGAACCATACTTAGGCCCAGGACCGAGATCAGCAAAGAAACTAGGACCGGCCTGGACAACCTTGGATCACGGAGTACCCACATTTCTGCGCCTCCTTCCAGTCGTCCAGCCAAAACTCGCCGGGGCCGCTCCTTTCGAAGCCGCCGGGCTCGAGTTTGGAGAGTATTCAGCACGCCACGTGCCGCGGGCACGGCAACAAGTCTGCACGACCAGCTTGGACGGCCAATTTAGGGGCATGGCGCTGACATGCCCAAAGAGCCACCGGCCGGGCACGTCGACGTGTCACACGACGTAGGGTTAGACCCTGGCGAGGGCGACAAGAAATCGTACCCTCAATTCGCAACCACGCCCTTCTGCCGTCGTGGGTCGGGTTCAACCAGCGAGTGTGAGGCGATCCTCAGCATTAGCCTAGCCTAAGGCCTAAGCGGGGGACAAGCCACCCGCGCTACGTTTCCCGTCCCCTGGCATAACAGTTAGTCGCAGGCCATGGGGTACAACCCTAATGCGCCTAACACGCCGACGTGCCCCTACCACACGTGTGTTTTCAAAAACCGCTCTATAAGAACGCCGCAAAGTACATTTGGTTGCCACGCCTTTTTTTGACGCCCAAAAGGGGCCGGCTCGAATGAGCCGGCCCCTTTGCGGTCTTACGTTTGGCGGCGACTCTAAGTAGCCGCTAGCCCCTTGGCCCACAGCAGAGGCATGGGGTCCTGCATGTGCTTCTGAGCCCCCAGGCTCTTCGCCTCGACACCCAGTGCGAGCCCCATCAACTCCGTGAAGTAGAAGATCGGCAGATCATAACGCCGGCCATACAACTCGGCAATCTGTCCCTGCCTCGTATCCAGATTGGCATGGCACAGCGGGCAAGCGACGACCACCGCGTCCGCTCCAACATCCTTGGCGTTCTGCAGAATGCGCTGGGTCAACCGCATCACGACATCCGGCTCCGTGAGGGCAAAGGAAGCGCCGCAGCAGTCGGTCTTGTACGACCAATCCAGCGACTCCGCCCCGAGAGCCTCCATTAGCTTGTCCATGTGCACCGGGTACTCGGGGTGAGGCGCCCCGGTGGTCTTGGGTGGCCGCGTCAACAAACAGCCATAGTAGCAAACGACCTTCAGCCCCTTGAGCGGTTGGGAGACCCGGCCGCTGACCTTCTCGAGCCCTACATCCTCGATGATCGTGTCGAGAAGATGGCGGACCTTCACGCTGCCCCGGTAGTCATAGCCCACCTCTCTGCCCACTTCACTGCGCAGCTTCGGGTCTTCCTCCATGTCATACTCCGCTGCCTTGAGGCGAGAGAAGCACGCAGCGCAGGGCACTGCAACCTCATCGAAGCCGGCCTGTTCCACTAGAGACAGGTTCTTCACCGGCAGTGTGGTTGCCAGTTCATGGGAAACCGCATGTGCCGAAGACGCGCCGCAACAACCCCAGCCCTCCGGCTCCACAAGGTTGAGGCCAAGCCTCTCGCAGACAGCGCGTGTCGAGATGTCGAACTCCTTCCCGCTGGAATGGAGCGAGCAGCCGGGATAGTAGGCTACCGTCTTACCGGTCTTCGGTGTACGATCCTGCCCTCTTCTCCCCGGCAGATGAACAGGCGGCAGAACCGGGAGCTTCCCGGCAGTGAACAGCTTGAGGCCCAGTACTGCATCCTTCATGAACTGGTCGGGATCCAGCTTACCCTTGGCCATCAAGCGCATCTTCAGCTCACCGAGCAGGGCCGCTTCGTAGGAGCGGCCGGTAACCTTTACCCAGCGCAGGAAGACCTTGTTGAAGATCTCCACGGATGGTATTGGTGATTTAACGCCCTCGGCGTAAGATATCGACTTCATGGTGTCCATGATGCGAGCGATGTCGATACCCTGAGGGCAACGCGTGCTGCAGGTCTGGCAAGACGCACACAACCATATCGTCTTGCTGTGAAGCACTTTGTCACGCTGGCCCAGTTGGACCATGCGCAGAATCTCGTTCGGAGTAAAATCCATCTGATCGGAAACCGGGCAGCCGCTCGTACACTTCTTACATTGATAGCACAGAAAGGCGTTTTGCCCAGAGCGTGTAGCGACCTCGCCCGCGAATCCTTCGGCTACTGGAATTTCAGCAATCATCGGCATCTCCGCACCTAAGCCGGCTTTTGAGCAGGCGGTTCCTGCGGCTCTTCCACGACTTCGATAACCGGACGGGGGAGCAGTCCGGCCCGCTGCACTATATCAGGCACTGCCTTCTCCCACTCGATTGCCATAATGTGGATCCCGGCAACACCCGGAATCTGACGAACTCGATCGATGATCTCCAGGCAGATGCTGATCCCTTCAGCCTTAGGGTCCTCGGCCTTCTTCATACGCTGGACGATCTCGTCCGGGACTTCCAACCCAGGCACCGTGGTCGCCATCATCTCGGCCGCTTTGCCGGACTTGATGGGCCCCACTCCCGGAAGGATGTATATCTTCTCATGAATGCCCATCTTCCGCACGATTTCCATGAAGTTGATGAACTTCTCGACATTGTAAACAAGCTGGGTCTGCGCAAAATCGGCACCCGCCGCGACCTTCTTGCCGAGCCGGATGGGCCGGAACTCGAAGGGGTCGGCAAACGGGTTGGCTGCCGCGCCTATGAAGAACCGGGGTTCGACCTTGATGGCCTCGCCACACTGGAACTTCTTCTCATCACGCATGTTCTTTACCATGCGGATAAGCTGCATGCTGTCTACATCATAGACATTCTTGGCCTGGGGGTGGTTGCCGAAGCGCTGATGATCACCACTAAGACACAACACGTTGCGTACGCCCAGGGCATACGCACCCAGCAGGTCACTCTGCATACAAATGCGATTTCTGTCCCGGCAGGTCATCTGGATCACAGGATCCAGCCCATGCTGCAGGGCTATGGTTCCTGCTGCGATGCTGGACATGCGCACCATCGCCGTCTGGTTATCGGTAATGTTGACGGCGTCGCAGTTCCCTTTCAGGGTCTCGGCCTTGTCGTGAATCACTTTGGCGTCGGCGCTCTTGGGAGGACCCAGCTCCGCCGTCACCGCAAAGTGACCGGCCTCAAGAACTCGTTCCAAATTGCTCCCGGCTTTCACAGTCGCAAATCCTCCCTATTGATTCTTCTAGGCCCACCATCGCGAGCGGTCGACCAGTCCTTGATCTCCTGGACCTCGTACAGTTTGTCCAGCATGTTGATGGCTTTCATGCGGTCATAGACTAGCTGCCATCCGCAATCGATCTCCGGATCGATTTCACATTTCCCGTTGACCGAGCCTCCGCATGGCCCGTTCTGCAAGCTCTTGGAGCACCGGGCGATCGGACACACACCCCCAAATTTGTCCAGTACGCAGTTGCCGCAGCCGGCGCACCTCTCAGCCCACAGCCCTTCCTGAACCGTTAGGGCCATGCCTTTAGTGTTTAGCGCCGGCAGCACTACCTTGGTAGGGAAACGCTCTGCCAGCCCTTGAACGCCGACACCGCACCCCATAGACAGAATGGCGTCACAGTCTTCGATGGCGTCTTTGAGCTGGTCGACAAATTCCCACTCGCACTGGCGCTGAATCGTCCGCTCAACCGTCTCCAATTGTTGGCCATCCATCTGGCGCGCCATTCGTAGCTCACTGGCCAGTATCCCGACTTCCTTCTCACCACCGGCGAAACAAACCGTCACGCAGGTTCCGCAGCCGACCACCAAGAGCTTATTGTAGCCGGCCACGATCTGCTTGATTTCCTCGAGGGTCTTCTGCTCCGCAATTATCATTTATCGAATCTCCAATCACTACTTTCGCGGCAAATCACTGCACAGCTTCTACTCATTGGCCGCTGATTTCCGCTGGTTCAGCGGGCTTGGTCCCAACTGCCTTGCCCGGTCAGTCATCTCGCGAGCCGCCTCGACAAAGCGGATACTCTCACCACCGGACATCTGGTACATGCCCAAGCGATCTGCGCCAATCCCTAGTTCATTGAGGATCTTGTTGGCCAGCACAAGTCGTCGTTTGGCTCTCAGTGGCCCCTCGACGTGATGGCAGTTTCCATCCAGACAGCCGGCAATAAACACGGCATCGGCGCCGTTCTCGAAAGCATCGAGAATGTAGAGAACATCCAGCTTGCCTGTGCAGGGTAGCTTCACCAGTCGCACATTCGCCGGGTACTGCAACCCGGTTGGTCCGGCCAGATCAGCCGCGGAATATGCACAATATTGGCAGGCGAAGGCCACCACCTTCGGCTCATACCCGTTCGGGCTCTTTTCTGCTTCATTCTCCAATTGCTGCTACCTCCCCGATTTTGACAAACTGGCCGGCCAGAGCCTTGGTCTTGGCCAGTACTTGGGCATCGTAGTAGTTGAACAGGCGAATCGCCTTTGCCGGGCACTCGCCGGAGCACGTCCCACAGCCTTGGCACTTCTTGGGGTCTACCTCGGCGACACCTTCGGCATTGATGAAGGGAACATCGAACGGGCAGACGCGTACGCAGGTGAGGCAGGCCGCGCACTTGGTGGCATCAACCGTGGCCACCTCGCCCCGGAACTTGGCCTGGTCCTTGGAAAGCAGTCCGGCGACGCCAGCCGCAACGCCCGCTGCCTGGCTCAGGCACTCGTCCACAAACTTGGGGTAATGCGCCATTCCAGCCAAGAAGATGCCCGGCGCCACGAAGTCAGTCGGCCGCATCTTGAGATGAGCCTCGAGGAAGAATCCCTCCCGCGACAACGGGAGACTAAGGACGGACGCCAGCCCGGTATTGGTCTCAGCGGGGCGAATAGAGGTGCTGAGAACCAGCAGGTCAGACTGTAACGCCATCCGCTCGCCCAAGATAGGGTCCTCGACGACTACCCTCAACTTCCCGGCTTCCAGTCGCACATCCGGCTGTCTATCATCGCTATACCGTACAAAGACGACGCCCCTGCGCCGTGCTTCCGTGTAGTATTGCTCACGGAAACCGTAGGTCATCATGTCTTTGTACAGCACATACACATCCGTCCGTGGGCTTAGCTCCTTGATCCGGATAGCATTCTTCACGGCGGCGGTGCAGCAGACACGGCTGCAATATGCTTCCGCCTGGTCCTCCGGCTGCACGCATTGGATCATCACTATGGAGTTGGCCGATTTTATTCTTTCGGAGTGCTGGGCAATGACAGCCTCCAGGTCCTGCTGGGTGATTACCTTGTCGTCCTGCCCGAGCCCATACTTGCCCGGCCGCGACTCCACCGCACCGGTGGCCACCACCGTTGCGCCATGCTCGATTTCCGTCTCAGTACTGCCGCCATTTCCCGCTACCATGGTGGCAACGGTCGAACGAAAATCGCCGGCCGAACCGGTGGATTTCACCAGCTCGGTATTAAGCATTACCGTTATGCGGTCGTTTGACTCTACTTCCCTAATCAGTTCCTTCAAGAACTGCTGTGGATCAGCACCTTCCGCGGTGGAATACAGGCGGCGCAAATTCCCGCCCAACTCCGCTTCTCTCTCGATTAGGGTCACGCCGAAGCCTTCTTGAGCGATGGCCAGCGCGCTGCTCATGCCCGTGGCGCCGCCACCGATGACAAGCACACTCTTCTTAGGCTCCACGACGTAGGTCTCGATTGGTTCGAGCAGCCTGGCTCTGGCCACAGCCATCGCCGTGAGGTCTTTGCCTTTGAGAGTCGCCATTTCCGGCTCATCAACGTGCACCCAGGCGCACTGGTCCCGCAGGTTGGCAATATCCACCAGATTGGAGTTCAAGCCGGCCTGGCGGAGCAATTCCTGGAACATTGACTCATGAGTTCTCGGGCTACAGGCCGCCATCACCAGGCGATTCAGTCCCAGCTCATTCATCTTTCCGGCAATCTGCTTGCGGGTATCGGGATCGCAGGCGTAGGCGACCTTCTCCACGTAGGCCACGTCCGGCAATCTCTGCGCATGGCTCACCACTTGGTCCAAGTCGACTACCTTGGAGATTTCCTCACCACAAGAGCAGACGAACACGCCGACTTTCGGCTTCTCACCGGAGACAGAGCGCTCCGGGGGATACTCCGGAGCCGGAGAAAGGGAACCGGCAACCGGGGACAAAAACTGCAGTGCCCCGGCCGCTGCTCCCGCCGCTTCCGCCAGGGTCTCAGAGATTTCCTTCGGCCCGGCGAATGTTCCGCAAACGAAGATACCCGGCATGGTGGTCTGCAGAGGGTTGAACTTTTCGGTCTTGCAGAAACCCCATTCGTTGAGCTCGATACCCAACCGGCCGGCCAGGTCCGCGGCCTTGGCAGCCGGCTCGGAGCCGGTGGAGAGTGCGACGATATCGAAGGCCTCCGTCTTTATCTCTCCGTCTTCCGACTGGTAGCGCACAAGGACGTCCTTTGTCAAGGGGTCCTCTTTGAGGCTGGAGATGCGGCAGCGAGTGTACTCTATTCCATACTCATCCTTGGCCTGGTCGCGGTAGGCCTGCTATTCCTTGTTGAATGCCCGGTCGTCCATCATGAACACGCGGCGCTGGACATCAGGCTCACGCTGCTTCATCAAGATGGCCTCTTTTGTGGCGAACATGCAGCAAATGGATGAGCAGTAGTTGTGGTTCTGATCACGGGAGCCGATGCACTGCAACCAGGCAACCCGCTTCGGTGCGCTTCCATCAGATGGCCGCTTAGGCGATCCGAATGTCGGCCCAGTCCGGCTGAGAAGCCTTTCTAGTTCGAGCCCGGTTAGCACGTTCGTATACCGGCCATGACCGAACTCCTCACTGAGCGCCGGATCATACAATTGGAATCCGGGAGCAAGGATAATGGCTCCAACTTCTACTTCTTGGACTCGCTCCTGCTCCTGCAAATCAATCGCACCTGGAGCGCAAACCTCGACGCACTTGTTGCAGTTCAGGCAATAGTCGCCCTTGTTCACAATGTAGGCATCCGGGGCGGAACGGGGAGCGGTCTTATGGATCGCCTTCTGCGTAGCCAGCCCAAGCTGGAATTCGCTGGGAAGCTCTACCGGGCACACCTTTTCGCATGCCCCGCAACTCGTACATTTTGTGGGGTCGACATAGCGAGGCTGCCGGCTAAGGCTGACGGTGAAGCTCCCGGCCGACCCCGAGACGCCGCTGACCTCGGTCATGGTCATGATATCAATGTTCGGATGTTTGCTATGATCCAGGAACGCGGGGGAAATGGTGGGCCTCGAGCATCCATGGCCATGGTCTGAGCTGCCACGGCAAAGAACACAGTCATGAGTAGGGAACATCATTCCGATCTGCGCCACTTTGCCGCCGAGAGAGCTGGAGCTCTCCACCAGGTAGACCTTTATACCGGCCTCGGCCAAATCTAGAGCAGCGCGCTGGCCGGCTATTCCGCCTCCCACGACCAGCACCGCGCCCATTCTAGGCTCAGGGCCATCCTGACGCACTTGCATTACGTCCTCCTGCACGAGTATACGCATACGACCGGTGTGAGGAATGCACAAGTGAGGGGCATCCGTACCACATCCAGCCGCTGAGTATATCACATTTGGTAAACGTTTTCATTATTGTTCCTTATTTCACCAAGTCGCTGCGGGGACACAGGAACGGCAGATGCGACTGATGAAATTTCAGCAATTAGCTGAGTATTTTGTAGGTGCGAATTTATTCGTCCTTCCGCAGAAGGA